>CAKRSS010000062.1 GCA_934401725.1 uncultured Eubacteriales bacterium | reverse complement strand
GATGGAGGGCGCGGTCGACCTGCCCGTCCCGCTCACGGTGGACGTTGAGCAGGGAGACTGCTGGTTTGACTGCAAATGAACGACAAAAGCAGCTTTCACATGTTGTGAAAGCTGTTTTTTTGTTTTTGTAGGTGCTATAAAGCTGAATGACAGCGATTTTAACAATAAGTATCGGCGGCGCAGAGTATGGTGACATTGCGTACAATGCCAAAATATTTGTTGGCCAAACCCGATTATCTCGGCGATTACCTCACATTTTCCACCTTCGCGCCGCCTGCGCGAAAAAAGATTCAATCAGAGTGGATTTTTTTGTTGAAATCTTCAAAAAAGTATTGTATAATAAGAGTGATGAGAAAATTTCACGGGGGGATGTATGTCAGACGAATTGATGGCTGAAAATTTTGATTCTTATTATTCTGCAGGCGAGCGCGCGGTACCGATGGATACCGTCATGAGAAAGCTCGACGAGTACCTAGGGCGCGACGATTATGTTCGTGCGGAGGCACATCTGCGCTTCTGGATTGGTGAGTCCGAGATCAGGCGTGACGGAATGGGGCGGCTTGTGCTGCTGAACGAGCTCATGGGACTGCTCCGCAAGACGTCGAAGTGCGAGGCGGCCATAGAGACGGCGCAGCGCGCGCTTGCGCTTTGCAGCGAGCTTGGTCTTGTCGGGCGCGCAATACACGGCACAACGCTTGTCAATGCGGCCACGGTCTACAAGGCGTTTGACCGCGCCGCCGAGGCGCTTCCGCTTTACCGCGAGGCCATGACCGTTTACGAGGCGACGCTCCCCGAGAATGACGCCCGGCGCGGCGGACTTTACAATAACATGGCGCTGGCGCTTGTCGACCTCGCGCAGTATGACGAGGCGGAGGCGATGTACCGGCGCGCGCTTGACGTCATGTCAAACAACCGCTTCGGCGAGCTTGAAATGGCGGTTACATATCTCAATATGGCAAACGAAGCTGAGGCGCGGTATGGTTTGATTCCGGCCGAGGAGCGCATAAATGAATATATAGACCGAGCCCGCGAGCTGCTTGACACCCCCGGTATCCCGCACGATGGCTACTACGCCTTTGTCTGCGAAAAATGTGCGCCAACCTTTGAATATTACGGCTATTTTCTCGACGCGGGCGAGTTTCGCGAGCGTGCCCGGCGCATATATGCCGAAAATTCCGGCCAATGAAGGGGCTTGAGCTCTGCCGTGTCTACTACGAACAGTTCGGCGCGGACATGATACGCGAAAAATTCCCGGAGTACGAGGGGCTCATCGCCGTCGGTCTCATCGGGGACGGCTCCGAGTGCCTGGGCTATGATGACGAAATATCGCGCGACCACGATTTTGAGCCCGGCTTCTGCATGTTCCTGCCCGACGAGTCGCTTGTCGACAGCCGGGCGGAGTTCCGCCTTGAGCGCGCCTATGCGCAGCTGCCGCGCGAGTTTATGGGCGTGCAGAGACTGCGCACTGCGCCGGTCGGCGGGAGCCGACACGGAGTTGTCAGAATACGCGATTTTCTCGCGTACAGGCTCGGTATGCCGCGGCTGCCGCAAAACTGCGACGAGTGGTTCGGAATACCGGATTACAGTCTCGTGCAGCTGTGCGGCGGGGAAGTGTTCCGCGACGATTTCGGCGAGCTGACGTCAATCAGGCATGCGCTTTCGTCGCTGCCGGAGGATGTAAGACGGAAAAAGCTGGCCGGTCGGCTTGTGCTCATGGCGCAGGCGGGGCAGTACAACTACGGCCGGTGTCTGCGGCGCGGAGACGAATACGCCGCGCAGCTTGCCATAATAGAGTTCTTTAACAGCGCCATTGCGACGGTGTTTCTGCTCGAGAAACGCTATATGCCCTACTACAAGTGGCAGTTCCGGGCGCTGAGTGAGCTGTCTGACTTCGGTCGCGGGTTCGCGCCGATGTTCGGATTTTTGCTGACAACGGAGAATGACATGTCCGTAAGCCGGGACAAGCTGCGGACAATCGAATACATTTCGCACGCTATAGTCGAGCGGCTGCGACTCGAGGGCTTCAGCGCGCTTGAAGGTACGGACGACCTTGAGCGTCACGCCTACGCAGTAAACGACGGCATAACCGACCCGGATCTGCGCAACAAAAACATATTTTACGCTGTATAAAAATGATTATATATTTCTGGAGGAACCATCATGAGAGCACCGGCAATACCGCTTATCACAGTCGACCCGTATTTTTCAGTGTGGTCGCGTGACGAGGTACTGAACTATACCGAGACCGTCCACTGGACGGGAAGCGTCAACCCCATTCGCGGTTATGTAACCGTGGACGGCAACAGATATATCTTTCTCGGCGGGGACAGAAATGCTCACAAAATCAAACAAACTTCGACAAATATACAGGCGCTTTACGCGCTTGTGACCTATGAGAGCGACGAAATCCGCCTTATCGCCCGCTTCACGACGCCGCTGCTGCCCGACGATTTCAAACTGCTGTCGCGCCCGGTGTCGTATCTCGAGCTCAGCTGGGAGTCGCTTGACGGCCGCGAGCACGACGTCAGCGCGGAGGTTCGCGTGAGAGAGGACATATGCCTCAACAAGGCAGGGCAGAGCCCGGTTGTCTGCGAGGCTGTGACGATTCCCGGCGCATCCGCCGTTCGCATTGGCAACTCGGTGCAGAATCCGCTCAACCGCAGCGGAGACGATTTGCGCATTGACTGGGGCTACTTCTACCTGGCAGTGCGTGGCGTGGCCGACGTCTCGTCGAAGACGGAGCGCGGGCTTGGCTGGACGCAGGCGTCTTTCGCACTTGAGCGCGGAAAGTCGCGCCTTGTGATGTTCGCTTATGACGACGTCGCCAGTATCAGCTACTTCGGCAGTCATCTAACCTCCGCGTGGAATCACGACGGAACGACTATCACAGAGGCTATCGCGTCCGCAGCTGATGAGTACGAGGCGCTTCTTGCCCGCTGTGAGGCGTTCGGTGCGCGCCTGTATGAGGAAGCAAGCCAGGTCGGCGGCGAAAAGTACGCAGATATGCTTGTGCTCGCATACCGTCAGGTAATAGCCGGTCACAAGCTGGTTATCGATGAGGACGGCGAGGTGCTGTTCATATCGAAGGAGTGCTTCTCCAACGGATGCGCTGCGACGGTGGATGTGAGCTATCCGTCCATTCCTATGTTCCTGATTTACGCGCCTGAGCTTATCAAAGGCATGATGCGTCCGATCTATAAATTCACTGCGACCGACGCATGGAAATACGATTTTGCGCCGCACGATGCAGGCCAATACCCGCTTGTCGAGGGTCAGGTATACGGACTCGACCGCGCGACGGGTGAGCTGCTGCTTGAAAAGCAGATGCCCGTCGAGGAGTGCGGAAACATGCTGATAATGGAGGCCAACGTCGTGCTTGCCGAGGGCAATGCCGACTTTGCAGCATCACATATCGATACATTGGAGGCTTGGTGTCAGTATCTTATTAAGTTTGGTGATGACCCCGAGAACCAGCTCTGCACCGACGACTTCGCAGGCCACCTCGCTCATAACTGCAACCTCTCGCTCAAGGCTATCATGGGAATTCAGGGTATGTCCATAATAATGAACATGCTCGGCGACACCAGCAAGGCCAACAAATACCGCCGCGCGGCTGTCCGCATGGCCAAGAGCTGGTGCGAGCGTGCGGTCAACGATGACGGCTCGTACCGCCTCGCATTCGACCGTTCCGGCACCTTCTCGATGAAGTACAACATGGTTTGGGACAAGATTTGGGGCACCCGCCTCTTCCCGCAGAGCGTGACACGTCACGAAATCGCTTCCAACCTCACCCATTTCAACCGTTACGGTATGCCGCTTGACAGCCGCGCGGACTACACCAAGTCCGACTGGCTGGTCTGGACCGCCACCATGGCGCAGAGCCGCCGCGATTTCGAGCGCTTCATCGCTCCGCTGTGGGCAGAGTACAATGAGTCGCAGTCCCGCGTGCCCATGACCGACTGGTACGATACTATCAGTGGCTACAAGATCAGCTTCCAACACCGCACGGTGCAGGGCGGACTGTTCATCAAGATGCTCGATGCCTCCGGTAAGCTGAAGTATTCCGCAAGATAACATCACAAACCAATAAATTTTGCAGTGAAATACAAACAAAAAAACTCAGGCGTGACCGCTATTCGATCACGCCTGAGCCTTTTATTCTTCCACAGGGAAGTTCTTTTGCACAGGATCGTAGGTTCCGTTAAGATAGCCCTCGTAGGTGCAGACTGCATCGGAGTACCACACGTCGCCGCTGAAAATCCCGGCATCGCGTACCGAGCTCGAAATTGATGTTGAGTTGTCCTTCAGGCGGTTTGCGCTGAAGACAAGCTCGGCATCGCCGTATGACGGGGCGCAGGAGGCGCATTCGAGATAGGGCGGGTATTCCTCGCGCCAGTCGTCCGGGATGGCGTAGCTGTACTCGCTGTAAAGCCGGATGGTGTCGCCGACCTCGTAGCCGGTCGTGTTTTTGTTCTTCATGATTCCGGTTATCTGCACCGTGACGATATTGACTACCGTTCTCTTGCGCACGATCTGTACACTGGTGGTTCCATATGCCCTGTATGAAGTTGTGCCGGACGCCGCGTCGTACGAGACGACCAACCCGTCGATTACCGTGACGTCACGGTCAAAGCTGTATGTGTCGGTTTGTGTGACAAAGCCTCGGAAAAGCAGCGAGTCCGGGGAGGTGTTTTTCTTTAGATTCCGTATATTGATGTCCCATGCGTAGGCCAGTTCGGATTTCAAAACGGCTTCGGCGGCAGACTTGTGCTCTTTGATGTATTGATTTTTCGGGACATACGTCGCTGCGTCAGGGTCAAGCGCGCCGTTGACGACGTGCATTATGCTCTCGCCGCCGTTGCCCTTGATTACATCGGCTTTGACCCAGTCGGGCGCGTTCGGATTTATTGAGTCGTGAATGTTGATGCCCGGCCGGAGCATGGCGGGGATTATCGCTGCCATGAGTGCGACCGCAACCACTGCCGCCGCGGCAATGACTGCGATTTTTGTGCGTTTGCGGTGCGGGGGCCGGCGGCTTTGACGGAGCTCTGGACGCTCGTCGGATGGAGAGCTGTCACCGGTGTTCACACGCTCGTCTATGGGCGCTTCGCCGCTTTTGGTGTGCTCGGCGTGCTCAGCGTACTCGGTGTACTCATTGACGTACTTCTCGCTGATGCGCCCGATTGCGTCGGACATTATTTCGCTGTTTTTCATATCGTGATACCTCTTTTCATAAGTAGTGCGCGCAGTTTGTTGCGCATGCGCGAAAGGCGGAGACTTGCGGCGCCGGGGCTGATTCCAAGGCGCGCGGCCAGCTCTCCGACCGGCTCAAAGGCGTAGTAGCGTCCCATGAACAGCATTCTGTCGCTGCGTGAAAGACGGCCGAGAAAATACTCAATGGCCTCGCCAAGCTCCGGCGAGTCGTCGCCGACGGGAATGTCCCCGAGTTCCTCAAGAGAGGCGCAGTACTCGCCGCCGCCGCGTTTGTCAGCAGTGTTGTGCCTGAGGCGGTCGATGGCCACGCGGCGTGTCAGCATACAGGCGTACGACGACACCGACACCGGAGACTTTGGCGGGATGGTGTTCCAGACCTCAAGCAGCACATCGTTGACGCACTCCTCTGCGTCGCACTGCGAGCCGAGTATACGCCGCGCGAGCGAGGTGAGAAGTCGCCCCGAGTGTCCGGACAGCATACTGAGCCCGCGCTCGTCGCGGGTGTTGAGCAGTTCAAGTATCTTTGTTTGTGTTTGATCCATGGTAAGCTCCAGCCTTTCTTTGTTGATAACACGTGCTCTCACCTATGTAATCGAAAAAAGCGCGCAAATCTTTCGGGTACCCGGAAAAATGCCCAAAAAAATTTTATCATATGCCGGGGTCTGTTGTCAACAAACTAAAAGAATTAATTAAGATGTAAAATAATGCTTGCAATTTATCCGGTTGTGTGGTATAATACTCGGTTGTAACTGTTAAAACTATTTTAATTTGAAGAAAGGAAGAAAAGTATGCTGAAAAAGCTGGCAGAAAGTATACGGGAATACAAGCTGCCCTCGATTCTGACGTTTATATTCATACTTTGCGAGGCCGTGATTGAGTGTTTCATCCCGTTCATTACCGCAAAGCTCGTCAACAGGATTGAAGCGGGCGTGGATATGTCCGTCGTGCTGCGCACGGGACTTTTGCTGTTTGTTCTTGCGCTGGCGTCGCTTTGCTGCGGCGGAATTGCCGGACTTACCTGCGCTAAGGCGTCGGCGGGATTTGCGAAAAATCTTCGCGGCGACATATTCCACAAGGTGCAGACATATTCGTTTGAGAACATAGACAAGTTTTCGTCTGCGTCGCTTGTGACTCGACTGACAACGGACGTCTCCTATGTTCAGCTTGCCTACATGATGATAATCAGAACGGCGATACGTGCGCCGCTGATGCTGATTTTCTCAATCGTCATGGCCTATATCATGGGCGGGGCGCTGGCGACGACCTTCGTTATTATCATTCCGATACTGGCCTTCGGGCTTATTATGGTGGCGCGCAAGGCTATGCCTGCGTTCACACGTGTGTTCAAAAAGTACGACCGCCTCAATGAATCGATTGAGGAAAACGTCCGCGCGATGCGTGTGGTCAAGGGATTTTCGCGCGAGGATTACGAAAAGCGCAAGTTTGGCGCCGCGGCCGACGACATACGCCGTGACTTCACGCACGCCGAGCGCATAGTGGCGATAAACAGCCCGCTTATGCAGTTCTGCGTTTACTTCAATATGATATTTGTGCTCGTTGTCGGCTCCAAGCTGATAATAAGCAGCGGCGGAAGCATTGTGGGTGTCGGCGAGATTTCGTCGATGCTGACGTACGGCTTCCAGGTGCTCATGCAGCTGATGATGCTCGCCATGATATATGTTATCATTACCATGTCGACCGAGTCGGCAAAGCGTATTGTCGAGGTGCTGAACGAGGAGAGCTCGCTGAGCAGCCCCGAGAACCCCATAACCGAGGTCAAGGATGGCTCGGTGGATTTCTGCGATGTCAGCTTCAAGTATTCGAAGAAGGCGCAGAAGTACGCGCTGGCTGACATTAATCTGCACATAAAGTCGGGTATGACGGTCGGCATTATCGGCGGTACGGGCTCGAGTAAATCGTCGCTTATACAGCTGATTTCAAGACTGTATGACACGACCGAGGGCAGCGTAAAGGTCGGCGGGGTCGATGTGCGCGAGTACGATCTCGATACGCTCCGCTCGGCAGTCGCGGTAGTGCTTCAGAAGAACCTGCTTTTTTCGGGCACGATCAAGGACAATCTCCGCTGGGGAAAAGAGGACGCCACCGACGAGGAGATGATCGAGGCGTGCAAGCTGGCGCAGGCTGACGACTTCGTCCGCTCATTCCCGGACGGCTATGAAACCTGGATAGAGCAGGGAGGCACAAACGTTTCCGGCGGTCAGAAGCAGAGACTCTGCATAGCCCGCGCACTGCTCAAGCATCCTAAGATACTCATTCTCGACGACTCGACGAGTGCCGTCGATACGCGTACCGACGCGCTGATACGCGCCGGGTTTGCTTCCTACATTCCCGAGACCACCAAGATTATTATCGCGCAGCGCGTGGCGTCGGTCGAGGGGGCGGATATGATAATAGTCATGGACAACGGCCGCATTTCCGCGGTCGGTGACCACAAGACTCTGCTTGAGAAGAGCGATATTTATCGCGAGGTCTATGAGCAGCAGACAAACGGAGGTGAGGAACATGAGTAAGAAAAATGTTGCGGCACCTGCCAAGCCGAAAATGAATCTCGGAGTGCTCAAGCGCGTCATAGGGATGCTCATAGGCTTCTATCCTGTGCTTGTCCCTCTCACAGCTGTCTGCATTATACTCTCGGCAGTCGTCTCGTCGATACCGTCGATATTCACGCAGAAGGTCTTCGCGGTAATCACGCGGTATGTCGAGGAAGGCAATTTCGAGTGGAGCGTCGCAAAGGCCGAGATTCTTCCCATGGTTGCAATACTTGCGTCGCTTTACGTGCTCTCCATTGTTTTTATCACTTGCTACACTCAGCTCATGGCGTATATCACGCAGGGCTTTCTCGACAAGCTACGTACCCGTATGTTCGACGGTATGCAGAATCTGCCGATAAAGTATTTCGACACTCACAAGCACGGCGACATCATGAGCTACTACACCAACGACATCGACGCGCTGCGTGAGCTAGTCTCCGGCGCGCTGCCGGCGCTGCTGTCGTCGTCCGTTATAGTAATAACGGTGCTCGGAATTATGCTGTGGTACAGTATACCGTTGACGCTGGTAGTCCTGCTCGGTATTTGCGTGATGGTGTTTGTCTCCAAGAAGATTGGCGGTGGCTCGGCCAAATACTTTGTGCGTCAGCAAAAGACGGTCGGTAAAGCCGAGGGCTTTATTCAGGAGATGATGAACGGTCAGAAGGTCATCAAGGTCTTCTGCCACGAAAACAAGGTCAACGAGAGCTTTGACAAGATCAACGAGGAGCTGTGCGACGACAGCTACCGTGCACACGCCTACGCAAATACTCTCGGTCCTATCATAATGAATATAGGCAACGTGCTTTACGTTATATGCGCCATCGTCGGCGGTGTGCTGCTGCTCTCGGGGCTGCCAAACGTCAGCTTCCGCGGCCTTATCACAGCCGGAGGATTTATGGGGCTGGGCTTTACCATCGACATCGTGGTGCCCTTCCTTAACATGACCAAGCAGTTTACCGGCAACATCAATCAGGTGTCGCAGCAGATAAACTCCATCGTCATGGCTATGGCGGGTGCTGAGCGTATCTTCAGCCTTATGGACGAGAAGCCGGAGGACGATAACGGTTACGTTACGCTGGTCAATTGCCGCACGGATGAGAACGGAAACATCGTCGAGACGACGGAGCGCACAGGTCACTGGGCATGGAAGCATCCCCACGGCGACGGCCGCCTGACCTACACGCCTCTGCGCGGAGACGTCCGCATGGTGGATGTCGACTTTGCCTACGAAGAGGGTAAGGACGTCCTGCATGACGTGTCCGTGTACGCTGAGCCGGGTCAGAAGGTTGCGTTTGTCGGAGCTACGGGCGCGGGTAAGACCACTATCACCAACCTGATAAACCGTTTCTATGACATTGCCGACGGCAAGATACGTTATGACGGCATCAATATCAACAAGATAAAGAAATCCGACCTGCGCCGCTCGCTCGGCATCGTGCTTCAGGATACCAACCTGTTCACCGGAAGCGTGATGGACAATATCCGCTACGGTCGTCTTGACGCGACGGACGAGGAGTGCATACAGGCCGCAAAGCTGGCCGGTGCAGACGACTTTATAACCCGTCTGCCGAGCGGATATGACACCGAGCTTACCAACAACGGCGCAAACCTCTCACAGGGACAGCGCCAGCTGATAGCCATAGCCCGCGCCGCAGTCGCAGACCCGCCCGTCATGATTCTTGACGAGGCTACGTCCTCCATCGATACGCGAACCGAGGCAATCGTCCAGCGCGGCATGGATAAGCTGATGGAGGGCAGAACGGTGTTCGTTATAGCGCACCGCCTGTCGACTGTCAAGAACTCCGATGTCATAATGGTGCTTGACCACGGCCGCATAATCGAGCGCGGAAGCCACGAAAAGCTGATTGCCGAAAAGGGAACCTACTATCAGCTTTACACCGGAGCGTTTGAGCTTGAATAAAAATTGTGCGCCCGCTGCGGCGGACGCACAAAATAAAAAGCACAGCCGATTGATATGCACCTCCAAAAGTTAGACGCTTTTGGAGGTGCATATTTTATGTTTTGGCAGCACCGGGCGTCGAGGACAAATAGGGGCAGTAAAGAGCTTGTAAAGAAACTATAGTTAATGAAATTTCCTTTGAGCTTGATAAGGGCCTGCGGACATAATCCTGGACAGGAAGAAAGGAATGGATTATGTACACAGGGGAGCAAAAGGAAAAGGCACTTGCAATGTCAAAGCGGCGATGGCGGCAGCTTTGGAGGAATATAAGCAAGCCATTTTTCTGGAAAGGCAGTCGAACTCTTTCAAAGGGGAGAACTACTCCGAAAACCCGCTTCAGGTGACCGAGGACGAACACGGATATACCATTGCGGCGGAGTATATTGAAGATGAGTATCCCGGTACCTCGGCTTGGGAGGATACCGTGGATGGGAAAGTAAACAGAACCATTAAGGACGAGGCAGCGCACGTGCCCGGTTCCGCCGCAACCGAGACTCTTTTGAGGTCTTCTCAAAAGCAATCTCGGACTATATTGATTACTATAACTACAGAAGAATTCAAGCCAAAACAAAATGGATGCCTCCCGCTATATTTCGGGAAGCATCCATGATGAGAAACTAATTATTCAGTTCTACCGACTGTGTCCGGAAAATTGGGTACATATCAAAGGCGGGGGCTTCACCTGTAAAGACGAAAACGCAAATTCGGAAAGCTATCCGCGCTGGAGAGCGAACATCAGCAAAAGCAGTTGCTTTGCTACCAAAGGTCGACGACAGGAATTATGAAAAACCGGATGATTGGATGAAGAAGGACTTGAAATAGTTCGGCAACTATGATACAATAATAGAAAACAGTATGCATGCAAAAGCATTGGTGTCAAAGCCAAAGACCGGTCAAAAAGCCAGATGGGGCGAAAGAGTGAAGGTCGCTGTGGCAACCGGGTTACGAAGGAAATTTCCAAGGTACATAAAACGGTGTGTCTTCGGTATGTCGTTGCCAATAGGCTCGTCAGGATATTTTTTCTGACAGGCTTTTCTTATGTTTTTATCATAAATTCCGCAATTCAGAAAAGGAGGAACAACAATGACAGAAGAAACGAAACGGGATTTCTTGTTGGAATCTATCAGATCCTCTTTTGATGCAGTATTACGGCTTGATCTGAAAAACGGAGTCTATCAGTTGATTTATTCCGGGGGCAAGGATATGACGAGCAGCGTGCGCAACTATGATTATGCCGCGTTTGCCGGGAGTTTTATAGAGAAGCATGCAAATTTTGATAAAGCAGAGAGCCTTCGCGAAGCACTGTCTCTGGATACCGTGAGAGAAGCCCTGAAAAGCGGAAGAAAATATGAGGTATACGGCGGAACCAAATTCGGACAAAATGCAAAGGAATATAAGAAGCTGTCATTTATGC
>CAKRSS010000061.1 GCA_934401725.1 uncultured Eubacteriales bacterium | reverse complement strand
ATGTACGTCAGTCCGGTGGTAAGGGTCAGTACGGTCACGTCAAGATCATACTCGAGCCTAATGAGCCGGGCGCCGGTTACCTGTTTGAAAGCAAGGTCGTCGGCGGTGCTATTCCGAAGGAATACATCCCCGCGGTCGACGCCGGTATTCAGGGCGCTATGCAGAACGGTGTTCTTGCCGGCTACAACGTTGTGGACGTCAAGGTCACGCTCTATGACGGTTCTTACCACGAGGTCGACTCCTCCGAAATGGCATTCAAGATCGCCGGTTCTATGGCGTTCAAGGAGGCCATGAGAAAGGCAGACCCCGTACTCACCGAGCCTATCATGAAGGTTGTAGTCATCACTCCCGATGACTACACCGGCAACGTCATCGGCGACCTCAACTCCCGCCGCGGTCAGATCCAGTCCATGGAGACCCGCCCCGGCGCACAGGAGATCACCGCTGTGGTGCCGCTTTCCGAGATGTTCGGTTACGCTACCGCGCTGCGCTCCAACACGCAGGGCCGTGGCCAGTTCTCTATGGAGCCCAGCCACTTCGCCGAGGTTCCCAAGTCCATTCAGGAGACCATAATCTCCAACGCACACAAAGCCTGATAAAATATTTAATGGAGGATAAATCAAAAATGGCAAAAGCTAAGTTTGAACGCACTAAGCCCCACGTTAACATTGGTACTATTGGTCACGTTGACCACGGTAAAACCACTCTGACCGCTGCTATCACCAAGACCCTCTCTCTGAAGAACGGTAACATCGAGTTCCTGGCATACGACCAGATCGATAACGCTCCCGAGGAGAAGGCAAGAGGTATCACAATCAACACCAGACACGTTGAGTACGAGACCGAGAAGCGTCACTACGCTCACGTCGACTGCCCCGGCCACGCTGACTACGTCAAGAACATGATTACCGGTGCTGCACAGATGGACGGCGCAATCCTCGTGGTTGCTGCTTCCGACGGTCCTCTGCAGCAGACCCGTGAGCACGTCCTGCTGGCTCGTCAGGTTGGCGTTCCCGCACTGGTTGTGTTCATGAACAAGACCGACCTCGTTGACGACCCCGAGCTGCTCGACCTCGTCGAGATGGAGACCAGAGACCTGCTCTCCTCCTACGACTTCCCGGGCGATGACATCCCCTTCATCCGTGGTTCTGCCCGTGCCGCTCTCGAGAGTGCTTCCACCGATCCCGCAGATCCCGTATACGCTCCTATCTGGGAGCTGATGGATGCTGTTGACAGCTACATCCCCACTCCTGACAGAAAGTCTGACCTGCCCTTCCTGATGCCCGTTGAGGACGTCTTCTCCATCTCCGGCCGTGGTACTGTTGCTACCGGTCGTGTTGAGCGTGGTACTGTTAAGGTTGGCGACACTGTCGAGATCGTTGGTCTGTCCGATGAGAAGAAGACCACCGTCGTTACCGGTGTTGAGATGTTCCACAAGCTGCTTGACCAGGCTGAAGCAGGTGATAACATCGGTGCTCTGCTCCGTGGTGTCGACAAGAACGGCATCGAGCGTGGACAGGTTCTCTGCAAGCCCGGTTCCATTCACCCGCACACCAAGTTCGTTGGTCACGTTTACGTTCTGACTGAGAAGGAAGGCGGCCGTAAGAAGCCCTTCTTCCCTGGCTACAGACCTCAGTTCTACTTCAGAACCACCGACGTTACCGGTGTTATCGAGCTTCCTGAAGGTGTTGAGATGTGCCGCCCCGGCGACAACGTCGATATGACCGTCGAGCTCATCACTCCTATCGCTATCGAGAAGGGACTTCGTTTTGCTATCCGTGAGGGCGGCAGAACTGTCGGTTCCGGTATCGTTTCCGATATTATCGAGTAATTTTAGCTGTGCTGTCCCGGAGGATTTTCCTCCGGGACAGTTACTGACACAAAGCTGCGGCTTTGTCAAATTAATTAAATCATTTTGGGGGATTGGTGAGATTCCATGCCGGCGGTGAAAGTCCGCGAACGCCTCGTGCGCCGAGCAGGTGAGATTCCTGCACCGACGGTAAAGCCCGGATGAGATGAAATGAAAAGCCCCCCGCTGACTGTTCTGCGGGGCTTTTTTCCCCTTATGGGAGTTTTTTATGAAAAACAATAGCTCAAAGCTGGGCGCGCGCCGTCTTGTGACGATGGCACTTTTCTGCGCGCTCGCCTATGTTACGGTTTTTACGCTTCGTATCAGCGGCATCGGCGGTTTTCTGACGTTTGACATCAAGGATACCGTCATAACGATTGCCGCTATGCTTTTCGGCCCGTTTTCGGGTGTCGTTATCGCGCTGGTTGTGTCGCTTCTTGAGATGGTGACCATCAGCGGAACGGGACCCTGGGGCTTTTTGATGAACTTTGTCTCGAGCGCCGTGTTTGCAGGCTGTGCAAGCGCGGTTTACACATATGCTCCGCGCCTGCGCCGTCACATGAGCGGTGCGGTGGCGGGACTCTGCTGCTCTGTCGTCGCGATGACGGCGGTCATGCTGCTCATGAACCTGCTTGTGACGCCGATATATTACCATGTATCGCTCGAAACCGTCAAGGGCATGCTTCTGCCGCTGCTTCTGCCGTTCAACTTTATCAAGGCGCTGCTCAATTCTGCGCTGGTGATGGTGCTTTACAAGCCGGTCTCGGCGGCGCTTCACCGCATGCGGCTGGTGGTGTCCGAGGAGGGCAGGGACAGCAGCTATCATTTCGGCGTGCGCAGCCTCGTTGTCATAATCGGCGGGCTGGCGGTCGCTGCCGGTTGTGTGGCGTTGCTTGTCGCGGTGCTGGGCGGCCAGATAACATGGAACAAATAAGGAGGCTTTTATGACAGAGGCGATTTCGCGCTTCTTTCTTGAAACCGTGGGCCGGGAATGGTGTGTCATCCTGTGCTCGATGCTCCCGATAATCGAGCTGCGCGGCGCGATTCCGCTCGGCGCAGGACTCGGACTGCCGTGGTGGCAGAGCTATATTTTTGCGGTCGTCGGAAACATGATTCCGGTGCCCTTCATACTGCTGTTCATCCGCAAAATTCTTGACTGGATGGCGGGGTCGAAGGTCGGATTTTTTAACCGTCTCGGCAACTGGATCAACCGCAAGGCCGAGAAGAATCGCCCGAAAATCGAGAAATATTCGTTCTGGGGCGTGGCGCTGTTCGTCGCTATACCGCTGCCGGTGACCGGCGCGTGGACGGGCTCGCTCGTCGCGGCGACTATCAATATGAAATTCTGGAAGGCGCTGCTGTCGACGCTCATCGGTGTCATGATAGCGGGCGTGATTATGACGCTCGGCGCTTACGGAATCGTGGCAGCGTTCAGATTTTTTGCGTGAATTTCTCTGCGGCTATTGCAAAAATTGACGCGGTGTGGTATCATTATGCCGCGGGGGCGAAGCAAGCCTTCCTTCGGATATTGCAGAGTGATAATCGAATATGATTCTTATCAAGAGTGACGTAAGGACAGGCCTGTTGATGTCACAGCAACCTACCGCGAGGCAAGGTGCTAAATCCTGACAGATGAGAGATTGAGGCTCCGTCTGTGCGGAGCCTTTTTTGATGAAAATTTATTAACGGAGATACGAAATGAAGAAAACACTTTTTACATCTGAGTCGGTGACAGAGGGACATCCCGACAAAATCTGCGACAAAATTTCCGACGCCGTCCTTGACGCGATACTGCGCGAGGACCCCGTGGCGCGCGTTGCGTGCGAGACCTTCTGCACGACCGGCATGGTTGCGCTGATGGGCGAGATAACGACTGAAGCTTATGTCGATCTTCAGCACATCGTGCGCGAGACCGTCCGCGAGATAGGCTACGACCGCGCAAAATACGGCTTCGACTGCGACAGCTGCGCTGTTATCAGCTCGATTCACGAGCAGTCGCCTGACATCGCGCTCGGCGTCGATAAGAGCTTTGAGGCCAAGGCGGGGCAGGGAGACGGCCTCGACATCGGCGCCGGCGACCAGGGACTTATGTTCGGCTACGCCTGCGACGATACGCCCGAGCTCATGCCGCTGCCCATTTCGTTGGCACACCGGCTGGCGAAGCAGCTGACGCTCGTCCGCCGCGAGCATGTGATGGATTACCTGCGCCCTGACGGCAAAACGCAGGTCACGGTCGAGTATCACGACGGCGTACCTGCGCGCGTCGACACGGTGGTCGTGTCGTCGCAGCACAGCCCCGACGTCGAGCTGTCGCAGATACGTGCCGACGTGATTGAGCATGTCATAAAGCCCATCGTCCCGGCAGAGCTGCTGGACGACGAGACTAAAATATACGTCAACCCGACCGGTCGCTTTGTTGTGGGCGGCCCCGCTGGCGACACGGGACTTACCGGACGCAAAATAATCGTCGACACCTACGGCGGATATTCCCGTCACGGCGGCGGCGCTTTCTCGGGCAAGGACCCGACCAAGGTCGACCGTTCGGCCTCCTACGCGGCGCGCTATGCCGCGAAGAACATAGTCGCGGCGGGCATTGCGACGCGCTGCGAGGTGCAGATTGCTTACGCTATCGGCGTGGCGCGCCCTGTCTCGGTCATGGTCGAGACGTTCGGCACCGCACGTGTGCCCGAGGAGGAGATTTCGCGCGCACTGCTTGCAAATCTTGACCTGCGTCCCGCGGCCATAATCAAGCGCTTTGACCTGCGCCGCCCGATTTACTCGCAGCTCGCCGCCTACGGCCACATGGGTCGTGAGGATCTCGGCGTCAGCTGGGAGGAGCGCGACCTCGCGCCGATACTCAGGGCCGAACTGCTGTAAGGCGGCCCAAAAGGTACGCTGCCGCGCCGGTGCGCCTTGTTGCACGCCGCTGTCCGACTGCATATACTGTGAGCGGAGGTGGTGGCGATGTCGCTTTTGTTTGAAATTATTCTTGCCGTGCTGGCGGTTTTCGGTGCAGTCTGCCTTTTGCGTATGCTGACGGACGACTGGCGCCGCCGCTGCGACACGGTAACGTCGCTGATATATGACGGCAGCTTTGCTGCGGAGGAGCTGGGATGTATTGTCTGCCAGACGCGCCGCGGCTTTTGCCGTGCGGGCAGGGTGACGGTCACGGTTCTGCCGGGGGTGGAGCTGGACGGACATGTTGCAGAGGCGCTCGTGCGCGACGGAGTTGAAATTTACTATGTGAGAGAGCGGCTGTGTCAGTGAAGGACACGGCGTGAAAAATAAACCGGGGGAGTGAAAAATGGCCGGACAAAACGTCAATCAACAGAATGAGGGAGGCCTTATCCGCCTTGACGGCGTGGTGGAGGACATTATCTACTCCAACAAAGAAAACGGGTACATGGTGTGCGCCGTCGAGACTGAGACGGAGGGCGAGGAGCCGGTCACGGTTGTCGGCATTATGCCGTATCTCAGCGAGGGCGACACGGCCTGCTTTTTCGGCCGGTGGGTGCACAGCGCAAAGTACGGCAGGCAGTTCAAGGCCGAGCAGTTCGAGCGCGCGCTTCCGGCGGACACCACGGCGATACTGCGCTATCTCGCGTCGCGGACGATAAAGGGCATCGGCCCGAAGCTGGCGCAGCGCATCGTCGAGGAGTTCGGCGAGGACACCTTTGACGTCATCGAAAATCACCCGGACTGGCTGACGGGCGTCAAGGGCGTGTCGAAGAAGCTGGCTGAGGCAGCGAGCGAGGACTTCAAGGAAAAGTCCGGTATGCGCAACGCGCTGATTTTCTTCCGCGACTATTTCGGCTCGTCGCTGACGCTGCGGATTTACAAAAAATACGGCGGAAATTCCGTCGAGCTGGCGCGCCAGAACCCGTACAGACTGTGCAACGAGGTCGAGGGCATCGGCTTCGAGAAGGCCGACCTCATGGCGCGCAAGCTGGGGATTCCGGCCGACTCGAGCGAGCGGCTTATGAGCGGAATATGCTATCTGCTGTCGTCAAACGCGGCGCAGAACGGGCATGTCTGCCTTCCGGAGGACAAGCTGGTCGCGACGGCGGCCGAGCTGCTCGGTTGCACGCCCGCGGCGGCCGCCGCAGCGCTCGGCGATGCAATTGCGGCGCGCCGTCTTATCGCTGAGAAGCGCGAGCGGGTGCGCTATATCTACCTGCCCTACGCCTACGAGACCGAAAAATACATAGCGTCGAAGCTGGTGCTGCTGGACAAGCTGTGCCCGGCGGTCGATATGGGCGACGTGCGTGCGTTCATCTCCAAGGAGGAGCGCATGAACGGTTTAAGCTATGCCGACATGCAGCGCCGCGCCATTTCCGACGCGCTGGTCAACGGCGTGTTCGTCCTGACGGGCGGCCCCGGCACGGGCAAGACGACCATTGTCAAGGCGCTGATTGATATATTCGAAAGCATGGGACTGCGCGTCGCGCTCGCGGCTCCGACCGGGCGCGCGGCGAAGCGCATGTCCGAGGCGACGGGGCGCGAGGCGAAAACCGTGCACCGTCTGCTCGAGATGGAGTTCGGGGACGAGTCCGGCGACCGCTTCCGCCGCAACGAGCAGGATCCGCTCGAGGAAAACGTCATCATCGTGGACGAGGCGTCCATGCTCGACAGTTCGCTGACTGGCTGTCTTCTGCGCGCCATAAAGCCGGGCGCAAGACTGCTGCTCATCGGTGACGCGGATCAGCTGCCGTCTGTCGGCGCTGGCAACGTGCTGGCCGATATTATCGAGTCGGGGCGCTTTGCGACCGTCCGGCTCAACGAGATATTCCGGCAGGCGGGCGCGAGCCTCATTGTCACCAACGCTCACGCCATCAACGAGGGCAGAATGCCCGAGCTCGGCATCAAAAACAACGATTTCTTCTTCCTGCCGCGCTCGTCCGACAACGACATTGCCGCGACGGTTGCCGACCTTTACCGCAACCGTCTGCCGCGCAGCTACGGCGCGGGCACTGTCGACAACATTCAGGTTATATCGCCGTCGCGCCGCGGCATTGCGGGTACGGAAAACCTCAATGTCATGTTGCAGAACGTGCTGAATCCGCCGGAGCCGGGCAAGCGCGAGTACCAGTTCCGCCAGACGCACTTCCGCGTCGGCGACCGCGTCATGCAGGTGCGCAACAACTACGAGCTGGCCTGGACGCGCCCCGACAGCGAGGGACTGGGCGTTTTCAACGGCGACATCGGCGTCATACAGGCGATAAATCCCGAGTCGTCCAGCTTTGAGATACAGTTTGACGACAGGCACGTCGTCTACGACTTCTCGCTGCTTGAGGATCTTGAGCACGCCTACGCGATAACGGTTCACAAAAGTCAGGGCAGCGAGTATCCGATAGTCATAATTCCGGCCTACGGCGCGGCGCAGGTGCTGCTCACGCGCAACCTGCTCTACACCGCCGTGACGCGCGCACAGCGCATGGTTATCATCGTCGGCCGCGAGGACATCGTCGCTAGCATGGTGAACAACAACCGCACGGCGCTGCGCTATACCGGTCTCTGCGCGATGCTGCGTGAGGAGGTATGAGGTGAGGAAAAGCAACCTCAAAGGCGCGGAACTGTCGTTTCGCACGCGTGTTCGGCGGCTGCTGTTTCCGCCGGCGTGTATCAGCTGCGGTGAGTTGCTGCCCTACAACGCCGTCGGCGGCGAGGCGGTGCTCTGCCGCAACTGCCGAGGTGCGTTTGAAGCGGCCAAGCTCGAGACGTGCGAGATCTGCGGGCGTCCTATGCTTGACTGCCGCTGCGCACAGCGGATGCTCGCCGGGTCGGGCGTGCGCCGCGTCGTAAAGCTCGCGGGCTACGACCCTGCCGATCCGCACGCCTGCATCAACCGGCTTGTGAATAACAACAAGCGCGTCCGCAACCGCGACGGATTCGCCTTTCTTGCCGCACAGCTGGCACCCGCGCTTATGCGTGAGCTGCCGCAGGACACGCTGATTACCTACTGCCCGCGTTCGCGGCGGGCACGGCGTGAGCATGGCTTCGACCAGGCCGAGGAGCTTGCGCGGGGGATTGCGGCGGCGACCGGATTTGAGCTTTGCCGTCCGCTGACGCGCCGTCGGTTGGCGAGCGCGAGAGCGCAGAAGACACTCGGATACTCGGCGCGCGTATGGAACGCGGGCAAGTCGGTAAGCCTTGACGGCAGTGTCGACGTGCGCGGCCGCGTGGTGGCGCTGGTCGACGACGTCGTGACAACCGGCGCGACTATGAGCGCATGCGCTTCGCTTTTGCTCGGCGCTGGCGCGGCGGAGGTCGTCGGGGTCTGTATCGCGACTGTGACGGAACATAATCAATTGTGAGTGAGCATAACTGAGGCATCACCGTGCAATGGCCGAGTGGCACACTTGCCGGGCATTTTTCCGTCATATTTCACAAAAATCCTTGTCTGTAGTGTTGCTACAGCCTGCGAATTTTTGTTTCATCTGACGAAAAATCTGACTGCGCAATTGCGCCCTCGGAATTACGCGGTGAAGCCTTGAAAATCATATTGATTTTTTGCGGGAATTATTGTATAATAATAGAGTACTGAAATTCTGATGTGAAGGAGTATCGTGTGGGAGTATTCAAGAACCTGTCCGAGCGCTTCGGCAGCCGTGATATTGCAATAGATCTGGGTACCGCGACGGTGCTCGTTTACGTCGAAGGCCGCGGCGTGGTGATAAACGAACCGTCCGTGGTGGCCATAAACACCGAGACCAACAAAATCTTCAAGGTCGGCCGCGAGGCTCAGACCATGATGGGGCGCACGTCCGAGCGCGTTAAAACCATTCGCCCGCTTAAGAACGGCGTTGTGGTGCAGTACGACGTGACGCTGCACATGCTCGAGTATTTTATCAAGGCGGCCTGCGGGGACATGTTTTTCCGTCCGCGTGTTATGATATGCATCCCCGGCAGTGTGTCTGACGTCGAGCGGCGCGCCGTTATGGACGCGGCAATTGAGGCGGGCGCGCGGTCGGTACAGCTGATTTCCGAGCCGCTTGCGGCGGCGATAGGCGCGGGGTGCCGCGTCAACGTGCCTGAGGGGCACCTGATAGTCGACATCGGCGGCGGAACCACCGACGTGGCGGTCGTGTCGCTCGGCGGAATCGTCGTGTCCGAGTCGATAAAGGTGGCGGGCGATCAGTTCGACGAGGCCATCGTGCGCCATGTCAAGAACAAGTACCGCGTCCACATCGGCGAGCGCACGGCCGAGCAGATCAAGATACGCATAGGAGCTGTCTACGAGCACAAAAACATCAAGACGATGAAGGTCCGCGGTCGCTGCATGACCGAGGGACTGCCCAAGGAAATCACAATCAGCTCGCGCGAAATGCTCGAGGCCATGAAGGATCCGATTTCCGAGATTATCGAGGCGATATGCCGCGTGGTCGAAAAAACGCCGCCCGAGCTCATTCCCGATATCATCAACAACGGAATCACCATGACCGGCGGCGGCAGCCTGCTCGCCGGGCTTGACCGGCTGCTCGCCGACGTCACCGGCATACGCGCCGCCGTGGCGGACGACCCGGTGTGCTGCGTGGTGAAGGGAATGGGTAAGTCGCTGTCCCGGTTGTCCGACAACATCGAGGATAACTCCTGACGTGCATTGAATTTATATGTCCGCGCCACAGCGCGGAGGGAGGAATATATGAAGGAATACGTTATAAGAGGCTATGAGCCGGAATGTCTGTTTCATTTTTTCGAGGATCTGTCGGCAATACCGCGCGGATCATATAACGAGGCCGGAGTGGCCGACGCGCTGGAGAATTTTGCCTCCGAGCGCGGCCTTGACTGCTACCGAGACGAGCTCAACAACGTCCTGATAAAAAAGCCCGCAACTCCCGGCTACGAGGATGAGCCTGCGGTGCTCATTCAGGGACACACCGACATGGTCTGCGAGAAGAACGTTGATACACAGCATGATTTCAAAACACAGCCGCTCGAGCTCTACGTCGAGGACGGCTATCTGCACGCGCACGGCACAACCCTCGGCGCGGATGACGGCGTGGCAGTCGCGCTTATGCTCGCCCTGCTTGATGGTGCCGCGGCAGCTCATCCGGCGCTCGAGTGCCTGTTCACGGCCTCCGAGGAGGTCGGACTCGTCGGCGCGATGGGCTTCGATTACAGCCGCATCGACGCGCGCCGCATGATAAACCTCGACAGCGATGACGAGGGAATGGTTGTCGTCGGCTGCGCCGGCGGCTGCCGGACGGATATTAAGCTGCCGGTGGAGTTCGTGGAGGCGGCAGGCGAGCCGCTGTCTATCCGTATATCCGGACTCATGGGCGGCCACTCGGGTGCTGATATTACGCTCGGCCGCGCCAACGCAAACAAGCTGATGGGGCGTCTGCTGCTCTCACTGCGCCGCGACGCCGATTATAACCTCATCAGCCTCAACGGCGGACTTATGGACAACGCAATCCCGCGCGAGTGCGAGGCGATCATAACCTGCGCCGACAGCGAGCGCATGAAGGCACGCGCCACAATCATCGCCGAAAAGCTCCGCGAGGAGCTGGTCTCCGATGACGCAGGCTTCACGCTGACCTGCGAGCGCGTCGACAAGTCCGCCCGCATGATGAACTGCGCAAGCACGCGTCTTGTCGTTGAGGCGGTCGGAACCGTTGAGAACGGCGTCATCCGTATGAGCGCCGACATACCGGGACTGGCCGAATTCTCGCGCAATCTCGGTATTATACGTACCTCCGACGGGGAAGTCGACCTGATATTTTCCAGCCGTTCGCCCAAGGAGAGCTTGCTCGAGGCATCGATAGATTACCTTGACGCCGTGGCCGAGCTTTGCGGCGCTTCGGTGGAGCATTACAGCCGCTACCCAGGCTGGGCCTACGCAAAGCAGTCGCATCTGCGCGACAGATACGTTGAGGTCGCGCGTCGCGTGCTCGGACGCGAGCCGCAGGTCGTGGCGATACACGCCGGTCTTGAGTGCGGAATTATCAAGTCGCGCTTACCCGATATGGACATGATCTCCATTGGAGCCGACGTCGAGAACATCCACACCCCCGACGAGAAGCTCGGGCTTGCAAGCTGCGCGCGCCTGTGGCAGATAGTCACGGGAATGCTTGAAAAATAAGCGAACAGCGTAAAACGGCGTCCGGCTCGGTTCGGACGCCGTTGTTTTGCGCCGCGAAACTCCTGAAAACGCTTTTTTCGTTGTGGCGTAAGACCTTTTTCGATTTTTTATACTTTTTTTAAAAAAGGTATTGACAAACGGTTGAGTTAGTGGTATCATTATCAGGCTGTCCACGAGAGCGTGTGACGCTTTGCTGAAGGGTGAGCGAAGAGGCAGTGACGAATGTGATTGCTTCAAAAAAGTTGAAAAAACTTTCGCGAAACCCCTTGACATGAGCGGAGGCATATGATATAATAGCAAAGCTGTCGCCGCG
>CAKRSS010000060.1 GCA_934401725.1 uncultured Eubacteriales bacterium | reverse complement strand
AGCAAAAGAGCATCCCATCGGGATGCTCTTTTGCTTTGGAGGCGCCACCCGGCGCGAGGCCTCTGCGCCTCGCGTTCCACGCGAGGCTGTAGGTCCGATTCCGGACTTTGGATTTGGAGGCGCAGGATGGACACGCATCTTAAGCTGAAAAAGCAACGAACGGTGCGGTGTATTGCAGAGGCGGCTGTTGTGCTGCTGTCGCTTGCGCTTGTAATCACGTTTTTCGTTTTGAGGGAGAACAGCAAGTTGGTCACAAACGTCGATGTTGCGCCGTTTCTCTCTTACGACAGCGTGGAGTATACAAGGGATTAGGCGGTTGACCTGTGAAAAATGCAAAGGCGCTGTTTGCTCAATATGTGTTAAGCCCCGAGGATGGCCTCGGGGCTTTTTTCATATTAAAGCATCGAAAGGCGCTCCTTGATGCCCAGATAACGGCAATCGTCCTTTGCAAAAACAAATATGCCCTCGTTTTCTTTGTTATTGAGGTATCTAAGATACATATGACCGTACGTTTCTTCCGAGTGTTTTTTGATGTCGCCCTGACTTGCTTTTATTCTGTTGACGAGCAGGGAAGTGTGAGATATTTCCGGGTTGCTGTTGTAATTTTCAAGATGTTTAACCATGTTCTCAAGCTCTTCAATCGCTTTTTCAGGCTGCCCGGCTTTTGCACTCTCAATTGACATAAGAAGGCAAATCTTTGCCAGCCGCTCGTTCCAAAGTCCGAAATCTTTGTCGGGAAAGACCATATGGTAGACGTCGTACACGAGCGATAACATCGAGTGCTTTTCCTCGGGTGTGTATCCGGCGTCCTTGCAATCGATCAGATATTTCGCATAAAGATACATTTGGTTGCACACCTGCCAGAAATATTTTTGGCAGTGCCGGACGAGCTCCCCTCCTTCAAGCACGTGCAGACGGAGGTCTTCCGCGGGAGGTATCATATCCGCGTATTGCAGCGCTTTCACTCTGTCGCCCTTGTGCAAATACGAGAAGCACAGGCCTCGGATGGCTCCCGTTCGGTATTCCGCATTTGTGGACTCCATGAGCTGCTCGCCGAGCGTGACTATCTCGTCAAAGTTTTCGTCGACATCCCGGTTTTGCAGGGCGCGCATAAGGTAATAGCGTACAGTTTCGTCGTTCGGATATTTTTTCTGCAGGGCACGAGCGAGCTTTAATCTTTCCTCCGTTTGCCCCTGACTGCAAAGCGCGGCGTACTTTTCGGTGAATTCTTTGATTTCGGACTGCTTCCTGCTCTTGGCGATGTCGATTTCAAGCAAGACGTCGGCGCTGACCTCGAAAATGTTTGCCAGCACCGGCAGGTGCGAAATGTCGGGAGCGGTCTTGTCGCACTCCCATTGAGAGACCGCATTCGTGGAAACACCCAGCATTTCGGCGAGCTGCTCCTGCGTGATATTTCTGTCGCGGCGCAGTTTTTTGATTGTAGCTCCAATGGACATAAATTTTCTCCTTTGCGATAATTCAAAAGCGCTTTTGTAACCTGATTATACATCCTGTTTCAGAATTTTCACACCAAGTATTTTGCGGGCGCAGTTCAACCTGTGCTTTAATATTTACAGCAATAGTTTACCGCAAAGAACGGAAAAAATCAACCACGACCACCGCGGCCGCGCCGCGCCTTGCCGCTATCGGCAAGAATTGCGGAAATTGAGACGAATGAATTCTTGATTTTTTGCCGATAGCTTTGTATAATATCTACGGCCAGTTCGGAGGGCACATAACCGCAAACTCTATGTTTTGCCTGAAATCCTTTCCCGTGAGTTGACTTTTCCGCAAAACAATGCTATAATAATTCGATAGACAAATTTCAATTTACGGAGAGCATCAATGAACAACAAAAATATAATTCTCACCGGCGACCGTCCGACCGGGCGGCTGCACCTCGGACACTATGTCGGCTCGCTCAAGCGGCGCGTCGAGCTTCAGAATTCCGGAAAGTTTGACGATATATACATTCTCATCGCCGACGACCAGGCGCTGACCGACAACGCCGACAACCCCGGCAAGATCAGAGAAAACATCATAAACGTCGTGCTGGACTACCTCTCCGTGGGCATTGATCCGACCAAGTCGACCATATGCGTCCAGTCGGCGCTTCCGGCGCTGCACGCGCTGACATTCTACTACCTCAACCTCGTGACCACCGCGAGACTGTCGCGCAATCCCACCGTCAAGGCTGAAATTCAGATGAGAGGGTTCGCCGACGAGGGACTGCCGGTCGGCTTCTTCGCCTATCCCGTCTCGCAGGCGGCCGACATCACCGCGTTCGACGCAAACGTTGTGCCGGTCGGCGAGGATCAGCTGCCCATGCTTGAGCAGGCGCGTGAGATCGTCGAGAAATTCAACCGTATATACGGCGAAACGCTGGTCATGCCCCGCGCCATGATACCCGAGAACGAGACGCAGCGCCGTCTGCCCGGCGTCGACGGCAAGGCCAAAATGAGCAAGTCGCTCGGCAACTGCATCTACCTTTCGGACTCGGCCGCGACGCTCAAAAAGCAGATCAACGGCAAGATGTACACCGACCCACAGCACCTGCAGATCAGCGACCCCGGCCACACCGAGGGCAACGTTGTCTTCACCTATCTTGACGCCTTCTGCACCGACGAGCATTTCGCCGAGTACCTGCCCGACTACAAAAATCTCGAGGAGATGAAGGAGCACTACCGCCGCGGCGGTCTCGGCGACGGCACCTGCAAGAAGTTTCTTTACAACGTTCTCGAGGAGACGCTGAGCCCCATCAGAGCGCAGCGCGAGATGTGGGAAAAGGACATCGGCACGATATACGACATCATCACATCGAGCACCGCCCGAGCCGTCGAGGCGACGAACGAGACGCTCGCCCGCGTCCGCCACGCCATGAAGATAGACTACTTTGCCGACCGCTCCATCATCGGCGAGTGGGAGACGCTGCTGAAGAAAGCGAATCAGTGAGTTTGGCGGTTCACTCCGTGTGTGAGCTGATTGCATATGCACGTATGCGTAATTGGTTAAGGCATCACCGCGCAATGCCCGAGTGGCACACTTGCCGGGCATCTTTTCCGTCATATTTCACAAAAATTCGCAGGCTGTAGCGGAGCTGCAGACAAGAATTTTTGTTTCATCTGACGAAAAATCTGACTGCGCAATTGCACCAACGGAATTACGCGGTGAAGCCTTAAATTGATTTTTGCGGTTTCCGCCGGGACGTCCGGTGGAAACCGCTTTCTTTCTCTTGTGCAACAGAGAAAGTACACTTCTCCACCGTCGGTGGCCTCCACGGCGCGCGCTTGCCAAGGTCAAAGAACTTATTTATTAAAGGCATCACCGCGCAATGCCCGAGTGGCACGCTTGCTTGCATCTTTTCCGTCATATTTCACAAAAATTCTTGACTGTAGCGCTGCTACAGCCTGCGAATTTTTGTTTCATCTGACGAAAAATCTGACTGCGCAATTGCACCAACGGAATTACGCGGTGAAGCCTAAAGAAAGCGGCTCCCGCAGGCATACCCCTGCGAGAACCGCAAAATCACTTTTTAACCTACCTTAATTCTTTCCAATAACTCCAATCGTCTTGAGCGGCTCGTTGCCCTCGCCAATCGTCACCGACGACCACTCGGCGTTGGTGCCGCCGTAGTTGACACGGCTCAGGGCGGTGCAGCCGCTGAACGCGAGACGGTAGACGTGCTTCAGGCTTGCCGGAAGCGTCAGCGTCGTCAGGGCGGTGCAGTCACTGAAGGTCGCGCCGCACTCGTTGCTGTCGTCAACGTAGCCGATGGACTCGACTCCCTCGGGAATGACTATCTCGGTCAGTGCCGTGCACTTCTGGAAGGTGCTCGCACCGATAAACTTCAGGCCGGTTCCGAGGTCGACGTCCTTCAGACGCGCGCAGGAACGGAAGGTGTAGTCGCCAAGCGAAGTGACGCCCGTCATGCTGACGCTCTCAAGACTGACAGCGCCCGAGAAGGCAAAATTCGCAACTGTCTTGACGGAATCCGGAATGGCGTAGCTCTTGTCCTCGCGCGCGGTCGGGTAAATTTCAAGGGTCGACTTGTCGGCCGAGAAAAGCACGCCGTCGACGGCGGAGAAGCTCTTGCTGCCCTCGGCAACCGTGAACGACTTGAGTGCGGCGCAGAGCCCGAAAGCGTTGGAGCCTATGGTGGTCAGCGAGACGGGAATCTCGACAGTACTCAGTGCAGAGCAGCCATAGAAGGCGTATCTGCCGAGCTCCGTCAGCGTGGACGGAAGCGCGACGCTCTCAAGCCGTCCGCAGCCCATGAAGGCCTTTGCGCCTATGGTGGTGATGCCCTCGGGAATGACAATGCTCGTGATGGTCATCAGCCCGTTGAAGGCCTCGTCGGCGATGGCAGTCACCTTCTTGCCCTCGTACTCGGACTCAATCTTGACCTCGCCGACAGCGGTGTTGCAGCCGACGACCTCGACGTGGTCGCCGTTGACCTTGTAAATCACCTCGCTCACCGGCGTACTGCTCGGATTTTTGATTTCATCATCAATCTGAGACAGTATGTCTTTGAGATTTGTGGTAGTGTTGGTAGACTCGCCGGGACCGCGCGTTACGCAGGAGGTCGCGCCGAGCAGCAGGCCCGCAAGCAGCAGGGCCGTAATTATCTTTTTCATTTCGGATTAATCACCTTTCATGTGAATACTTTAAGACAAAAATCATCTGACAGTATTGTAACTCAAAAACGTTTTTTTGTCAATGCCCCCGTGTGTTGAAGTTGTGAACCTGGTGTTACTTTACTGCAAAAATTGAGTTAACATACGCTGATATAACGTCCGCCTGCTTGGTGTAGCCCACCTTCGAGAGGTGAACGACGTCGGTGATGACGTCCTCGGCAGCGTTCGAATAATCGGAGACGCGCACCTGCTCGCGCACGCGGTCAGCGCCGCTGTCAATGACGACACCCGCCGGAATGAGGTATATTCCCTCTCCCTCGCGGCTTCCGAAGGCGGTCGTCAGGCGGTCAAAATAGACGGCCTGGTCGTGCCGCATCGAGGCGGCGTCAAAGGAATAGCCGAGGCAGAAGCCGTCCTCGGGCGCAAGGTACTCCATCATGATAAAAACGCGCACCTGCTTGCCGCGGGCAGTCCCTGCGGCCTTGACCGAGTCGATGAGCTTCTGGTAATTTGCAATGGACAGCGCGCTGTACCCGTCGTTGGCGCCGAGATAGAACACCACGAGGTCGGGACAGGTCAGGCTGTTGTTCTTGAGGTAGTAATCAAAGTCGAACACCGACTTTGCGGGGTTATAGAAAGGGTTGTCCTGCTTGACGGCGGTGGCGTAGGAGAGGTAATTGGAGGTGCTCCACGCGCCGCGTCCCTCATGGGCGGTGCCGGAGGCCGTCTTTTTGGTGCCGATGAGCGTCATGGACGCGCCCCAGGTCGACTTGAGCCGGTTGACCAGCGTTCCGTCCGAGATGCGGCTGTCGCCGATGACAAGCGCCGTGAGGTTGACATTCGCCCGGCTCTCCGAGATAAGCTTAGCCGTCTTGGTGTAGACGACAACGGGGCGGCCGTCGATGGTCTTGCGCAGCGTGACGGTGAGCTCCGCCGTCTCGGCGGCGGTGGGTGTGATGTATATCGCGTCGGACGTGACGTATTTCTTACCGCTGCCCGTGTAGGAGAACGAGACCGTGTACCCCTCCCCGGTTCTCTCCATGAACTGTCCCGCCTCAAACGCCATCTGCTGGCCGACCATCAGGCGGTAGGTGTCGCAGAGGCGGACGGTGGGTATCTCAAGCGCGCCGAGGTCGACCGCGCCGCTGTCGGACACCACCTCGAGATATGCGCTCGAGGCGTAGCAGACCTGGCCGTTGTAGAGCACCTTGCTCCACTTGTTGCCGTCGCGCCCGATGCCGACGCGAACCAGCTCCGTGCCCATGGAGAGGTGGGTGACGACCTTGCTGTCGGTCGTGTTGGGGGCGGTGCGTATGTTGAGCGCGCCCGCGGTGACGGCCACCGTCTGGTTGACGACGAGATAGCCGTCGGCGTCGATGTTCCCGGCGGGCGTATCGCTGCCGCTGTTGCTTCCGTCGCTGACGCCGATGTAGCCCGCGTCAATGACCGTGCCGTTGGTGAGTCTCACGATGAGGTGCCGCGCCGGGTTCACCTGAACCGACGCGATTCCGACGCCTGCCGTCCCTGTCTGCGAGCCCGAGCCCATAATGGCGGCGACCCAGTCGCCCTCGCTGCCGGTGTAGCCGTTCTCAACGGCGCTCTGGTAGGCAGACTTGCCCGCCGCGCCGTCCTTGCCGCGCAGTGAGGCCAGCCATTCCTCGGCTGTGCCCTTGAATCCGGCGGCCACGGACAGCTCGTAGGCGGACGCGCCGTTCTGACCGTTCTCGCCGTCCCGACCGTCCTTGCCGTTCTCGCCCTTGAGAGACTCGAGCCACTGCGACTCGCTGAGTCCCGTCAGTCCGTTCTTGACGGCGAGCTCATAGGCGGACAGCCCGTCCTGCGCGCAGGACGACATAAACAGCACTGCCGAGAGCGACAGCGCGGCAAACGCCGCGGCGCGTCTTGCGGTTTTATTATTTGTTTTACCTGTGTTTTTCATACTTTCAATGGCCTCCTTAGCCAGCCTGATATTTGGTTGAGGCACAACCGCGCTTGCGGTTGCGCGCTTACGGTTGCGCCCGTAGGCATCACTGCGCAATTTCGCTGTCAGAATTGTGCGGTGAAGCCCCTGCTTACTTCCAATCCTTGACCTGATTCACCATTGAAGTCCCTTTGGGCTTGTCCACGCCGTGCAGCGCCGCCTCGTCGTAGCGGCGGTACTGCTCCCAGAACTGCTGTCCGTAGACGTGCTTCTCCTCCTCCCACTCGACCGCAAACTCGCGCATACGGCTGCGCAGGCGGGCGACTACCCCGTCGTAGCCCGTGAAGTCGAACAGGTTGACAGTCTCCCACGGGTCGTTTTTGAGGTCGAAGAGCTGTGTGAGCTTGAGGTTGTCGGTGCGGTACTCGATGAGTTTGTACTGTCCGTCTGCCACGCCGCGGATGCGCGCCTGGAAGGCGTAATAAATCTCGGGGCGCGTGACGGCATCAGGGTCGCGGAACATGCAGTCGAAGCTGATTCCGTCGACGCTTGCGGGAATATCGAGTCCGCACAACCGGCAGAGCGTGGGGTAGATGTCGAGCAGGTAGACGTACTGCCCGCGCCGCTCTCCGCGCGGGATGCCGGGGCCGCGCATGATGAGCGGCACGCCGGTGCTGTGCTCGAATATGTTCTGCTTGCCCATGAGGCCGTGCTGACCGATGGCAAGGCCGTTGTCGCCGCAGAAAACTATGATAGTGTCGTCGTACATGCCGCGGCGCTCGAGCGCGTCGAGGACGCGACCGACGCAATCGTCGATGTGGCTTATCATGGCGTAATAATCGGCGATATGGCGGCGTATCTCCTCGGGGCGGCGCGGGAAGGATGCCGTCGCCTCGTCCCGCCCCTTATCCGACCAGCCGAAGCTGAAATCGGGCATGGGCCTGAAGTTCGGCGGCAGCTCTATTTTGTCGGGGTCGTACATATTGCGGTACTTCTCGGGCATGGTGCGCGGGTCGTGCGGCGCGAGCGTCGAGAGGTAGAGGAAGAAGGGGCTGTCGCTGTCGTAGTTTTCGATGAAATCGACGGCATCTTCCGTGAAAAGCTCGGTCGAGTGGACGCCGGCGTGAATCTTATCCGCGAGCACGCGGACGGGCGTCATATTCGCCGAGAAGTTGGGTACGAAGGGGATTTCGTGGTCATATTTGCCGTCCTCGCGGTAGTCGCAGACGGGGACATTCCAGTGATCCCACATGCCGCCGAAGAAAATGTCGCGGCCGCCGTTGAAGCTGCGGGCGAAGCCCTCGGGTCCGTTGTGCCATTTGCCGGTTTCGAAGCAGTTATAGCCGCCGCGCAGGAAGGACTCGCCCAGGGTGGCGAAGTCGGTGGGGATAGTCTTGCCGTTATCGAGGAAGCGGAACAGTGTTTTGCCGGTATTTATCATAGCGCGGCTAGGCATACAGACCGCCGACGCCGTTCCGCCGGGGATATGCGCGCCGGTGAAGGAGGTGCCGTCATTCACGAGCCGGTCGAGGTTGGGAGTGATAATCTGCTCATTGCCGAGCGCGTGGATAGTGCCCGCGCGTTGGTCGTCGGTCAATATAAACAGCACATTCGGACGTTTTTTATTTTGCATATTCCCTCCGTGCCGCAGGAGCGGCTATGTATTCGTATTATTATACCAAATTTTGTGGCGTAATGCAATAGGGGAAAGTGAAATTGAGGGTGGGCTATTGCATATGCCTCTCCCCATCGGTCGCCTGCCAAGGCCAAAGAACTTATTCATAAAAAAGCGGTTTCCGCAGGCTATCCCTGCGGAAACCGCAAAATCAATTTTAGGCTTCACCGCGTAATTCCGATGGTGCAATTGCGCAGTCAGATTTTTCGTCAGATGAAACAAAAAGCCGCAGTCTGTAGCAGCGCTACAGACAAGGATTTTTGTGAAATATGACGGCAAAGATGCAAGCAAGTGTGCCACTCGGACATTGCGCGGTGATGCCTTTAATCCCCAGTCAGCACACGTGCATATGCAATACGCACAACGCCGCGAGGTAGGCTGCCGCCAGCATCATAGCCAATCCTGCCGCCGTCCGGCGTACGCCTACCTCCTGCCGCATGGCGGCAACCGTCGCCGCACACGGCAGGTACATTGAATAAAATACGCCGAATACAACCGCCCCCGACGGCGTCAGCATCCGACAGAGCCGTGCTGTGAGCGTCCCCGCGCCGGGCGCGAGCACGCCGAGCGTCGCCACGCTGCCCTCCTTGGCACAGATCCCCGATAAAAGCGCGGCGCAGAGTCGCCAGTCGTCAAGCCCCAGTGGCCGTAGCAGCGGAGAGATTGCCCCCGCCATCAACGCCAGCAGACTGCCCTCGGGGTCGTCCGTCAGCGCGAAGTGGGGCGTCAGGCAGGACAGCATCCATATCACGCCGGACGAGAGAAACACCGTCCCCGCCGCGCGGCGCAGAAAGTCGCCGCACTGCCGCACAACTCCCGACGCTACGACCCCCGGCCGCGGCCAGCGGTAACGCGGGAGCTCCACGATGAAGGGCGGCAGCCGCGCGCCCCGTCGCAGTATCGCCGACAGCAGCAGAAATACCGCGCACGGCACGAGATAAAGCGCGAGAATGAACAGAGGACGTATCCACGCGCCCGCCCCCGCAAGGCCGACGCCACTCCCGCCGTCCGTGATGCTCCAGCCGTACACGTTCCCACCGTACACACCGCCCATGACGACGCCGGACAGCACCGCGTACATCGGCAGCCGGGCAGAGCAGGGAATGAGCGGCAGCAGCATGGCGCAGCGGCGGCGCTCGGCGCCGTCCTTGAGTGTCCGCGTGGCTGCAATCGCCGGGACGCTGCACCCAAACGCCAGCAGAACCGAAATAAAACTGTGCCCACTCAGCCCGAAACGGCGCGTCAGCGGGTCGGTGAGGTAGGCAGCGCGGGCGAGACAGCCGCTGTCCTCAAGCAGTGACAGCAGCAGGTAGAGCATGAGAATTTTCGGCATGAACGAGACCACCGCTCCAACTCCGCCGACCACCCACCGGTGCAGTATCAGGCAGACGAAGCGCGGCAGTCCGAGCCCGCAGAGCCATTCCACCGCCGCCTCGAGCGGCCGCAGTAGCACGAACTCGAACGCCGCCGTCAGCCATTCGCCGGGCGGGCCGAAAATCAGGATGAATATCGCCGCCATCACCGCAATCAGCGCCGGAATTCCCACCGCCGGGTGGGTCAGGAGGCGGTCGGCGCGGTCGGTCGCGCTCGGACGGGTAGGCTCGAGCACCGAGGCTGCCGCTCTTTTAGCACCGGATTTGGTCGTTGAGACTGTCGTTCTTTTGACGCGGGCCTGTGTCACGTCGGTATGTCGCAGGACGGCTGCGGCAATCTGCGACGCTTTGGCGGCGCGGCTTGCGCGGTCGGTATGGCTAGTGTGGCAGGTATGGTATGTGTGATTTTTTGGGGAGGTGTGAATGGAACTGCTGTTTTCTCCGCTCCCCACTCGCCACGGTGCGTATGACAGCATACTGTCCATCTCTTCGAGCAGGCGGTCGATGCCCTCGCCGGTCGCGGCGGACACGGGCAGCGCGGGCACGCCGAGCAGTCGGGACAGGGCAGCGCCGTCGAACTCAATGCCGCTCGCGCGCAACTCGTCACACATGTTGACAGCGCATAGTAGCGGCGTGTCCGGAAACGCCTCCGTAAGCTCCAGCGTCAGCGCGATGCAGCGCTCGAGCGTCGTCGCGCACAGCACGTTGACGATAAGCTCGGGCGGCGTCCTGCATAGTGCGCGACAGCTGACCGCCTCGTCCTCGCCGGTCGGCGTCAGCGAACGAATGCCGGGCAGGTCGGTAAGTGTCGCGCCGCCGCAGCGCGGCAGACGGGACGCCGGTATGCTGCCGCTCAGCGCGCCGACCGTCACGCCGGCACGGTTGCCGACGTAGGCGTGCCCGCCGGTGAGCCGGTTGAAAAGACTGGATTTGCCGCAGTTCGGCGCTCCGACCAGCGCCGCACGATGACGTGTTTCGGCCATGCGTGTACCTCCTCAGCGCCCGCGACGTGAGGAATGCGGGCGGTTGTCCTCACATTATATGCGTCGCGGCGCGCGGCTATTCGACGCGGATTGCTCCGGCGGTGCGCCGTCCGAGCGCGTATGTCACACCCGCCAGCCGCAGTGTCACACCGATGCGGGTGTTGGTCAGCACCATAATAGAGAAGCCGGGCAGAAAGCCGAGACTGTCCAGCCACGCAACCTCGTCCGCGAGTCCCGCCAGCCGTACACTCCGCGGCGCACGGACTTCTGACAGCGTCATTTGAAATCACCTCCCGCGACAGTATATTCTTTTGCGCCGGAAATGTATAAAAACGGCGCGCCGGAGAGAAAATATAGTGAAAAAAGAGCCCTCCACGGCGAATTATTTTCCAAAAAGCACTTGACAAACGGAGAATATTCTGATATAATACGGCTTGTCAATCAAACATTGCGGCATCGCCAAGCGGTAAGGCAACGGACTCTGACTCCGTCATTACCTAGGTTCGAATCCTAGTGCCGCAGCCAAAAAATCAAGCAACCAAAAGGTTGCTTGATTTTTTTATCCATTGCGAAAGCAATGGTATATCATCGCCGTTAGGCGTATATCATCACGCGTAGCGTGTATATCATCAGCCGTAGGCTGTATACCGCTTTCGCAATGATGATATACAACACTCCGTGTTGATGATATGCAATTCCTACGGAATTGATGATATACAAGGCTTCGCCTTGATTTATTCGCCGAAGTGTAGTATTATACTTTTAGAAGGGAGTGATATTATGG
>CAKRSS010000059.1 GCA_934401725.1 uncultured Eubacteriales bacterium | reverse complement strand
TGGAGGCGGATTCCGTCCACCCTAAGCCATCCCACGGGAGTGGGGGAGTCCAGAGGGGGCGAACCGTAGGTTAGCCCTCTCTGGGGCGACTCTTTTGGTACTTTTCTGCTCGCGGCAGAAAAGTACAGTTAAAACTCGTCCCGCCGACGTTCGGCGAGTACACTTCTCCACCGTCGGTGGCCTCCACGGCGACAGCCCGCCAAGGCTAAAGAACTTTTTTAAAAACGCTTTCCGCCGACGTTCGGCGAGTACACTTCTCCACCGTCGGAGACCGTCCACGGCGAGAGCCTGCCAAGGCCAAAGAACTATTTAAAAAAAGCAGTCCCCGCAGGTCGCCACCTGCGAGAACCGCAAAATCAATCTGAAAACTCCTAAAAACTTTTTTAATTCAAATATACTTCCTCAAAACCACCGCCATGGCATCGCCGGCTACCCTCGCGAGGTCGGCAAACGACCATCCGTCGTTTAGCATGTCGCCGATCAGATGCCAGCCGGCATAGTAGCCCTCGCGCTCGTGACCGGACGCGCCGTCGCCCATCGTGAAGCGGTGCACGCTCTCCCCGGAACAGTCCCCGAGGTGCGGCGCTATGCCGCGCAGGATTTTCGTCGCGTCGGCGTCGCACTCGCGCAGCCAGCCCGCGCGGTGCTCGACGTAAACCTCGTCGTCATGCCCCGGCACAATGCGACGGCTAAGCTGCGTCGCCAGACCCTCCTGGAATATCAGCGACGCCACGCTCCTCTCCCAGCTCATGTCGGAGCCGGTTATCCTGCCGTGCACAAGGTGGGTCAGCTCGTGCGCGATCGTGACGTCGTCCTCGCCCTCCTCGACCGGCAGGCAGACCGCAACCCTGCCCCCGCCGCACGGCGCGACGAAGGCGTTGCCGTCGAATGCGCCCACGAAAAAGACCAGCACGACGTCCACAGGCCCGTCGTAGCCGAGAGCGGTCTTTATTTCCGTCAGAATTTTTTGTACTCTGCCGCTGTCCGGCGACCACTGCCGCAGTCCGGGAACGACCGCGGCGTACTTCTCCCACGCGCCGTCGAGCAGCTTCCGCGCGAGCGTAGCGCCCTCCTCGCCGGGCGGGACGGCCGCAAAGCCGTAATGCTCCCGCCACAGCTCAAACCGCGTCTCCCCGTCGCACGGCGCGGCGAGGTCGTAAAATTTCAGAAAATTCGGGACTAAGTTCCGGAGCTCAAGGGTGTCGTTGCTGGTTTTCATGGGAGACTCGCTTTCTTTGTGAATTGATGTAATATGGCAGGGGCAAAGGAGGCGCTATTCGGTTTGACCGTTTTCAAAGGACTTGCGGTAGTCCCCCGGCGACATGCCGACGAACTTTTTGAACGAATAATAAAACGAGGCGATGTCGCCGAACCCGCATAGCGGTACTATGCTCTGAACGGAAACGTCTGTTGTTGTCAGCAACAGCTTTGCGTAGCAGATGCGACACATCAGTATATACTGATATGGAGTTATTCCGTAGCTTATCTTGAAAATACGGATAATGTGCTTTTTTGAGTAGGATACGAGTTCCGTCAGATCGTCAAGCGATATGTTCTCACGAAAGTGCCGGTTGATGTAGTCTGACATCTGAGTCGCTACGGAGAGGTACTCCGCCAATGATGAGTTCCTGCGGTTGAGCTGGCATATTATGTTGAGAAATATTGTCTGACGCTCGAAAAGTCCCATGTGCGTCAAGCCCATTTTGCGTTTTTCCTCTTCGAATTTGAGAGTTTCGCAGTACTCAGTGATTTTTTCGTCGTCGAATTTGCCCCGGAGCGGCAGGCTCTGAAACCGGTTGTCGGTAAATCTGCCGCTGAAATTTATGTAAAAATACTCCGCTTCCTGTGTCGGGATGCTGCCGGTCTGGTGCTTACCGCTCATCTGGATATAGTATTCGTGCTCGTGTACCTGAACAGGCAGTCCGTCCTCTTCAAAGCACAGCGTGCCGGACACCACTATCAGGAGAATATCGACGTTGCTTACTCTGTTCGTATGGTGAGCGCCGGCGGGCAGGTGCTTTTTTGAAATGAACAGGTAGTCGGGAATGCTTTGCAGATCAAGATAGTTTTTCGGGGACATAACTCCCTCCGTTGCGGCTTTTTCATTCTGATTATAACAGAAAATACTCCGATAATCAATATGTTTTTAAGCGCCGTGCCGCGACAGCTTATGTCACGGCACGGCGCTTTAGGGTGTGTCTTATTCGGCTCCGAGAGATTTGTTGAAATTGCTTATGGCAGTGGTCAGGCTCTTTTCGGCCTTTTTGAACAGTGACACGTAATTCGTGTTCCCCGCACGCTGCGCGTCCTGGATACGTTCAAGCATAGACGCCCAGTTGTAAATGTAGGCCAGGTCGCAAATTCCCGTGTCAAAGGCGTTCATCAGTGTGTTGACGGACTCGGGATCGTTGGCATAACGGTAGCAGAGCACGTTCTGAACGTAGGCGGTTGTCAGCTTGTCATACGAATAAGCGCCGAGATTCTCAAGCACTGTACCTGTACGTTCAAGGTTGCTGTTGCTGCTCAGCACGCTGAGCGCTGACAGTCCGTAGTAAATAGGGGAGTGGTAGTCGCTGTTCTCGTCGTATTTGGGGTATCCTATGATGCCGAAATTGACATCGCCGTTTTTAATTCTCTTCAGTGCGCCGCTCGACTCGATGTAGAAAAGCTGTCTGCCCTCTATGAAGGTGTCGTCGTAATAGTTGCCGGTTGCGCTTGTTCCGTACCCCTCGGTGATGTCGCCGGGAATAACAGACGTTTGCGGGTTTGCGACCTTTTCTATTACCTTGGTGTACGCGTCGCCGAACTTCTCGGAGACTCCGTTATACACCGGGTAGCCGTTACTGTCCTTCTGAACAATGGTGAAGCCGCTGCTCGAGAGGAAGGATTTGAGCGCGTTATAGTGCATACCGAGGCCGAACCGGTCGTCGGTCGCGCGCATCTGTCCGTCGCCGTTCAGGTCGTCGGCGGCCAGAGCCATGTAATCGAACATCTTTTCCCACGTCCAGTCGCCGCTGTTGTATACCTCAAACAGATTGGCGCTTTGGTCGAGGTCGTTGAGCAGATCGTAGTTGAATGCGCAAACGCCGAAGGCCGAGTAGTAGACCATATTAAGGTCGCCCGCAGCCGAGTAAATGTGGTTGCCGATGCTTATGCTGTCATTGAACTTGGATTTCCACCACGGGTTTTCAAGGTCCAGTGTGTCGACAGACGCCAGATCCAGAAGCACGCCCGAGCTAATATAGGGCCCCGTCCGGCTGCAGGGAATCCACATGGCGTCGAAATTATCCTCCGACGGCACCTGAGCCATTACGGTTATTATGTTGTAATCGGTGATGATTTGCTGTGTTATTTTTATCCCGAGCTTTTCTTCGACGGTGATGTTCCTGTAATAAATGGCGTCGTTGACCTGGCCGCCCATCTGATCTTCAACTGCCATGTCGAACTCGGCCCATGAGCCGTGGTCGACAACGCCGACTCTGAACTCGTAGCCGCCGTACGAGCCGGTTGTCAGGTTTTTCATTGCCTGCTCATAAGGGCTTAACTCGTCTGTTTCCGCGGTTGAGCTGTCCGTATTATTTGAGTGAGGCGTAGTCTCTGCCGGGTTGCCCTCCCCGGCGCACGACGTCAAAAAAACCGCCAAAAGCGAGAGCGCCATGATTATTGACAGTATTCTTTTCATTTTGTTTTCCTCATTGTTTAACAAATTCTTTGTAAGGGTTCGGGTAATCCTTTGCGCGGTTCTCTATGTCGACGTGCGCCGGGGTTTTTGTCCATTTGATGCTGTCCGGGGAATCGCCGACGGTGGGGAAGCATGATATTCTCAGCCTCGCGCAGCCGAGCGGGATAAGCTCGACTGTCTCAACCGGCTCGTCGGTGTAGGCCGGTGACGGCTGAAGCTCGCCGGCCATGTGATCCTCAAGACCCCATTCGGGAATCCTCCGCGCCTGTGCCCGCAGGACAATGGGCGCGTTTTTGACAGAGAAGGGCTGCGCCGCAATATTTTCGGCTTCGTAGGCGAGCTCTATCGGCAGCCCGGCGCAGAGCGCGTAATTCCAGGGCGCGTCGGTGCGGACCGAATAGTTTTCAAATATGTGCGGATTGGGGTGACGGTAGCCGCCCGCGTCCTCGTCGGCGACAATTTCCCATATCTCGGGCAGCTTCAGCGAGTACGTCAGCGGGCCGCGGTCGACAGAGCAGCCGCCGCTGCTTTCGTAGCGGTGCAGTTCGGTGGCCATTCCGAATTCAAGCGAGATAATGTCCTCCGGTTTCCAGTCGGCCGTCAGTCGGATGAACCCGCCCGCGGTGTCGCTTTCATACTGTCTTTCTCCGTTAACCGAGATGACGGCGGATTTTGCCCAGCCGGGCAGCCTGAAGTAGAGCGGTGTCCCGCCGCAATCGTTTTGCCGAACCCTGACGGTCACGGTGCCCCGGAAGGGGTAGTCTGTTATCGTGCTTAAGGCGAACCCGGAGCCGTTTATTTCGGTGTCGACCTCGCAGCCGGCGTAAATGTAGGCGGCAAGTCCGCCGTCATGAGTTTTCTGCCAGAGATTTTCGGTGTAATAAGGCCAGCCCATGCCGGCGTTGTGTCCGCAACAGCGGTTGTTGGGCGTCATTATCTCGAACGATTTCACCGGCGACATAACGCCGTTCCGGGACGGCTGATAAAACGCCGGGTTGAGCTCCGGAAGGTTGCAGCAGGTGATATAGTGCATCTGCTGATAGTTTTCCGAGAAGGAAGCGGGGAAGTGGTTGAGCATTATGTCCTCGATGCGGTCGGCGTAAACCGTGCCGCCGCTTATTCTGCCCATTTCGTAAAAGCTTTTGGCAAGCTCGACTATGGCGCAGGGCTCTATGCCCTGACGCGGGTCGGTACAGCCCTCTCTTACCTGTTCGTCCGCCGCAAAGGCGCCCCGCGGCATCTGTCCCCAGACGGACATGAAATCCGTGTATGCCCGCTCGGAACTGTCGAAGTCGCTCTGCTTACCGGATTGCCGTGAGTACACCGCGCTGTACGATACTCTTTCGGCAAATGCCACGCCGTGGTTGGCGATGAAGGAAAATTCGCACTCCCAGATGTTGTCGTAAAAGCGCTTCGCGAGTGTTAACAGCCATTCCTCACCCGTTTTTTCATAGTACCAGTATATGTCCGGCAGAAACGCCCCCGAGCGTATTCTCGCCCACTTTATGCGGCTGAGCTTGGGAATCATAAAGCACTTCTCGGGAATTCCGACGCAGAACCGGAAGAATTTTTCTATCAGCTCAAGGACGCGCTTGTCGCCGGAGTATTCGTAGTACATTATAAAGGTGTCTATCAGAAAGGCGTACGGCATAAGGTCGGGGGCATACTCGCCGTCGTCAAGCCGCACGTTGTCACGAAGGCAGAGAGGGCCGAACCAGCCGTCCTCCCGCTGCGACGAAATCAGCGACTCAAAATAAAGCTGGCACATGGCAAGCATTCTCTTGTCGCCGAGCTGTACTGCGAGCGGAAAATAGCCACGCAGCCAGTAGGGTATCTCTTCCCACCCGCTGTTGGCCTCCGGATAGAGAAAGCCGTTTTTGTCGGGCCTGAAAAACGGGCCGTATTCGGGCAGTCGGCCGGTCATGCCCTCCGCCATGAGCTCAAGCTGAGTTCTGAGCCAGCCGGATGCCCGGATTCCGCCCGTTTCTATCTTTTTAAGGCCGGTGGCCTTAAGTCCGTTGCTGTCGGCGGCGCAGGTGATCTTGTGAATGCGCGTTGTTTCTATTTTGTTCATTGCCTGGGGTGGTTCCTTTCGAGTGCATCGGTTTTGAGAGCGCTTCTTACAGGCGGCCGCCTGTAAGAAGCGGCGGAAGCTTTATTTTTCAACGGGGCTGTATTCGAGGTAAAGCTCACCGTCAACGTAAGCGGAGAGTTTGTCCGCCGTGACGACCAGCTTGCAGTCAAGCCAGTCGGTGTAGCTGAAGGTGGCATATTCAGGGTTGCATACGGCGGGGCGCTCCATTGCCGAGCCGTCCGCCTTGAGCCGGTACTGCTGAAAAACCGTCTTGCTGTTGTTCCAACCGCCGAGAACCCACTGATAGCCCTGGCATGTTACCTTGTCTTTGGCGTCCGGGAGAACGACCTGCACACCAACTCTCGGCGCGCAGAACTGCCCGCCGCCGTCGCCGTCAAGAAATCTGAAGGTAAAGGTGTAGTCGCACAGCGAGTCAAGGTTTGCGACCTGAACAGTGGGGCCGTAATCGGTCTCGGCGCAGGCAACGTAAAGGGCCTTGTTGCCGTCGTTCTCGACAATGCTCCACGCGGCCTTGAGGGAGGCGGGGTCGGCATTATCGTAGCCGGCCTTGATGTTGTTGAAAATTATGTATTCGAGGTCACGGTCCATGGCGTCGGCGGACTCGAAATCGTTTTCGTAAATGATGCGGCCGTCGCTGTTGGCGACAATTTTTATGTCGTCAATAATCAGCGCCGAGCCCTTGGCGTTGAGAGTTCCGATGTTGACGGTGCCGACAAGCGAGGGATCGGCATTCACGGCGTGATAGCCGTTGAGCGTGAGACTGACGATGTTTCCGTTGATGCCGATTTTGTGGTTTTTGCTGTAATCTGCGTACCAACGGCCGGGCGTCCTGGTGCCGGGTGTTGCAGTCCCGACTGCGGCTGCGCCGGAGTCGACGGCGAGCGTGACTTTGTGCTCGATCTCACCTCCCGCGGCGATTTCGTCAGCGGTAATTGTCGCGCCCGAGATGATTTTGAGTCCTGCCGGAACCGAGAGCGCGAAGGAGAGGTCCTTCTGCCCGATGAGTGTGCGGTTCTTTATCATGACATTCAGATCGACGGTCTCGCCGTCCTTGTAGTAGTCCTTTTCGGTTGAGAAAGTAAACTCGAGCGCGGAGTTCGGAAATTCGTCCGCGTCCTGGACAATGCCTTCGGCCGGGGGCTGGGGGACGGAGGTCTCGTCGGGCGAGGTGACGGGCACAGAATCGGTGGCAGAGTCGGTGCCTGGGGGCGTTTCGGCGGGAGGCGGAGTTGTTTCGGGGACCGTAGTGGTCTCATGGGGTGTGGTCGATACCGTCGCTCCGGAGCCGTCTCCCCCTCCGCCGCAGGAGGACATAAGGCAGGCGACCGTAGCTACGGCAAGCACGATAGACATTAACTTTTTCATTGTTTTTTTCTCCTTCTCAAAATATTCGGTAGCTTCATTATAGATTCAGGCACCGACAAAAACAATGAAAAATATAGGATAGTCATTCAAAAAAATTTACCTAATCCGGCCGAAATGGCGACGATGTTTACGATATTATGCAGATTTCTTCTTGCGAGAACAGGCTATATGTCGAAAAATCCGTTTTTTCTTATGAAAAATTCCCATCGTACCGTATGTGACAGCGTACAAAAAACTCTTAAGTCCCGTTTTTTGAGACTTAAGAGTTTGAGGTGTTCGGTTTTAATTGGCGTGTTTTGAACGACGGTATTCGCCGGGCGTCATGCCGATGTCTTTTTTGAAAAGGTAATACAGCTTGTGAACGTCGTCAAAACCGCCGTCAATGGCGAGGTCGTGGATGGGGATGTCCGTTGTGTCCAGCATGTGTTTGACGTAGTTTATGCGGCGCTGCAGAATGTACTGATACGGTGTTACGGCGAACTCCTCTCTGAATATGTGGATGATGTAGTCTCTCGAATACGAGAATACACCGCAGAGCGAGTCAAGAGTTATGTTTTCTTTGAAGTGCGAGTTCACATAATCGGCGATCCTTGAGGCCACGGATGTCTGCTGTGCTTCAGGATTGTTCTTTACAAGCAGAATATTCAGCATGTCGAAAAACATCATCTGACGTTCGGGCCGCGGGAGGTGCGGCAGTCCTGATTTGCGTTTCTGTTCCTCCGCGTACAGAGCCTCGCACATGCCGACGATTTTTTCGTGGTCGAATGTTCCTCGGATTGGCAGATTGTTTTTGGGGTTGCACGTAAGCTCGCCGTTGAAGTTCAAAAAGAAGTAGTTTGCCTCCTCTGACGGAATGTTGCCTGTCTGATATTTTCCCTTCACTTGGATATAATACTCGTTTTCGTGTATCCGCACGGGCACGCCGTTTTCCTCAAAGCTAAGCGTCCCGCGTGTGACGATGAGAAGAATGTTTTTCTCGTTCGTCCGGAAGGTATGGCGCTCTCCCGGCGCGAAGTGCTTGAATGACAAATATTCATACTCCGGTATGCTGTGCAGGTTAAGGTATTCAGCGTGCGGTTCAGTCATCTCAGAGGCCCTCCTGTCATTCGTAGTAATTAGATTATAATCCGAAAAGGGTGATTTGTCAACAAGGGGGGCGGGCTTTCGGTGCGGCGGGAGATTATGGGGAGCGAATGTTCTTATCGGCAGTGAGCAGCTCAAACTCCCCCTCCCCCCCCCGGCAGCCATGCGGGGAAGTCGCACGTGCGGTCGAGCAGGGTCGAGAACTGCCCGATTATAGTGCCGTTGATGAGCGCCATGACGATGGTGCCCCAGCTGATGCCGCGGAACTCGCCGAAGAAAACGAGGGTCATTACGACGCTCGCCGCGAGGCAGATGAGGATAAACATGACAATCCGCAGCCACAGTGCCATGCTGCCGGGCGGCGTCACCGTGGGGTTGAAAAACGGAATTCTGCGCCACAGATCGAGAACAAAGCCGTATATGAGGCAGGTCGCGAAGGAGGACAGGTAGACGAGCCGGAACCTTCGCAGAACAATGCAGAGCACGACAAACACCCCCGCCTGTATGACGTACTCGGCCTGCCCGAAGGTGAGGACGGACGTCCGGAGACTGAGCAGGTAGGCCGGTGCGACTATGGTGGAGATGCCGAAGTCGGCGGCGGAGAGCATGGCCACCGCGAACGACAGGAGCGCTATCGCCGCTATGTAGGCGAGCTCGCCGGGGATTCTGAGCTTTCTGTCCGCGCCACGCACGGGCGCTTTGGTTTTTTCGTCTGTCATATTTTCCTCCGATTTTCCTCCGAATTAAAACAGCCATACACCCGCCGCCGCGGGTGTATGGCGAAAAATGAGCGCGCGTGCCGCACGGGCACAGCTCCTGTGTCTCAGAAAAATCCATACCGGTTTTGTGCCTTCAGTGTATCACAAACGGCGGGATTTGTCAATATGCGACGGCGTTTTTGCGCGTCGCTCACGCCGACTTTCCGGACATTACGCCGAGGCACATGACGACAGACATACCGAAAAGCAGCAGCGACGCCAGCGCGAGCGAGGCGCGCACGCGTCCCGTCGCCCCCTCGTGCAGACCAAGGCAGAGAACGGCCGAGGTGATCGAGAGAATCGGCAGAAAATCGAGCAGGTAGCGGAAATTCACGCCGCCGATGCAGTAGTCGAAAAACGCCACCGTGACCGCGAGCAGCGGTACGGCGATAAAAGTCGCCGACTTTACCCAGTCCCGCCTGAAATCCGCTGCCGTGGGTGCGAGCAGCGAGGCGAGCGGAAGCCCGAAGGCAAACGCGCCGACCGACTTCGCGTTGTAAAAATACCGCACCGAGTTGTCAAACGGCACAAAGCGGAAATTCGACCATATGACAAACGGAAACGCCTTCTGATTGTCGGGCGCCTGCAGGAAGAAGGAGCAGCGCGACGGGATAAAGAGCGCCAGCTCGACCTTGTTCTGCGAGATGTCGCTCACCGTGAACTGCCAGCGCGCCCCGAAATCGAAGGGAGAGGAAAAGCGCGCGCCGTTGTAGGCCATCACGGCGGCGGCTCCGAGTGCGAGCGGCAGGACGAAGGACGCTATCGTGATAAGTCCCTCGCGCAGTGTGTAGCGGCGTATTTTTACCGCAAAGCCGATGAAAAGCGGCAGTATCATGAGGCACATGACCGCCACCGACGGCCGCGACCAGACGGTGAGCATCAGCGCCAGCGCCGCCGCGACGAGAAAAACGGCGCGCGGAACCAGCCTCTGCGTCCGCATGGCGCGGAAGCCGAGGTAGATAAACGCCGACGAACAGGCGAGTGCCGACAGCACGGGTATGTAGTAGACGTCGGAGTAGAGCAGCCCCACGTAGACGCCCGACGCGGCCGTCACCCCGACAAGTCCCGCCGCGGTGAGAAGCAGGTTCGGCCCGTCGCAGAAGCGGAATACCACCTCGCGGTATGCCAGCGCGACGAATATCACGGCCAGCAGCCCGAGAATGAGGCAGGTCAGCGTCCGCGAGGCTATCGTCCCGGTCAGAAAATAAACCGGGTAGTAGACAAGAAATATCGGCGCGATGCCGAAGTAGGAGTAGTAGTGCCCGTTGTAGTAGGCGGTGTCGTAGAGGTGGCTTATGCCCTCGCGCTGCTCGGGGTCGTAGGGGTTTTCGAGCTCGGCGAGCGCCCGGTCGGGGACGGCCTCGAGCGCTATCTGTCCGTGCAGAAAGGCGCTGAACTGGACGGCGTACTGGTCGTTCTGAAGAAAGACATTTTTGAGCGGGTATTCGAGGTTGTCGTCAACCCCGCCCTCAACGACAACGCAAAGTATCAGCGCGGCGATAACAACGCCGAAAAAGACGGCGTTGTGCCAAACGCACCTGCGGTCATAGACTGTGCCGAGAAATTTTTTCATCTTCAGCTCTCCTCCCATATGGCGGTGGTTCAGAACCGTATGCCGAGTCTGTTGCTGACCTCGGCGGCTATCACGATGCAGCCCTCCGAAAACCGGACGGAAAAGCGCCCCCTGACGTAGGTGACGCCGCCCTCGCCCTCGCGGAGTCTGAAGCCGCCGCGCTCCATGGCCGCCGCGACCTCGGCGGCGGAGGAGTCGACGCAGATTCCGTAAACGCTGACGGCGGGGTCGGTTATGGTGATGCGCGTGACGTGCTGCCGACCGCTCGAGTAGTCGGGGTAGGATGTCACGGTGTATATGACGCAGTGCTCGGGGTCGCGCTGCTCGCCGTTCCCGTCGACGGTCGGGACGTAGCCCGAGCCGTAGTATTCCCGGCCGCCCATTATGCCGTAGCGCTGACGGTAGCCCGAGAAATCCGTCCCGTCGACGTTCTCGGCAATCCAGAATTCAAGGTTTGTCTCGGGTCTCGCGGGCGCGTCCGCGCAGCCGCAGAGCGCGGCCAGAAGGAAGACGCACAGCGTCACGCACAGCGTCAGAGCCAACACTTTTTTCATGGAAACGGCCTCCTTGAGTTTTACTGTAACTCGACAAGCATAAGCCAGACGTCGGAGAATTTACCCGTGTTGCGGGGAAATTCTCGGGAGTGGGACAGATAACTCCACTATTCGGCCTGTTTTCACTCCCACTCAATAAGCATAAGCCAGACGTCGGAGAATTTACCCGTGTTGCGGGAAAATTCTCGGGAGTGGGACAGATAACTCCACTATTCGGCCTGTTTTCACTCCCACTCAACAAGCATAAGCCAGACGTCGGAGAATTTACCCGTGTTGCGGGGAAATTCTCGGGAGTGGGACAGATAACTCCACTA
>CAKRSS010000058.1 GCA_934401725.1 uncultured Eubacteriales bacterium | reverse complement strand
GAGCCTCATGGAGGCGGATTCCGCTCCCTTAAGCCATCCCCACGGGAGTGGGGGGATCCCCAAGGGGGGCGAACCGTAGGTTCGCCCCCGCTTGGGTGCGTTCTCTTTGGTACTTTTCTGCCGCATAGCAGAAAAGTACACTTCGAACACGTCGGAATTCGCCACGGCGTGCGCCTGCCAAGGCCAAAGAACTCTTTTATAAAAAAACGTTTTTGCCGAACGTTCGGCGAGTACACTTCTCCACCGTCGGAGACCGTCCACGGCGTGTTCCCGCCAAGGCTAAAACTAACTTTTTAGCATACAGGCATATGTAATACGCCCACCACCTCCACAAAAAACTCCCCCGCACAGGGCAAGCCCTGTGCGGGGGGAACTATCTTAAAAACTATTTATTAATACATGCCGCCCATGCCGCCGTCCATGCCACCGGCAGGTGTTGCGGGAGCGGGCTCCTTGATGTCAGCAACAACGGATTCGGTCGTCAGTATGACGCTGGCAACGGATGCCGCGTTCTGAAGTGCGGAACGTGTAACTTTGGTCGGGTCAACGATACCGGCAGAGACCATATCAACGTATGTCTCGGTGTAGGCATCAAAGCCCCAGCCCTTCTTCTTGGAGTTAATGATCTTGTCGACCACAACGCCGCCGTCAAAGCCTGCGTTGTAAGCGATCTGGCGAACCGGCTCCTCGAGAGCCTTGACAACGATCTTGACACCCGTCTTCTCGTCGCCGTCGACCTTGTCGACCAGCTTTGCAACCTCGGAGATGATGTTGAGGTAAGCAGTTCCGCCGCCGGGGACGATGCCCTCTTCAACAGCAGCGCGAGTCGCGTTGAGCGCGTCCTCGATGCGCAGCTTCTTTTCTTTCATCTCGGCCTCGGTAGCAGCGCCGACCTTGATAACGGCAACACCGCCCGACAGCTTTGCAAGTCTCTCCTGCAGCTTTTCACGGTCGAAATCGGAGGTTGTGACCTCGATAGCGGAGCGGATCTGAGCAACGCGTGCCTTGATCTCCTCGGGAGCGCCTGCGCCGCCGACGATAATGGTGTTCTCCTTGTTGATCTTGACCTGTCTTGCGCGGCCGAGCTGCTGGACGGTGGTGTCCTTGAGCTCAAGACCGAGCTCGCTGGTGATAACCTCGCCGCCGGTCAGGACAGCGATGTCACGCAGCATTTCCTTGCGGCGGTCGCCGAAGCCGGGCGCCTTGACGGCGACGCAGGTAAAGGTTCCGCGCAGCTTGTTCAGCACCAGAGTGGTGAGAGCCTCGCCCTCGACGTCCTCTGCGATGATGAGCAGCTTTCTGCCGGCCTGAACGATCTGCTCGAGCAGGGGCAGGATCTCCTGAATGTTGGAAATCTTCTTATCTGTGATCAGGATAAGGGCGTCGTCGATGACGGCCTCCATCTTATCCATATCTGTTGCCATGTAGGGGCTGAGGTAGCCACGGTCGAACTGCATACCCTCGACAACCTCGGAGTAGGTGTCGGCGGACTTGGACTCCTCAACGGTGATAACGCCGTCGGAGGTGACCTTCTCCATCGCGTCTGCGATCAGCTGGCCGATAACCTCGTCGCCTGCAGAAATGGTACCGACACGCGCGATATCAGCAGTGCCGTTGACGGGCTTGGAAATGCTGCCGAGGCACTCGACAGCTCTGTCGACAGCCTTCTTGATGCCCTTGCGGATGACCATGGGGTTAGCACCCGCGGTCACGTTCTTCATGCCCTCGCGGACAAATGCCTGAGCGAGCAGGGTTGCGGTGGTTGTACCGTCACCGGCTGCGTCGTTGGTCTTGGTAGCGACCTCTTTGATGAGCTGAGCGCCCATGTTCTCGACCTCGTTCTCAAGCTCGATCTCCTTGGCGATGGTAACACCGTCGTTGGTGATGAGGGGCGCGCCGTACTTCTTGTCGAGCACAACGTTTCTGCCCTTCGGGCCTAGTGTAATCTTGACTGTGTCCGCCAGCTTATCAACGCCGCGAACAAGTGCGTTTCTTGCCTCTATACCGTAAAGAATTTCTTTTGCCATGATAGTATCCTCCCGAATTATTCAACTATTGCGAGTATATCGCTCTGACGAACGATGTTGTATTCAACGCCGTCGCACTTGACTTCAGTGCCGGAGTATTTGCTGGTTATAACCTTATCTCCGACCTTAACGGTCATAACGACTTCCTTACCGTCAACCATTCCACCGGGGCCGACTGCGATAACCTCGGCTATCTGCGGCTTCTCCTGTGCCGACGCGGTCAGGATGATACCGGTCTTTGTTTTCTCTTCAGCTTCAACGAGCTTGACGACAACTCTGTCGGAAAGCGGTCTGATCTTCATTTTGAGTTCCTCCTTGATATTGCCTTTTGCAAATTATTTTTCATGTGATTGTTGGCACTCAAATCACCTGAGTGCTAACCAACTGTGCATATTCTAATACGTCGCGCCCAAAAAATCAATAGAGAAAGCCAAATGTTCACAAATTGTTAACAATTTCAGCGAGCACGACAGGGTGGATTGCTAAAAATCGACTTTGTGGGGGCATATAATCGACGCTCAGGACATAAAGTCTATCGGGGGTGGAACTTTATGCTTGAATTTATCAATACATACATACTCGGCGCCGCCGTTCCGACGGCGCTCATGGCGGGGGGACTATTCTACGCCGTGCGCCTGCGCTTTTTCAACCTGACGCACCCGCGCGCCATTATAAAAACGCTCGCCGCGCCGTCCGGGGACGGCATGTCACCGCTGCGGGCGCTGTGTCTGGCGCTGGCCGGGACGCTCGGAGTGGGCAACATCGTCGGCGTGGCGTCGGCCATTTACCTCGGCGGCGTAGGGGCGATATTCTGGATGTGGGTCAGCGCGGCGGCCGCCATGCTGCTCAAATACGCCGAGACCGTGCTCGCGCTCGGGCACCGTCGCACGGACGAGTCCGGCGTGCGGCACGGCGGGGCGATGTACTACATCCGCGACTTTTTCACCTCACGCGGGCTCGGGCGCGTGGGCACAGTCCTCGCGGCGATATTCGCGCTGCTGTGCGTAGCCGACGCGCTGTCGATGGGATGCGTCATACAGATAAACGCCGTGTCGCGCTCGCTGCTCGGCGTCTGCGGGCTCGGTACGGCCTTCACGGGCGGCGTGCTGGCCGTCATTACGGTGGCCGTGCTGGCCTCGGGACGCGACGGCGTCGCCGCGCTGACCGGCCGACTTGTGCCCTTCATGACGCTTATATATATTGTAATGTCCGTCGCCGTCATGGTACTGCGGCGTGACGGGCTGGCGGAGGCATTTGGCTCGATATTTGCCGTGGCCTTCCGGCCCGAGAGCACGTTCGGCGGCGCGGCGGGCTTTTTGCTGTCGCGCGGCGTGCGGTTCGGCACAATGCGCGGGCTGATGTCAAACGAGGCGGGCTGCGGTACGGCCCCCATCGCGCACTCGGGCTCGAACGCAACCTACCCCGCACAGCAGGGCATCTGGGGCATCGTCGAGGTGTTCGTCGACACGATTCTGCTCTGCACCATGACGGCGCTCGTGATAATCCTCAGCCTCGACGACGTGCTCGCCTACGGCTCCGACCCCATCATGATGACGCTGAAAGCCTACTCACTGGTACTCGGGCGATGGTCGGAATACGTTATGTGCATTATGGTGCTGTTTTTCGGCTTTGCTACGGTGGTCTGCTGGGGGCACTACGGTATTGAGTGCGTGGAATACCTCGCGCGGCGGCGTCGGCGCGGCTGGCGGCGGGCGTTTATCGTCATCTACGGCGTCGCCGTGCTGGCCGGGGCGCTCAGCGCGCCCGAGCGCGTCTGGGACGTCGCCGACTTTGCGCTCGGCGTCATGACGCTGATAAACCTTGCGGTCATCTGTCCGATGTCGGGCGAGGTGGCGCGGCAGACGCGCGACTATCTTCGCACGCTCTCAGGGCGGGAGCTCAAAAACCGGAACGCGTCCGTCGCGCGCAAAAAAGCGAAACACTCGCACAGCGTGCGCAACATCTGAAAAAGTATCGTTTGCCTGTCTGGCGGTTAAAATAAGAAAAAACCAAGGAGCCGCCGTCATGCGAGACTACACCCACCTCTCTTCCCTTCTCGACGCAAAAAAATATCCCGAATTCATTCACGAGCTCGACCGCCTCTACCCGACCGACGCGGCGGATTTTCTCGAGACACTGCCGCCGGATGAGCTGCCGGTGGTGTTCCGGCTGCTGAGGAAAGACACCGCCGCCGAAATTTTCGCCGAGCTCGAATACGAGCCGCAGACGCGCCTCATCTCGACGCTCAGCGACCGCGAGCTCGGGCAGCTGTGCGGCGAGCTGTACACCGACGACGTCGTCGACCTGCTCGAGGAGCTGCCCGCGGGAGTGGTCAGCCGCATACTCAAAAACGTCCCGCCGGAGGACCGTTCGCTGATAAACCGCTTCCTCGCCTACCCCGAGGGCAGCGCCGGAAGCGTCATGACCAGCGAATACGTCACGCTGAACGCAGGCATGACAGTTACCAAGGCAGTGCATCACATCCGCAAAACAGGCTATGATAAAGAGACAGTGTATTCTTTATTCGTGACCGACAATCAGCGACGGCTGGTCGGCACGCTGGAGCTGCGCGACCTGCTGTTCGGCGACCCGGACACCCCCGTCTCGACCATCTCCGACGCCAACGCTGCCTTCGTCCTCACAACCGACAGCCGCGGTCACGTCGCCGACGTGATAGCGAAATACGACCTGCTCTCGGTGCCCGTGGTCGACAGCGAGCGGCGGCTGGTCGGCATTGTCACAGTCGACGACGCGCTCGACGTCGTGCGCGAGGAGGCTGCGGAGGACATCGAAAAAATGGCCGCCATAACGCCTACTGACCGCCCGTACAGCCGCACCGGCGTCGGCGAAATCTTCCGCAAGCGCATACCGTGGCTGCTGCTGCTCATGATTTCAGCAACTTTCACGGGCGCTATAATCAGTCACTACGAGGAGGCTCTCGGCGCTTACGTCGTGCTGACCTCCTTCATCCCCATGCTCATGGACACGGGCGGAAACGCCGGCGGACAGGCCTCCGTCACCGTCATACGCGGGCTGTCGCTGGGCGAGATAGTACCCCGCCGCGACGCGCTGAGCATTCTCCTGAAGGAGGTGCGTGTGGCGCTGCTGTGCGGGTCGGTGCTGGCTATCGTCGCCGCGGCCAAGGTTCTGCTCGTCGACCGCGCGGGCACTGTGGTCGCCGCCGTGGTGGCGCTGACCCTGTTTTTCTCGGTGCTCACGGCAAAGTCCGTCGGCTCGATGCTGCCGCTGCTCGCCCGGCGGCTCGGGCTCGACCCAGCCGTCATGGCCAGCCCCTTTATAACAACAATAGTCGACGCTGTCTCGCTCATGATATACTTCCGCATCGCCACCGTCCTGCTCGGCATATGAGCGCCGCATATTGACAAAACCGCGAAACAGTGCTATACTACACCTGCGGGGACATCCCCGACTCACGCGCTCTGACACTGAATCATTTAAGGAACACACATGAAAATAAAACACAAATTCAGGTTCGGCAGCTCAAAGCGGCGCACGACCGGCGTTATCGCGATAGGCTTTCTCATGATAATACTGCTCGGCGCGCTGCTTCTGATGCTACCCATCTCATCCGTCTCGCGCACCTTCACGCCGCCGCTTGACGCCGCCTTCACCGCCGTCAGCGCCACCTGCGTCACGGGGCTCGTCACAGTCGACACCGCGACGCACTGGAGCCTGTTCGGCCAGATAGTCATACTCACGCTGATACAGATCGGCGGACTCGGCTTCATGAGCCTCGCCGTCATAATGTCGCTGATAATCAAGCGCGCAGTCACACCGCGCGAGCGAATGCTGGTGGCCATGTCCTACAATCTCGACAACTACGACAACATCAGCGTCCTTCTCAAGCGCATCGGCGTGGGCACGCTTGCCATCGAGTTTGCAGGCGCCGCCGCGCTCGCCACCCGCTTCATCCCCATCTTCGGCGTGGCGGACGGCATTTACAAGAGCATTTTCCACTCAATCTCGGCCTTCTGCAACGCTGGATTTGACCTCATGGGGCATTACAGCGGACAGTTCTCCTCCCTCTCCGCCTTTGTCGGAGACCCCGTTGTCAACATAACCATCATACTCCTGATACTGCTCGGCGGCATCGGATTTATCGTCTGGAACGATATTGCCAACGCCGTCACGCGCAAAAAGCGGCTGTCCGTCTACTCGCGGTTCGTACTTATAATCAGCGGCATTCTCGTGCTCGGCGGAACGGCGCTCATCGCCTCCATGGAGTGGCACAACCCCGCAACGCTCGGCCCGATGCCGGTCGGTGAAAAACTGCTGGCGGCCTCCTTTCAGGCCGTGACGCTGCGCACGGCCGGCTTCTGCACCATAAACCAGGCCGGTATGACGCAGGGCTCGCAGCTGCTCTCAATACTGCTCATGTTTATCGGCGGCTGCTCGGGCTCGACGGCGGGCGGCGTCAAGGTCGGCACGATAGGAGTGCTGGTCTACACCGTCTGGTGCGCCGCGCTCGGCAAAAAACAGGCCGTGCTCTTCCACCGCACCATCTCGCACGACAGCTTTATACGCGCCGTGTCAGTTATCATGGTGCAGCTCGTCATAGTGCTGACGGGCACGCTCGCGACCTCGGAGCTGTCCGGCTGCAGCATCATGAGCGCAGCCTACGAGGTGTTCTCGGCGACTGACACCGTCGGCATCTCGCTCGGAATCACACCGCTGCTCGACGTCGGCTCAAAGCTGCTGCTCATGCTTATGATGTACCTTGGCCGCGTCGGCATACTCACCGTGACCTACGCCGTCATGCTCAATCAGCGTGACAGCCGCTCCGTCATCAGCTACCCCGACGCCAATATGCTTATCGGCTGAAGCCGATTGAATTGAAAGGATAGAATATGAAAAGCTTCTGCGTTATAGGACTCGGCAAGTTCGGCCAGTCGCTGGCCGAGACGCTGGCGGCGGCAGGCTGCCAAGTCATGATTATCGACACCGACTCGGATAAGATAACAGCCCTCGCCGACGTCGTCACAAACGCCGTCATCGGCGACCCGACTAATGAAAACGTCCTGCGCTCCGCCGGTATCACCGACTACGACTGCGCCATCGTCTGCCTCGCCAACAACATAAACGCCAACATTCTTCTGACCATCATGCTCAAGGAGATAGGTGTCAAAAAGGTGGTCGCGCGCGCCATGAACGAGGGACACCACAAGGTGCTCGAGCGCGTCGGCGCCGACATGATAGTCTTCCCCGAGCAGGACATGGGCGAAAAGCTGGGCTATATGTTGACAAAAAACAACATAACCGACTTTGTCGAGTTCGCCGACTACAAAATCGTCGAGCTGTCCGTGCCCGAGAGCTGGATAGGCAAGAACCTGGTCGAGCTCCAGCTGCGCCGCCGCTACAAGGTCAACATCATCGCCGTCAGCTATGCCGACGGCAGCGTCGACGTCTCGCCCTCTCCCGACAAACCATTCTCGAAGGGCGACCGCGTGTCCGTCATCGGCGTCGACAGCGACATTGATAAGATAGTCTCACAGCTGAAATAACGCCGTCGTGCATCTCCCGCAGGAGAAGCACAACGCAAAAAAACAGCGCCCCGCTGTCGCGAGGGCGCTGTTTTTAGCGCATCGGCGCAATTTTTTATCAAAAAAACACAAAAATCTGTCTTGAAATTGTAAAAAATAACGATTCCCTCTTGAAATCACGGCACAAATGTGTTATGATTAGACTGCAAAACAAATATAAGAGAGGTATGTTTCATGAAAAAACTTACTCGCGTACTCTGTGCGGTATTCGTCGCCGCCATGATGGTTTCCTGTCTGTGCCTCCCCGCCTCTGCGGTGACGGTGGACTGGAACAGCGTCAAGCTCGAGTCTCTCATTGACATAATGAACAGTTATGTCGAGACCTCGGATGAGCTGCTTGACCAGGGGCAGTACTGCATGCGCGGCTTTGCCGTGTCGCCCGACGGTCGCTTTGCTTTCGGCGGTTTCCTTAACCCCAACAGCGCCGCGGCTCTCAACATTATCGACCTTGAAACCGCACGTCCCGGCTCCAGCTACGTTCACGAGCAAACCGAGGGCGGCCGCGGCTACCCCAAGGGCATCGCCGTTGACGACCGCAATCACGTCTACGTCGGCGAGGCTTACTACCAGAACTACGGCGCAGTCAACTACGCCATCCTCACCTACAACGAAAAGGGTGAGCTGACCGAGGAGGGCTTCTACAACGTCGTCACCGAGGGCACCCCCGGCGACAAGAACGGCACCAAGATGGGTGTCAACGGCGTTGACATCCTCAAGCTCGACGGCAAGTACTACATGTACCTCGTCGTCAACTACGATATGGACCGTCTCTACCGCTTTGACGTCACCGACGTCAAGAACCCCGCGCTCGACACCACCTTCGGTACCAACGGCTACGTTGACCTCAACGCAGTCCACAACTTCAAAGAGGGTCAGTACCTCGATGTCGACGTTGACGGTACCATCTACATCGGCGCAACGCTGAACGATGGCGAGTCCGGTCTCTACGTTCTGTCCGCAGACGGCAAGACCATGCTCAACTCGGCCAAGTGCACCAAGGGCTACGCGGTTGCAATCTGGGAGGACTTCGTTTTCGTATCCACCCAGTCCGGCCCCACCTGCATCAACGTTATCGATAAGGTGACAATGAACCAGGTTGCCACCCTAGCCTGCCACGACGGCGCCAATTCCTACGTTTACATAACCGTAGTGAACAACGTACTGTACGTCGCAGATCAGGGCTCGGGCGCTGCCGACTACGACAGCATCGTTGTCGCTCCCCTGTCTGACGCCGGAAAGAAGATAATCACCGACCGCAAGGCCGCTTACGCCGCCGCGCTCGAGACATCCGCTTCCGAAACCACGACTCCGGCTCCCACGCCAGACAATCCCACAACCACCCCCACGGACACGACCACCGAGAAACCCGCCGAGACAACTCCCACCCCCACAAAGGACACCTCCACGCCCGCTCCCACGCAGAACACCACAACCGAAAAGCCCGCCGATACCAAGGGCGGCTGCGGCTCCGTCGTTGCGCTGGGTCTTATGGCCTGCGTGATCCCCGCGGCAGTTGTCGTCGCAAAGAAAAAGAAGGACTGATAATCCCGCTATCCCCCGCCGCACACCGTGACGGGGGATTTTTCTCACCGGACGAACTATGAGCTATGAAAGGAGCTTGCAATGAAACACTTCAAGAGACTTGGCATTCTGACGCTGCTTGCAGCAGTCGTAATCTCCGCACTCACCTCATGCGCCCCCGAGACAAGAAACCTGCCGCCGAACCCGTATGAGCTCGGAGTCCCCTACGCCGTGATTTGGTCACTGTATGATACAATCGGAGCGAAATCAATCAAAAGCGAGACAGACACCTTCCAGTCGATCTACTCCTTCAAGGACCCGAACGCGCAAAAGAACCGCACAGTCGAGTTTGACGGCGAGACGTATGAAGTGGAATATTCCGCTTCAGAACATACAATCTACCGCACGCAGGTTGACCTGTATCACTGCAAGCGCGCCGACGACTTTGCCTTCTTCTGCTTCCTTTCTCCCGAGGACGGCAGTCTGATAAGCGCCACCCTGCGTCGCGACGAATTCAAGAAAGTCCGCGATTCCGAATACGACCAGCCGGACGATTACTACACAAAGCTCGCCCGCAAGGCGCTGAAGGGGTCGCTGAATCTGCGCGGCTACGAGACGCGCGTCGTGCACCAGAAGGATTACTTCGGCAACGTGCTGCGGGTGTATTTCGAAAAGTACCTCGGCGGCTATCTTCTGACGCAGGCCTACGTCGATATGCTTCCCGACGGCAGGCTGTGCCAGATCTCGACCGAGCGCGACTTTGACACATCGGGCATCAGCGATACCAATATTCACAAAGACGACTTCGTCCGTCTGCGCGACGAGAAAATAAAAGCTCTCTGCGAGCAGTACCGTGTCGTATGTGAGGGCTACGTCCCGGACGAGGGACGCATCGTGCGCGACCTTGCCGGTTACCCCGCCGTCGTCTACTTGGTGGAAACGAGCGACGCGGACGACACGCGCGGCTTTCTCGACCCGTTCTTTGTTCTGTTCTTCATATAAATTGAAGGCACAAAAAGGCGGCGGAATTTCTTCCGCCGCCTTTTTGTATTGCCTCTTGGTATTGGCTTCAAATCAGTTTATTCCCACATACCCGCACTGCTCTATGAGCGCCTGCCCTTCGTCCGACAGCAACCAATCGATAAGCGCCGGGAGGTTGGGATTTTGATTGTCCGCGCGGTAAATGGCGTAGAACTGCGCCACGATGGGATAAGCGCGGCTTTTTATGTTCTCGGCGCTCGGGTATACGCCGTTCAGCGACAGCATCTTGACCGAGCTGTTGCCGACAATGCCCTCCATATAGTACCTGAACGAAAAGCCTATCGACGCCCCGAAAACGGCGAACGGCGACTTTCGACCTATGCTGCTCCCGCCCATAAATGCCTCAAACATGGTCTGACTGCCGCTGCCCTCAAGTCTCGTGACTGGGTTTATCACACGCCTCACCCCACCGACCTCGGCCCAGTTTTTGTACTTTCCCGAGTATATACCGCGAACCTGCTCCACTGTCAGACTGTCGACGGGGTTGTTCTCGTTGACGAAAAAGACAAACGCCTCGAGCCCTATCGGCACGTAGACCAGCTCGACGCCGCGCTCCCCGGCGTACTTTTTCTGCTCCGCCGACGGCGCTGCGCAGAAAAGTATGTCAGTCTCACCGTCGACGACGGCGCGGTAGCCGCGCACGGTGTTTTTGTACTGCATCGCGCTGTCGGCGGCGAAATTTTCGCCGTAAAAGTTGTCGTCGGAAAATGAGCCGCCCTCGTACGTCACGCAGCCCTCGGGATAAACGTTGTGTATCACGGCGGCGTAGACCGGCACCAGCGCCGCAGCGCCGTCAAGCACAGGCAACTCTCCCGTGAGGTGCAGAGACGAGTCTATGCGCGGCAGCCGTGCCCCATCGGTATGCGGAAGGTAGCTGCCGACGTCTATCATTTTGGCCTGCGTCGCACCGCTGAAATTGTTGGACAGTCGCCGCGTCACAAGGCCGTAAATGCCGAGATTGAGCGCGGCGAACGTCAAAACAAGCGCCAGAACGGCGGTAATCTGTCGTCCGAGCTTCATTTCACCACAACTCCTGACCGATAAAATAAATTATCGAGCAATGCTTGTAGGCGTAGACCGCAAAAGCAAAATGCGCCACCGTCAGCGCCACACAGACGCCGAGAACCGTGAAAAGCACGGTGTAAAATGTCTTACTTTTCATCCCGAACCTCACATATAGGCAATGTCCAGCGACAGGAGAATTACAATTCCCGCCGCGATGAATACCGTGACACCAAGCAAAACCGACGCCACGATGAGCATAACCAGACGCGCATTCATCTGGTTCGGCGAAACGCTGCCGGGCTCTCTCCTGTTCCGACTGCGCGCCGACAGGTACAGCGCGAGCGCCGTCGCAAAAAACGCAACCACCGCCAGCACAAGCAACGTAGGCACCACAAACCACAAAAAAGATACCCACTCAAAGCGCATATACATAGTACCTCCTAAACAGAATTCGGTGTCGCACACCTTACTGCAACTATTATATCATACCGTCATAGAAATGTAAAGGCCTTTCATATTCTGATTGAAAAGTCACCGAAATCAAAGGTTCCAGCACCGTGGCGGAGTTGTCCGGCGACCGACAGAGCGGCAAACGCGGTCTCGATTTCTGCTGTAAGCGTCGTGGGAATGTCAAGCCGATAATGCCCCGGCAGGAGTTTTTTGACGTCGTACCCGCGCACGCGACTGACCGAGCTGTAAAACAGCACCGGGTCGGTGGTCGGGTAAAAGGCGTCGAGGCGACCCATGTATATGAGGTCGCCGCAGTACATATACCCCCGCTCCGGCTCGTAAAAGCAGCAGTGCCCCGGAGAATGCCCCGGCGTGTGAATGACGTGCAGCTCCCGCCCGCCGAGGTCGAGCACGTCGCCGTCGCGGAGAATTCTCTGCGGCGTGCCGTGGTACAGATGATAGGAGTCGATGTCAAAATCCGCCGGGAAGTCGCAATCTCCGCGCAAAAGATTGCGCTTGACCGCCTCGAGTGGTATCGGGAATCTGACCGACAGCCAGTCCGCCTCCGCCTCATGCACGGCAATGCATCCGCAGGCTGTAGCAGCAGGCGCAGGCAAGTTCACCACTCGGGCATTGCACGGGGACGCCTCAAAGCGCCCGTGCCCCCCGATGT
>CAKRSS010000057.1 GCA_934401725.1 uncultured Eubacteriales bacterium | reverse complement strand
TCTGACCGAGCCGCGCCGGATGCGAGCCTCATGGAGGCGGATTCCGTCCACCCTAAGCCATCCCACGGGAGTGGGGGGATCCCCAAGGGGGGCGAATCCGTAGGTTCGCCCCCCTTGGGTGCGTTCTCTTTGGTACTTTTCTGCCGCATAGCAGAAAAGTACACTTCTCCACCGTCGGTGGCCTTCACGGCGAGAGCCCGCCAAGGCCAAAGAACTCTTTTTATAAAAACCGCTTCCCGCCGACGTTCGGCGAGTACACTTCTCCACCGTCGGTGGCCTCCACGGCGTGCGCCTGCCAAGGCAAAAGAACTCTTTATACAAAAAAGCGGTTTCCGCCGAACGTATCAGCGGAAACCGCAACCTTAAAATTCAATTAACTACGCGCATGGGCATATGCAATACGCCTCACCACGCGGTGGGAACCGCAAAAATCCTATCCCTCACAGTCTCACGGCACCCTCGGGCCGTATGTGGAGCACCGCGCAGGCGCCTTTGCCGAAGACGGAATCCATCATGCCGCGGAAGGCGTCAACGTAGTCGGCGGGGACGTATGCCTGAATCGTCCCGGCAAAGCCGCCGCCGTGGACGCGGTAAGCGCCCTTGACGCCGCTCGCGAAGAAGCGTTCGGCCAGACACAGCGCCAGCGACAGCCCCTGCTCGCGTACGTTCGCCGTGGTGAATACGTTCTGAAGATAGCAGAACGAAGAACGCCCCGAGGCGACGACGGCCGAGAAATATGCGTCAAGATTGCCGCAGCGCAGCGCCTCGCGCTGGTAGGTTACACGGCAGTTTTCATCGAAGAAATGCAGCGCGCGCAGAACGGCCCGGTCACCGCACGCCTCGCGCAGCTCGGGCATCGCACGCAGCACCGCACCCTCGTCAACATTGCGCAGGTACTCCTCGCCGAAAAAGCGCGCTACCGACTTCATCTCGGCAGGCACCGCCGCGTAGTCGGCCGTCAGGTCGGCGTGGTTGCCGCCTGTGTCGACTATGCACAGCGCGTAGCCCGCGCCGGTTATGTCAAAGTCGACCTTCTCAACCACGGGAACGGCCGGGTCGGCAAAGTCGATAAACACTATTCCGCCCGCCGAGCAGGCCAGCTGATCCATAAGCCCGCAGGGCTTGCCGAAGAAGCGGTTCTCGGCGTACTGCGACATCTGCGCAATCTCGATGTAGCCGATGCTGCCGTAGTTGTAGAAGTAGTTTTCGATGGTGCCAACCATGTCCTCGAACGCCGCGGAGGAGGAAAGTCCCGAGCCCTTGAGCACGGACGAGGTGGTGTAGGCGTCAAAGCCGCCCGACTTGCGGCCGTTCTTGTTCAGCGCGTTGATGACGCCGGCAATCAGTGCGTCGGCGTGCCCGGCGCGGGCGGGGTCGGGCGTCACACACTGCTCGGGCGTGACGACGTCCATGTCAAAGCCGCGGCTCTGAAGGCGGATGACGCCGTCCTCGCGCGGACGGGCAACGGCGATAATGTCAAGGTCGATTGAGGCGGCGATGACGCAGCCGTGGTTGTGGTCGGTGTGGTTGCCGGACAGCTCGCTGCGCCCCGGAACCGAGAACAGGCTCAGCTCGCCCTCCTCGCCGAAAAGCTTGCCGAACTCGACGACGGCGTCGGTGTAGCGGCGGCGGGCGACGGCCGCGTCGGCTCCCGGATAGAGACGCGCAAAACGCTCGTCAAGCGCCCCGTCGGCTATGTATTTTATAAGCTCGTTGTATTTCATGACAGTATTCCTTTCACCTTTATCGCCGTCTATTTTATCATAATTGTCACAGCTTTTCAAGACATTATGAAAAACACTTGAAAAAATCTGTCGGATGTGATACAATAGTAGCACAAACGCTCATGGAGGTGCGCCGTGAAATACTGCAAGCGCTTTACCGAGGGCATGGCTTACATCGCCGGGTTCCTCGTTCTTACATTTATTATTTATTCCTACTTCAAGTTCGGCGGCTCTGTCGTCGACGAGGAGACGGGCGAGACTGTCACCTTTCTCTCTCAGCGTGGCGTGAAGGAGTACGTGATAATGTTCGGCATGATACTCATCCCCGCCGTCATCAGCTCGCTGACGGATAAGCTGCCCTTTATCGGCCTCATCGTCTCGGTTGTGCCGGTGTACTATGTGCTCTCGGTCTGGGCCGACAAGCTGCTGACCTACTGCCCCAATCTTATTATTATACTGACCGTCATGTTTGCGGCGGGCGAGCTTGTCGCCACCGTACAGTGGCTGCGCGAGCTTATCGCGAAATACAAAGCAAAACGCATATAAAAACAGGCTCGGCGCTGCAATTTTGCAGCGCCGAGCTTTTTGTCGCAACAAAAATGGCGTTATCCCTTCCATTCCGGCACGGGATGTGTTATAATTAATAAAAATAACTTTACATGACGGAGGCATTTCATGGAAAAGTACAAAGGACTGCCGCTTCTCATCGACGGCGGCAAGTGGAATACCGGTCACGTGCAGGGCATCGCGCTCGACACGGCCGGCAAGTATGTTTATTACGCGTTTACCACAACGCTGGTCAAAACCGACCTTGAGGGCAACCTTATCGGTACGGTCACGGGTCTGCTCGGACACCTCGGCTGCATCGACTTCAACGACGACGACGGCCGACTGTACGGCTCGCTCGAGCTCAAGCACGACTCGATAGGTCAGGGCATCATGAAGCACACAGGTCAGGCGATTGCCGAGGAGGACTCGTTCTACATAGCGATATTTGACGTCGACAAAATCGACCGCGTCGGCATGGACGCCGAGCGCGACGGCGTGATGAAGGCCGTCTATCTCGGCGAGGTGGTTGACGACTACAACGCCACCGACGCCTGCGGCAAGGCGCACCGCTACGGCTGCTCGGGCGTCGACGGAACCGGCTTCGGTCCCGTCCCCGGCTCGCCTGCCGGAAGCCCGAATATGCTGTTCATCGCCTATGGTATTTACGGCGAGCTCGACCGCGAGGACAACGACTACCAGGTGCTGCTCTGCTTCGACTGGCGCCGGTTCGACGCCTACGCACAGCCGCTGACGCAGGGTCATCCCAACCACAGCGGCCCGCGCCCCGACGCGAAGTATTTTCTCTACACCGGAAACACGACCTGGGGCATACAGAACCTCGAGTATGATGCCTTCACCGGTGACTGGTGCGTCGCCGTTTACGTCGGCAAAAAGCCGCAGTTCCCGAACTACCCCATGTTCGTCATTGACGGCAGCGTGGCTCCGGTCGAGACCGAGCTTGTCGGTCGCGGCGGCGAGCGGGGAATGGTGCTGTCGCTCAAAAAGGAGGGCAACCACCACGAGGAGAGCGGCGTATGGGGCCTCACCTTCAAGCGCGGACAGACGGGCATGTATTCCTTCGGAAACGGCCTGTTTTACGTCTCGCATGAGGGACGCACGCCCGAGCCCGAGCGCCTGCACACCTGCACGGTGCATCTTTACAGACGCCTGCCGGGAGATGCCGTCGGCTTTGCGGAGATAACCGGGGGCACGTCCGAGGGCTCGGACGACCCCGACCCGGCGCAGCTTCGGCCGCAGTCTGAAATGCCCCCCCGGCCAAACTACATAAGCGTAGCCAAAGCCACCAAAACGCCGGCCACCGCTCCCGCGGCCGACGTGGCACAGAACAGGGAGAAAAATCAGAATACCGCACCCGCCCACGATGCGGCTGCAACCGCCGACTCACCCGCGGCTTCCGCAGTTCCCGTTGCTCCGACAGCCACTGTCACTCCCGCCGCGCCCGCTGGGCCCGGCGATACGCCGGTGCTCGAGATACGGCATCTGTCCAAAAAATTCGGCGCGCGCCGGGTGCTCAACGACATAAGCCTTACTGTCGGGCGCGGCGAGATATTCGGCTTCCTCGGCCCCAACGGCTCGGGTAAGACGACCACAATAAAGCTGATGCTCGGGCTTCTGAACCTCGAGCAGGGCGAGATATTCATCTGCGGGCACAACGTCCGCACCGACTTTGAGGCCGCCATGTCGCACGTCGGCGGCATCATCGAGAACCCGGAGATGTACCGCTACCTCTCGGGGCGGCAGAACCTCGAGCAGTACGCCCGCATGTACGGCGGCATACCCGAGGAGAGAATCGACCGTCTGGCCGCGCTTGTCGGCCTTGAGGGGCGGCTTAACGACAAAATAGCCCGGTACTCGCTCGGTATGCGTCAGCGGCTGGGGCTGGCGCAGGCGCTGCTCAACAATCCCGCCCTCATCGTGCTCGACGAACCGACCAACGGCCTCGACCCCGAGGGCATTCACGACCTGCGCGAAACGCTGATAGGCCTTGCGGCACAGGGCGTTTCGGTGTTCGTTTCGAGCCACCAGCTGTCCGAGCTTGAGCAGCTGTGTACGCACGTCGGCATAATCAGCCGCGGCACGCTGCTGGGCGTTCAGAGCATGGCCGAGCTGCGGCGGCTGAACGACCCCGACATCACCACAATGAGCGTCGATGTCCGGAGCCCCGAGGCGGCGGCCGGGATTTTGTCTCGGCGCGGAATCGGGCACACCGTCACGGACGGCGCGCTGCGCTTCACGCTGCCGAACGAGCTTGTCAGCGACGTGCTGCGCGAGCTGGCGAATGGCGCGGGACTGCTCTCGGCAGTGCCGGAGCAGCGCAGTCTCGAGCAGGCGTTCCTTGAGATGACACACGGATATGACATCGCCACCGGGCAGCGTCCCGGCAAGATTTGAGGAGGTGCGGTATGAACAACAGAAACATTGAGAAAACCGTTCGCGGCGGCCTGTTTTGCAACGAGATGATAAAAATCAACCGCCAGACAGGGTTTCGTGCGGTTATGATAGTAGTGCTCGCAATAGGGCTGCTTATATCTGTCATAATGTCCGGCGCTACGGCGTACCTTGCCCGAGACGAGTCGCTTGAACATACGCGGGAGATGTATCGTAATGACGCCGACAAGTATCGCGAAAACGCTGCGGCGACAAGCGGTGACACGGCGCGTAACTTTACGCTTAAGGCCGAGTACAGCGAGGTATGTGCCGAGTCGATGGGGTATTTCATCGACAACGACATCCTCACGTGGAAATATGAGTATTGCTTTGATCTTTACAACAATGCCCGATTGAAGCTCTATGCTGCTGAGGCTGTCTGCAATGGCAAGTATACTCCGCAGGAGCTTTTGTCGGCCGGCTTTGGGAGCGTGCTATCTGGCGAAGGTCAGTTCTCCAAGGCCGTCTGTCGCAGAACAACGGACGGGTCTTCCTTCGCGCGTATAGGCAACGACGGTACGTACATCGAGATCACAGCGACCGACTTTCTCGGGCTCGTGCGCGAGGAGGTAAAGGCGGTGGAAAGCTATATCGAGGTATTCGACTTTTCCTACGAGCTGGCAGGCTTTCTGAACGACGCGGAGGCGCAGCTCGCGGACACAAACAAGACGCTCGCGGAGTATAAGGCGCAAATCGATGCCGGGAGCCATGATTCCGAGCTGAAATACGCCTACGACAAGACCGTGCTCAGAGCCGAGGGGCAGGAAATGCTCGTTGAGGCCTACCGTTGGCTTTATGACAACAACGCCGAATGCGGCTCGTGGCAGCTGAAGACTGTGACGGACGGTATGGCGGCTGCGGCGCGCGACCTTGAGATTCACGCCGTGCCGGACAAACAGCTGTTCGAGCAAATGGGTCTTGCCGAGGCCTACAAATACGAGCGGTACGCCGCCTCGGAGGAAAAATCCGCGGAGGAGGCGCGCACAGCGCTCCGTGTGTTCAGATACAGCCTTGAGAACGACATACCGACGCCGCAGATGGCGTCAAAGCCGATCAAGAGCCTTATCAAATCCGGCATTTCGTTTATGAGAGGGCTGATTCTCATCGTCTGCGTGGTGCTGGCGGGAACAACGGTGGCGAACGAGTTTTCGTCCGGGACCGTGCGCCTGCTGCTGACGCATCCCCGCAAGCGCCGCCGCGTGCTGACCTCAAAAATATTCAGCGTGCTCATCTGGACGGTGGGGCTGTATGCTGCCGTGGTGTTTGAGTTTGTGCTTGTCGGCTCAGTGGTGTTCCGCGGCGTAGGTGATCTGTTCGTGCCCGACCTTTACTGCGCCGGCGGGACGGTGTTCAGCCTGCCGGGCATTGTGCGCATAGTCGAGGCGGTGGCCTTCGGCCTGCTGCCGGCACTGCTTTGCGCGTCGCTCGCGCTGCTCTTCGCCTGCCTGACGGGCAAGGCGGCATTTTCGGTCGCGCTGCCGCTTGTCATGAATATGATGTCGGGGACAGTGTCCATGATTGCGCGAATGCTCGTCGTGCGCTTCCCATGGCTGTGCTTCACGATATTGCCATACTTCAATATGTCGCTCTTTGTGCACGACCCGACGGCGGCTTATTCTCTGCTCGATACATTTTCGGCGATTTTCGGAGGCTCGTCCGTGCCGTACGGGCTTGATGCGTGGGCGGGTGTTGCAATATTTGCCCTGCATATCGGCGCGTTTGTGGTTTTGAGCTACGTCAGCTTCACAAAACGTCAGATAAAGAGCTGATTCATAGCAATATTTGTCCGATAGATGCCACACTATGACTTGAAATCGGATGATAATTAGGTTATAATTTAAGAAAAATATTATTAACAAAGAGAGGTATCCCATTATGTCATTCCCAGTAGCTGTGCAGGTTTATTCCGTCCGTGACGCGGCCAAGGCCGACCTTGCCGCCACACTCCGCTCCATCAAGGAGATGGGATATGACGGTGTTGAATTTGCGGGTATGTACGACCATACCCCCGAGGAGATCAGAGATCTCTGCGCCGAGACAGGACTTGTGCCCCTGTCCGCGCATGTCGGCTTTGTCGATATGCTCAAGGACCCGGTCGGCCTGCTCTCGCAGTACAAGACCATCGGCTGCAAGTACGTTGCCATCCCCGCGCTCACCAAGGAGCATCGCCCCGGCAACCCCAACTTCCCCTACGTCATGCAGTTTATCAGAACCGTGGCTGAGGTCGCAAAGTCGCTCGGTCTGCACTTCCTCTATCACAACCATGACTTCGAGTTCATGAAGCTGGACGGTAAGTACGCGCTCGACCTGCTTTATGAAACCATCCCCGCCGACCTGCTCGAGACCGAGCTTGACGTCTGCTGGGTCAACGTCGGCGGCGAGAACCCCGCTGACTACCTCCGCAAGTACACAGGCCGCGCGCCCGTCGTCCACCTCAAGGACTTCTGGGGCGACCGCGCCGACGCAGCCTACGAAATCATCGGCGGCGACGAGGGCAAAGCGCCCAAGCGTCCCGAGGGCTTTGAGTTCCGCCCGCTCGGCAAGGGACTTCAGGACTTCCCCTCCATCCTTGCCGCCGCGCATGACGCAGGCAGCGAATGGGTCATCGTCGAGCAGGACAGCCCCAGCATGGGACTTACCCCGATGGAGTGCATCAAGGCCAGCATCGACTACCTCAAGACCATAAACAAGTGAAGCGTGTACTTGTGACCGCGCTCTGCATTGCGGCAGCGCTTATGCTCTGGAGCTGTTCAGGTGATACGAATGACCCGGCGGGCGGTACGACAACTCCGCCCGCGGGAGACACGACACCGGCTGAGACCACGGCTCCCGTCGAGGCTGTCGACCTCGGCGGCTACACGATAGTCCGGGCGGACGAGCTGGATACGGATTTCGTCAAGTACATCACCGGCTGGCGCACCTCTATGAACGCGGCGCTGGGCGCCACGCTGAACATCAAGTCCGACTGGTCGAAGGACAACAAGCAGAACAACACCGTCGAGAGCGGTGCCGACGTCCACGAGATACTGATCGGCGACACCAACCGCGCCGAGTCGCGCGCGGCGGCGCAGGAGAACAGCATGGCGTTCGGCTATGTCGTGAAGTACACCAACGGCAAGCTGGTCATCTGGGGCACGGATACCAACGCTACTATCAAGGGCATGGACTACGTCCTTAACCTGATAACGAAGGGAACCGAGATAATGAGCGATTACAGCTACAGCTGCGATCTCTCGGGCGAGGGAAGCTCGATATGGCGTCTGGCGACGCAATACAGAATAGTCTGCGGCAGCAGCGCCACCGACCGCGAAATTAACGCGGCAAAGACGCTTAAATCCGGGCTCGGGGAGCTCTCCGGGGCCGTCGTCAGCATGGCGACGAGCAAGGCGGAGAGAGTCGAGCGCGAGATACTCGTCGGCGACACCGGGCTCGCGGAGAGCACGGCGGTAGTCGACACGCTGGACTATATGGACTTTGTCATCACCGTGAAGGGGAGCAAGGTCATAGTGGCCGGCGGAAGCCCGCTTGCAACCGAGAGGGCGGTCAATATGCTGCTTGACAAGCTCGGCCGGGGTGAGCTTGAGTCGCTGGAGGGGTACGATTATAAGTACAGCTTCCGCGAGGCGAGACCCGACTCGGTCATCTGGAACATGGACGCGTTCGAGCCGGTCTGGAAGTCTGAGTTCACAGCGCCCGCGTGGCTGCTTGACTTCGAGCAGAAGGCATACGGCTGTCTCTATCAGGGCGGCCGCATGATGGGCGACGCCCACCGCGGCGACAACGTAAACTACCCCGAAAACTCGGCCGAAGGCATACTCAGCGCCGTCCTTATGGGCGCTGACTGCATCGAAATCGACATCCGTCTGACGGCGGACGGCGTCATGGTGCTGCTGCACGACGAATCGCTCAAGCGCACCACCGATTTTGCCTCCAAAAGCGGCAAGAACGGTCTGCCGACCTCGGAGAAGGTGTCAGACTGGACGTACGAGCAGCTGCTCCGGCTCAACCTCAAGTCCGGCCGCGGCGGAAACAACGCCAAGGTCACAAACTATAAGATATGCACGGCCTATGAGGCTGTCTGCATCATGGCAGGCCGTAGTCTGATACACTGGGACTGCAAGGACGACCGCATAATCCGCGACACGGACACCTACCTGCTCGCCGACGAGCTTGGAGCCAAGGCTAATTTCTACTATTACTACGGTTCCGACATAATGCGCAAGTGGTACGACTATGACCGCACCGACAAGGAGTTCGGCGAATTCCTTGACCGCATGGCGGCGTACGCCAAGGCGGTCGGCAGCCGGCGCAGAGCCCGCAACTTTGACTATATCGCAAAGTACGGCGACGACCTCAGTGCCTGGAACCACCACGTCGAGGACGGCTACAACATGGTGTTCACTAACAAAATATACGACCTCTGCCGCTACGTCGCGGCAAACTGCGGGCCATTCGAGATAAAGAAGTAACCGACTATGAAAAATATATTACGGCTTTTGGCGCTTTTGTTCACGCTTGCACTGTTCTTCACCTCGCTTGTCGGGTGCGCAGGGCAGGGAAGCGGGGACGGGCACGGCTCGGGCGGCGACTCCGGTAATTCCGGCGACTCCGGCAGCGCGTCCGACACGGACGGCGCGCCCGACCCGCGCATAAACCTCGCGGACTACGCCTTCGTGCGCTCCGACCGCGCGTCGGAGTACGTCACGAGCCTGTTCGGACTTGCGCGCCGCGAGATACTAGACCGCTTCGGCGTCGGGCTCAAAATAGGTGACGACTGGTTCCGCGAGGGCGACTACGATTCCGAGCGCGTCGCAGCGCTGCGCGAGATACTTGTCGGCACGGTCAGACGGCCGGAGTGCGACAGCGTATCGGCCGGGCTCGGCAAAAACGACTGGCGCATTGAGGCGCGCGGCAACAAGATTGTCATCGTCGGCGGCAACGACTTCGCAGTCGGGGCAGCTGTCGACGCCTTTCTCGCCGCCGTCACGGGCGCCGAGAAAACCGACGACGGCAGGCTGCTGCTCGACGCGGAGGCGCTTACCATGACGGGCGTCTCGGAGACAAAGTACCTCGTCGGGCTGACCGACCAGAAAAACTCCACCGTCCGCGTCTGCGACCTTACGGGCGGCAGCGTCTCGGTGGCGGACTCGATCTGGAGCCGCACCTATGAATACTACAACATCGCCGACACGCGGCTGCGTGAGTACGGCGGGCGCGAGGTTGTCCTCGCGGCCTACGGCGGAAGCTCGGCGAGCATGGTGTCGTTTGACGACAAAAAAGAGGAGCTGTGGCGCACCGACATGACGGCACAGAACCCGCATGCCTGTGAGCTTATCCCCTGCGGCGTCATCGCCGTGGCCGCCTCAAACGGCGGGGAGATACGCTTCTTCGACGCGGCGGGCGACGGAAAAAGCTACGTTTCGGCCAGCCTCACCGACTCGCACGGCCTGCTTTGGGACCCTGCGGCGGGCGTGCTGTGGGCTGTCGGGCGTAACGTGCTGACGGCCTACGAGGTCACGCTTGATGGCGGCAAAATCACCGTCACCGAGCGCACCGACCTGCGCGCCACCATCCCGTCCGACTGGGCGCACGACCTTCAGCCCTATTACGGCGACACCGACCGTATGTGGGTGACGACAAGCTCTGCGGTGTATGTCTATTCCAAGTCGCAGGGCGCGTTTCTGACCGATTTTTCCGGCTCGCGCGAGCTACAGCGCAAGAACGTCAAGGGCATCGGCAACTTTTCCGACGGCAGCGTGGTGCTCATCACGCCCGACGGCGCGTTTAAGTCGTGGACGGGCAGAGATCTCGATTTCTACCTGCTTATAGACGGAAAATACGCGCACATGGACGTAAAATCCACCGACGGGGGCTTCTACAAGGTCCGCGTGTGGAACAAAAATTATCAGTAAACCATTTATTCAAAAAATAAAATTCGGAGGAATAAATCATGGCAGACAAATCTATGGAAGGTCTGAACACCTTCACCGCGCAGGAAAGCAGTACTGTTGACGCTTCCCGCAAGCTGCGTGTGGCCATTATCGGCTGCGGCTGGATAGCAGACGCGCACATCAAGGCTTACCTTGCACAGCCCGACGTTGAGATCGTCGCAGGCGCTGACCTCGTTCCCGGCAAGGCCGCCGCTTTCTTCGCAAAGCACGGCGTTGAGGGCGTCAAGACCGACTACGCTTCCCACAAGGAGCTGATCGACGACAAGTCGCTAGGACTTGATGCGGTTTCTATCTGCACCTACAACCGTCAGCACGCAGAGCCCGCTATCTACGCGCTCGAGCATGGCGTAAACGTTCTTCTCGAGAAGCCCTTCACTGTCACGCTTGACGAGGCAGTCGAGGTCATGAGAGCCGAGAGAAAGAGCGGCAAGGTGCTGTCCATCGGCTTCCAGCCCAGACTTGACGAGAACATGAAGATGATAAAGAAGATTGTTCAGTCGGGCGAGCTGGGTCAGATTTACTACATCCAGACAGGCGGCGGACGCCGTCGCGGCATTCCGACGCCCTTCGGCACCTCCTTCATTGCCGATGAAACTGCCGGCATCGGTGCGCTCGGCGACATCGGCTGCTACTCTCTCGACATGGTGCTCAACGCAATCGGCTATCCGAAGCCTCTGACCGTCACCGGATACAAGTCGGCCTTCTTCGGCACCGACCCCAACTACTGCGGTTACAAGGCCTCCAAGCGCGCCGAGTACGCCAAGGCGTTCAGCGTTGACGACTTCGCGGCAGCCTTCATTCGTCTTGAGGGCGGCATTATTCTCGATTTCCGTATCGCGTGGGCGATGAACATGGACACCCCCGGTGACACCATAATTCTCGGCACCAAGGGCGGCCTGCGCATTCCTTCGACCGAGTGCTGGAACGGCACCGTCGGCGGCCCCATGAAGATTTACCACGAGGTCTGCGGTCAGCAGGTCGCGACCGAGATTCCGATTATCAACATGAAGAAGGGACTGTTCGATCTCAAGATCCGCACCTTCCTCGACGCTGTCAAGAACGGAACTCCCGCTCCCGTACCGTCCTCTCAGATCCTCTACAACCAGGCCATCATCGACGGTATCGCCAAGTCCGCCGAGCTTGGGCATGAGGTTGAGATTCAGATTCCTGAGATTTAACAAGGGTTAACCCTTGACCCCCTGCGGTTTCCACCGGGACGTCCGGTGGGAGCCGCTTTTTTTATGAATAGTTCTTTGGCCTTGGCAAGGCACACCGGACGTCGGCGGGAAGCGATTTTTGAAAAATAAGTTCTTTGGCCTTGGCGGGGACACGCCGTGAAGGCCACCGACGGTGGAGAAGTGTACTTTTCTGTTATGCAACAGAAAAGTACCAAAAGAGTGCACCAAAGGCGGCGAACCTACGGTTCGCCCCCTCTGGACTCCCCCACTCCCGTCATGGATTGGCGGTGGCGGGCGACACCCTCATTGCACGCACGGTGCCGGCATCACGCCTTTTGGTGACGCACGCCCTGTCCCCGCTCGGACTCGCCGTGAAGGCGGTTTTAGGCGTTTTTTCTAAACTTATAGGGACGTCTTTCGAGGTCGACCAGTGCGTGCGTGCGGATGGCAGCTTATAGGGGTGAGATTTGGGTGAGGCAGGCTTGAAAAAATAAGT
>CAKRSS010000056.1 GCA_934401725.1 uncultured Eubacteriales bacterium | reverse complement strand
GCCGAATACGCCTCTGTCCTTATGGACAGGCTGATGGATTCCATCAAATATGTCGGCGACAGACGAACCTATCTGTCTGAGGGCATAGCGCCACTTCACATGATCGACAACATCTTCCGCGTAATCCTTCCGCATTACGGCTTTGCCGTTCGGGAAGAACAGATAGAGCTGGCAAAGACCATGTTCAAAGGTTTTATCGGAAAAGCCGTGTCTGTCTGCGAAGCTGATGCCGCACCGCCTGCACTTAAACGCCCCAAACCTCCCGTCCCGGCGTCCCACAGACTCTGACCCACCCTTTCTGAAAGTTTTTGCGGGTTCCAAGGGGGCTTTTTTCAAAAAGCCCCCTTGGCGGGGTTCGGGGCAGCGCCCCGAGGCGTGCTCTCTTGGCGGGGTTCGGGGCAGCACCCCGGGGCGTGCTCCCTTGGCAGGGTTCGGGGCAGCGCCCCGAGAACAATCGCTTTCTGCCCGCTTTGCCCCGAGAGCTACGCTTTAGACAAAGTGCAAAAGGTGTCTATTGCTTTTTTGGAGCGTTGGTGATATAATACTGTAAAAGCTGAGGAGGCGAGGATGATGGCAGACGGCGAGAAGGCGGTGCGGTTGGTGCGGCGGTACGGCGGGGACATTCTGCGCTCGGGAGGAATGCAGAGCGAGAAGAGGTTCTTCCAGCACGGCAACGTCAGCGTGTATGACCACTCGTTCGCGGTCGCGGTGTTGTGCGTGAGACTTGCGGACGCGCTGCCGTTCAGGGTTCACATGCGGTCGCTTGTCCGCGGCGCGCTGCTGCACGATTACTTTCTATATGACTGGCACGTGCCGGACGAGTCGCATAAGTGGCACGGCATTTTCCACCCGACGACGGCCTGCCGCAACGCGAACCGCGACTTCAGACTCGGCGCTATCGAGAAAAACATGATCCTCTCGCACATGTTTCCACTCAACACAAACCTGCCGCGCTGCCGCGAGAGCATGATACTCTGGGTGGCAGACAAACTGTGCGCCGTGCTCGAAACGCTGCCAGACTGGGACGATAAACCGTCCGTCAGCTTCACGTTCCGACCGAGGGAGTGTGTCGTCATTACCCGCCGGATGTGACAATACGTATGCGGCCTGCGGCCGCGACCCCATGTTCCGACCCGCCGCAGGGCGGTGAAGATAAAAGGCCTCAATGCGCAATTCCGATGGCGAGATTGCGCGCGGAGCCCTAAAAAACATAAGGAGTAAAACTATGAAAACAAGACTTTTGTCAGTAGTACTGTGCCTTTGCCTGCTCGCAGGCGCGGCAGTCTCGCTATCGTCATGTAAGGCGGATGAGCCGGAGACACCCGCGGGCGCCTACACACGCATGACTGTGGACATCAACCCCAGCGTCGAGCTTATGGTCGACGACCAGAACAAGGTCGTCTCCGCCACCGCGCTCAACGACGACGGAAGCATACTCATCGCGGGCGAAGCCTTTGTCGGCAAGACGCCCGAGGAGGCGGCGCAGATGGTCGTCAGCCTCGCGACGGAGACGGGCTACCTCGTCAAGGGCGAAATCAAAGCCGAGAGCGGCGAGGACGAGCAGAAAATCACCATAACCGTCTCGGGAGATTCCGAGTACGCAAAGCAGCTGCGCGAGAAGACGGAGGCCGAGGTTAAAAAGTTCCTTGAGGACAACCACGTCACCGCCACCATCGAGAGCGCACGCGCGTGGACGCTCGACGAAATGCGCAAAATCGTAGTCGACGACGGCATTTTCACCGAGGATGAGGTTGCCGGAATGACGGAGGATCAGCTCTGCCGCGCTCTCGCCGCCGGACGCATCCAGACCGCCGAGCTTATCACCGTTGAGATGCGCGAGGCCTATTACCGCGCGCGGGATTACAAAATTTCGTTTGCCGAGCGACAGGCGACCGTTGACATCATAAACGGCATGGGCGACCTTTACAAGGTCGTGATGTCGGGCTACAACGTCGCGCTGACCTCCTACGGCCGCGCCATCGACACGTTTGACGAGCTGCGCTACGGGCTGCTTGTCTCGCCCGATTCGAGCTACCAGAAGGCGCTGGCGCGCCTGCGCGACGCCAAGGAGGAGCTGGTCAAGGAGAGACGGCTGATGCTGACCGTCAAGGTTGGCGACGAGAACTACGCCGAGATAAGCGCTGCCTTCAAGCTCAGCGAGGAGAACTACGATAAGATGCTCAAGGCCGTCGAGGAGGCCGGCGAGGCCGCCAACGCCGCGCTTGAGAACACCGTCGCGATACTGCGCCAGAGCGAGGCGGCGCTGCGCGAGTTTGAGTCCAAGTTCCCGGAGGACATCACCGCGCGCCTGAGTGAGGAGGCCAAGAACATCGAGGCGCACGTCAACAAGGTCAAGGACGGCTTCTTTGCCGAGTTCGAGGCGGCGCACAAGGACGACATCGCCAAGATTGAGAGCGACCTCAAGGCCAAAAAGCAGGAGCTCATCGCCGCCGCACGCGGATGATGTAAGCCAGATGTAAGCCTGACGGCACGGATTTCCCGGACGGTACGGACATCTTAAGGCATCAACGCGCAATGCCCGAGTGGCACACTTGCCGGGCATTTTTCCGTCATATTTCACAAAAATCCTTGTCTGTAGCGCTGCTACAGCCTGCGGCTTTTTGTTTCATCTGACAAAAATCTGACTGCGCAATTGCACCATCGGAATTACGCGGTGAAGCCTTAACAGAAAAATCCCGCATGGAGTACCAAAAGGTACTCCATGCGGGATTTTTGCGCGGGCGCAGCCTACGCTATCACGCCCCACAGGCAGAGCGGGACGCCGGGCGTCGGCGGAGTCAGCTTTTTTTCGGATATGAGCGTCTCAAAAAGAAACGCCATAACGTCGAGCCGGTGATGTATCTTGGCAATGTCGCCGCACTGCCCGACGAGCGCTGCGGGAACGCGCTTTGCGAACGCACGCTCGGCCATGTCGGATATGTTCAGCATGCAGTCTGTCACCTCGTCGATGATGGGCGAGAGAAGGGAGCAGACCTCCCTGAATACCTCGTCTCTGAACACGGGGAAGTTGGCCGAGAGGCGGTTGTCGCGGCAGATGATAAAGCCGTGCTCGATAAGCCACGGCAGCACGGGGTTCTCCCGGTTTGCGGGCTTTCCGAGTATGGCGTCGCACATGGCCGCGATTTTGTTTTCGAAGTCAAAGTGGTCGAACATGGGCGACGACGCCTCGAGCACGCTGTAATTCTCGGCCGAGAACCACGCCGTGAACTCTTTGTTCCACGACTCCATGGCGATGCCGCGGAAATGCGAGTGCTTTGAGGCGTCGTAATCGTGACCGTACAGCCAGCCGTGGCCGCCGCGGGCGAGCGCGCACGGCTCGCCGAAGGGAGACCTTTTCCGCGCGGCGATGTAGGCTCTGACAAACGCAAGGTTGAGCAGACAGAACAGCAGTCTGTCGTCCCCGTAGTCGCGGCCGTAGAAGTCGAACGCACGCACCTGCGGCAGCAGCGCCACCGCCTTCTCAAACACGGAGTCCGCAACCGCGGCGTATACGCCGGAGGTGTCCTTGACGAACCCGTCCTCGTACTCGCTTGTGATTATCACAATATTTGTCTGATATTTTTCACCCGTCCGCCGGATGAGCCCCGCGGCCTCGAGGATTTCAAGCTCGTCCTCAAGATAAGGCATGGAAACGCCGAGCTCCACCGAAAGCTCCTCCGCCGTCAGCGGAGCGCGGTAGGCGGCGAGCATTATGGAGCCGGGCAGCTTGCGTCGGAACAGGCCGTCGTATCTGTTTCTGTCGCCCCAGAAGTTGAGCCGGAACGTTCCGGGGTTGTAGCTTTTTTCACCGAGTGTTCTTGTCATACCGATACCCTCTTTCAGTAATTTGCGCGTCTTGAACAGATGGTATTTCACCATCTCGACGCTGATGTTTTGTTCTTTTGCAATCTGAGAACAGCTCTTGTTGTCGACATAATAGGCGACGCACACCTCGCGATGAGCCTTTTTCATGAGTGAAAGCTCGCGGCGCAAAAGGTATATCTCACGGGACTCGGTCTCGCGCTCGATGTACTCCTGCTCGGGCGAGAGGACGCAGACGTCGAGACTGTTCCCGACGTCGTCTGTGAGCTCCTCCGTCATCGAGGAAAGCTCCTCCCGGCGGATGAAACGGCGGAAGGTGTTGTCGGCGATGCGCCAGACAAAGCCCCAAAAGGCGGCCTCGTTGCGCAGATTCGGCGCCGACGTGATAACCTCGTATACTATCTCGGATGCGAGCTCGTCGACCTTATCCTTGTCGTACAGCCGCGAGAACGCGTAGCCGTAGACGGCGGTCAGGTTGTCGGCGAGCAGTTCGGATGCTCTTTTGTCGGTCATGCTTGTTCTCCTGTTTTGAAAGCCTTCACTTATATAGTGTCGGCAGGGGGAGGGTGGTTAAGGGGATACGGAAAATTTAATTCTGACGCTCAGGCGGCTTTTGCGCGGCGCTACTCCGCCGTCGCGGCAGAGAGGGGGATGGAGTAGAGATTTGACTTCTGCGTGATGAAATACAGCCGGTCGCCGACGACGGCGCAGTCCTCAAGCTCCTCGGCGACCTCGGACACGTCTATGGGCGGCAGCAGGCGGCCGGTTTTCAGGTTCCACGCGCGTATGGCGGACGGGTTTTCCGCCTTGCCTGTGCCGAAGGTGTAGAAAAGGTAGTCGCCCCACACCGTGCCGCCCTGCGTGAAGTTGACGTTGTACTCGGTGGTGAACTGTTCGACGACGTCGTCGGCGGTCAGTGTGACGTGGCGCTCGTCGGTCGACGGCAGACGGAATTTTGTGATTATGTAGCGGTTTTCGGCGTAATACGCGTCCATGGAGCGGTTGGTGCGGTAGCGCGCGCCGTGCAGCCAGATGTGCTCGCCGTCGGTTCCGACGAGCCACGACGGCCAGCCCCAATAGGGCATATACCCGGCGCGCTCAAAGCCGGACTGGTCGAGCTCGATTGTCCCGATGCACTCCGAGGTGTAGACGCCGTCCTTCTCGGTGATGTTCTCGATGCTGCACTTCATGACGTTGCCCGAGTTGCCGTCGACGACGTAGAGCAGCGGTATGGGGTTGCCGCGGTAGTGTATGGTGCTGAAGTTGCAGCTGTTGGCGTGGTTTGAGTCCGAGGCAGAGCCGAGGCGGAAGGTCGCTATCGGCTCGGGCGAGCCTGTGGTGAGGTCGTAGACGTTGCAGTCGCCGGTGTGGTAGAGCTGAAACAGCCTGTCCTGCCACACCGACATGCCCTGGACGGAATTTTTGACCGTCCCCTTGCTGAATTTGATTATTTTGGTGATGACCATGGGCTCGGTCTCCTTTTCGGGTGATGTCGTGACCTTGGCGGAGGTCGACGCTTCGGGTGATGTCTCGGGCGATGTTTCAGGCGACGGAGCCGAGGTGTCGGGGGAAGCCGACGTCGTGTCCGCGCCCGATACGGCGGTGACTTGCGGGGTAGTGCCCGATGAAGCGCCGCCAGCGTCCGGCGTCTGCCCGCGGCAGCCCGCGAGCGCCAGTAGCGCGAGTAGGACGAGCGATATTGCAAATGTTTTTTTCATATTGAACTCCCGTTGTCGCGCCGCATGCGGCGCGGTATACACCTATCATACCACAAAGCGCCACACAAATCAACCCCCGGCAGCTTTGTTGACATAGCCGCCGGGGGGTGGTATAATTGGGATGTACGCGCCCATGGTGGCGCGCCTGTATTTTCATTTTATCCGCTCGACAGATGTCATCAGCTTCTCGCTGTTTATCTCGAATATCTTGCCCTTGGCGGGATTATAGCCGACAAAGTTAAACCCGAGCTTCGAGACGAACTTCTCGAGCAGCGTGCCGTAGACCGAGATGCCGATGTTTTGAATTATTATGCCTTCCTCGCGCCAATCGCAGAGATGCTTGCCGATCCATTTGAAGAACATCGCGTAGTTGCTCTGGTTGGCGTATTCCGGATGAATTGAAATCATGGCTATGTAGGCATTGAACTCGCCGCCGAGCGAGTAAAGGTCGATCATATCGCTGCGCACGATGCACTTTCCGGAGATTACATTGTCATATGCTTCGTTTTCGAGCGGGTACATGTCGCAATAGCCTATTATTTCGTCGTCCTTCAGCATCAGGACGGAGGTGTCCTCCTCGTATTCGCTCGCGGAGTCCTTCCATTCCTCAAAGGTGCCTTCTATATCGTGGTTCATGATGAATTTGTCGCAGGGGACGCAGAGGTAGTCCAGCTCAATTTCCTTCATCGTTATACTTTTGAAATCGATGCCGATACGTATCGCGTCGCTGAGCCTGACAAGCTCGGGGCCTGCGTATCTGACCCCGGATGTTTTCTCGCCCGCGTCCTTGTCGAGCGAGCGCTTGAGGCCGTTTATGATTTTTATGAGGGAATCTATATGTGCGTCGAGAACCTGCGGGAAGGCGTCGAGCCACTGTGTGGGGCCGAGGTAAAACTCCATCGCCTCGGAGGGAATGAAGCTCTCTATGCGGAAGGGAATTATGGTTTTGTTTCTCGAGACGGCCGAGTTGATCTCGCGCAGCACGTAACCTGATTTGTCGGACGCCGTGGAGCATATGAGAAGGACGGCCAGCGCGTTGCTTATGCCTTTGATTATCTCGGAGGCGTAGTCCTTTCCGGTCGCTATGTCGCGCGGCGCTATGAAGCAGCGGTAGCCCTGCTTTTCGATTTGCGAGACCACGCGCTCGGCAATTTCGCGGTTCTGTGTCGCGTAGGATATGAAAAGATCGTAGTAGTAGATATTTTTCATGGCAGTATTCCCTTTATGTCAGAATGAATGAGAGGGCTTCCGGAGCCGCGTGGGCCTTTGGGGCTTCCTTGCGGAGAAATTCGTATGTCAGTGTGTCGCGCGAGGTTTTGCCTATGAGACGCATACCGAGCTTTTCACAGAGATGTCTGCCTCCGGGCGATATTGCGTCCGCGACGACGCGCTCAATGCAGACGCCGTACTCGGCGTGTAGCCGTTTCCACTGCGAGAGCATGTCCGCTATCAGCGCCTCCGCGTAGCCGCGCCCGCGGTAGGCGGGAGCCATCACGATGGAGGAGAGGTATATGTCGTACGCGATACCGGGAAGGAGAGGCATTATGTCGTTTTCCGATATGAACGTGTCTAGCTCTCCGCCCCGCAGCCGCTCGTACGCTTTGGGTGTTACCGGGCTGAAATTGAGGTAGCCCACGACGCGCCCGCCATCGAGCAGCATTGAGTATATATACGGGTTTTTACGGTAATATGTAACGCATCTGTCGTACGCTAAGTGGTATTCACTGCCGTAGACGGAGCAGTCCAGCTCGAGCGCCTGGCGGATGTGGTCTGTATTGATTCCAGTGTTATTGATTATTTCCATGACTGTTGCCTCACCTCACTTTATGTAATTTTACCACATGCGGCACAGGACGTCAAGAGTAAACTGCACATATTATATCGGCATTACGGCGAAAAATTCTTATAAGGAGTTATTATGAGCAAAAAGATTATCGCCATAGGCGGCGGAAGCAACGGAAAGGTGCGCGCGGACGGCACGCTGGCGCCGTATGAGCTGGAGGCGCAGGATCGCGAGATTATCCGGCTGACGGGCAAGGAGCATCCGCGGCTGTTGTTTATCGCGCACGCCAAGCCGCTCGAGCAGCAGGCCTGGTATTTTGAGCTGATGGCCGGGCGGTACGGCGGCGTTTACGGCTGCGAGTGCCGGACGTTCGGCAGCGAGCGGCTGTGTGAGCGCGAATACGCGCGCTCACTCGTCGACTGGGCGGACATAATTTACGAGGGCGGCGGCAACACGCTGAATCTCATGGAGCGCTGGCGCGAGTTTGGTTTTGACGGTGTTCTGCGCGAGGCGTGGGAGGCGGGCAAGGTAGTCTGCGGCGTTTCGGCGGGGGCGAACTGCTGGTTCCGCGGCTGCTGCTCGGACTCGCTCAAGAGCCGTCTCGGACCTGACGCGCCCATGATGAACGTTCCGGGGCTGGGGCTTGCGCGCGGAATGTTTGTTCCGCACTGCGACGAGCCCGGTCGCGCCGAGGAGGCGATGGAGCTGTCGCGCGGCACGGACGAGACCGTCATCATGGTCTCCAATCGCGCGGCGCTCGAGATAGTCGACGGATACTATCGAATGATAGTCAGCGATGTCGCCGCTCCCGCATACGGCGAGCGCGCGCACTGGGACGGCGGCATCTACCGCCGCGAGCGCATTCCCGTCACCCCCGCCCTCCGCCCGTTCGACGAGCTGTTCGAGTGGTGATCGTTATATCTGGGGCGATTGCTCTCGGGGCGCTGCCCCGAACCCCGCCAAGGGAGCTTTTTGAAAAAAGCCCCCTTGGAACCCGCAAAAACTTTCGGAAATGGGAAGGCGTACGGGATGAGGGGAGCAGAAACCGATTGCCCTCGGGCACTGCTCCAAACCACCCGTCCCGGCATTCCACAGACTCTAACCCGTCCTTTTTTCAAAGTTTTCGCCCGCCTTTGGGGAGGCAGCACGGGGGCAAGGGCGAAGCTCTTGACGTTGCGCACGCGCAGCGCTGGCCGCCGTCCGCAGACGGCGGAACTCCCCTGCGTTGGCCGCGCTCCGCAGAGCACGGAATCCCCATCCGCGTAAATTTTCGAAAAAGCGTAGACAAAGAGATTTTTGTTTGATATAATATGAATGATTGATAAGTTAATTGATGGGAGACACCGGATGAAAGTTCGCAATGAAGTGACATATACGAGAAAAAAAGAAGAGATAATGGAGGCCTGCTACAACTGTTACGCAGAGCACGGCCTGCATGGAACGGGCATAAAGGCTCTCGCCGGGGCGGCGGGGGTCTCGACTGCCGCGCTGTATACGTATTTCGAGGATCTCGACGACCTTATAGTGCAGTCGACGGCTTACTGCATGTCAAAGGTTGAAGACGATTTTATGGAAAAGGCACCTACCGACCCGCGCGACGTCGTGCGCTTCATCGAGGAGGTGCCATATTGGACTAAAGAAAAACACGGCAAGCAGTACCGCCTCATGTACCAGATATACACGCATCCTAAGTACATAGAGCACGGCAAGAAATTCTTTGAGGGCGTCAACGAAAGATATACCGAATATGCAAAGTTGCTGGAGCCGAAGATCGGGATTCCTTATACGATTATCACGCCGTTGATATTCACATTCGTCCGCGCGTGCGTGCACTACGCTATGTTTGAGGACGAATACTACCTGAAAAGCCAGATGGAAGTCTTAAAACAGGGAGTTGGCCTGTTTGCAGATAAATACCGCTCACAGTATCTGAACGGAGGTAAGAAAGAGTGAAAAAGCGAATTCTGAGTACCATTTTCTCATTGTGTATGGCGTTGTCTATGGTGCTGTCCCTTCTGCCGGCCCAGGTGGTGGCACAGGGGCTGACCCATTCGCCACACGCGGGTGGGCAGGACGCGGCGATGCAGTCCATCGCAACCCAGAACATCGGCCCTAACGAGGCCGAGGTGGAGCTCGACCTGTATGAAAAAATGTCTGCTCAAGTCAGCACCATCACGCTGATAAGCGACATTGAGCTTAACGGTGCCCTGCGGATCGATTATGCAGTCACCATTGACCTCAACGGTCATGCGCTGAAAATGAGCGAAATCGCCAGCGGCAGCGTCCTTAAGGTCGAGAACGGCGGCCACCTGACAATCATCGACAGCAACCCCACCGCGGAGCATAAATTCACTCCCAACGCCGACGGCTTGTGGGTGCTGGATGAGACCAACGGCACGAAGACCGTCAAGGGCGGCGTCATCTACGGCGGCACGGGTACAGAAATGTACTACTCTACCTACGGCGGCGGTGTGCTGATTGAAGACGGCGGCCAGTTCACCATGAACGGCGGCAGCATCGTGGGCTGTAAGGCCGACGGCGCAGGCGGCGGTGTGGTGGTTCAATGCGGTGATGCGAACGGCATATTCACCATGAACGGAGGTGCCATCATCGGCTGCGTTGCGGACAGCGGCGGCGGTGTGGAAACAGACGGCGGCGGCCCAGGGGAATACGGCCAATTCATCATGAACGGCGGCGTGATCGACAGCTGCGTGGCCACCGGTAGAACCGGTGGTGGCGGCGTTCGAAGCGATGGCCTGTTTATCATGGGGAAGGATGCCACAATCAAAAACTGCAAAGCCGTCGAAAACGGTCAACTCAATTTTGGCAGCGGCATAGTCCTCGCCGGTGATGACCGGCAAATCATCAATGGCACGATCATTTCAGAGGATGCCGTGGATGGGAAGTACATTTTTATGAACCGCGGCACAATGGCCATCGGTGAAAACGCCAACATTCACGCGAATATAACGTTGGAGGGCGGCAAAATCGACTTGGATGGCAGCAGCGCGACCGTCTATGGCAAGATCACCAACGATAGCTACGGCGGTGCCAGCTGCTTTGCCGACGGTCTTGTCACCGTGACCTACAAGGTCAGCAATGCGGACTACGCTATCCAGATCCTGCGGAGCGGCAGTCTCTCCACCCGGCCCATCGAACCCACCAAGACGGGCTATGAATTCGACGGCTGGTTCACCTCCGACGGCACGAAGTGGGACTACAATACGGCTGTCACCGGGGACATCACCCTCACCGGCTATCTCAGTCTCCCCGTGACGCGTGGTTCCGAGCTGGAAGCTGCGCTGGCGGACGATACGGTGGATGTCATCAAGCTGAAAGACAACACCAACACCGTCATCACCCTGGAAATCACCCGCGCCGTCACTCTTGACCTCAACGGCTACATCCTGAGCATGATCAGCAACATTAGGGTCTGCAGCGGCGGCCACCTGACCCTTATCGACAGCAACCCCACAGTGGAGCACAGGTTCGTCTCCGACAACGGCCTGTGGAAGCTGTATGAAACCAGCGGCATAGAGACCGTCCTCGGCGGCGTCATCTACGGCGGCAAGGGTCTTACAGACAGGAACAGCAATGGCTACGGCGGCGGTGTGTACGTGGATGGCGGCGGCGCATTCACCATGAACGGCGGTAATATCGTCGGCTGCAAAGCCGAGGGGTATATTGCTTTTGGCGGCGGCGTGTTTGTCGCTAAAGGCGGCACGTTTACCATGACCGGCGGCAGCATCACCGGCTGCACAGCGGTGGCTCAGGGCTATGGGATGGCTTTTGGCGGCGGCATCCGCAATGATGGCGAGTCCAACGATAGTAATGTTGGACGCACCGCCCTGTCCGGCACTGCGGTGATCCGGGACTGCCATGCAAAAGGTGTAACAGGTGCAAACCAGCTGTATGGCGGCGGCATCTCTGACGCCGGAACGCTCACCATCAGCGGCGATGTGCAGATCATCGGCTGCACGGCCGGCGGAATGGGCTCGGATGCCATGGATGTTAATGCTAACAATGATAGCAGCATCACCGGCGGCACGTTCTACGGCAGCATCGAAGACCTTGGGAACAAAATTAACGGTCTCACCGTGACCTACCACCTCAACAACGACAAGAACTACGCCACCCAGGTCCTGCAGTCCGGCGATCAGATCACCCTGACCGACCCCGCCAAGCTCGGCTACGCCTTCGATGGCTGGTACAAGGACGGCGCGAAGTGGGAGAAAACCACACTCGTCACCGAGAACCTCACCCTCACCGGCTGGCTGTATGTCCCCGTGACGAATGAGATGGAGCTGAAAGCGGCTCTGGCGGACGATACTGTGGACGTCATCCGCCTGACCGGCGACATCGACATCAGCGCCTCCCTCACCATCCTCCGCAAGGTCACTCTCGACCTCAACGGTCATGTCCTGAAAATGACCGGCAGCGGCAGCGTCATTATCCTCCATGCCGACAGGAACAGTACGACCACCGGAGACCTGACCCTCATCGACAGCGACCCCACAGCGGAGCACAAATTCAAGGTCAACGGCGTGGAACCGTGGGTGCTGGATGACAGCGGCACAGAGACCGTCAAGGGCGGCGTCATCACCGGCGGCACGGGCAGCCGGATCTTCTTCTCCAACGGGGTGGAAGGCGGCGGCGTAAACATCGGATACGGCACATTCACTATGAACGGTGGCAATATCGTCGGCTGCATAGCCAATAGTGGCGGTGGACTGTTCCTCTCTGGCGGTTCGTTCACCATGAACGGCGGCAGTATCGTAGGTTGCTCAACACCAAACAGATTAACGACCGGAGAGGCCGTATACGGCGGCATATACGCTTTTGGCCCGGGGACGACTGGAGGCACAGTCGGCGTGATCACGTTGACCGGCGGCCTCATCAAAAACAACGGCAGGTACGATTTTGATTTAGCGTATAACACCATCCTCTATGCCAACGGCGGCGAGGTATACGGTCAGGTTGATATAGGCCAGAACTGTAATGTCACCAGTCTTTCCGGCCTTACCGGCGTCACCGCTTTCAGAGACATTTTTGGGATTCGTCATAACTCCGCACGTGTTGACTGGGGCCTTTTCTACGGCGGCATAATCAATTATTACTCCGACCCGATCATCGGACTCACCGTGACTTACATGAACGGCGAAACGATATACGCCAGGCAGATACTGCCCACCGGTACCCTTGCGACGCGTCCCGACGATCCTGCCACCACACTGGGCTACACCTTCGGAGGCTGGAACAAGGCCGACGGCACGGCGTGGGATTATGCAAGCGATAAAGTCACCGGTGACATAACATTGTATGCAAAATGGATAGCGAACACCTACACGATAACCTTTGACACCGCCGGCGGCAGTGAAATTGCTCCTATTACGCAAGACTACGGCACGGCAATTACCGCCCCTGCCAATCCGAC
>CAKRSS010000055.1 GCA_934401725.1 uncultured Eubacteriales bacterium | reverse complement strand
GCAGTTTTCCGCCGAACGCCCCGGCGCGCACCGCAAAAAACATTTTAATCCGCATACAGGCATATGCAATACGCCTCCTCCCCGCGCGCACCCCTCGGGGTACAAAACCAATTAAAAAACATTTTACATAAAGGAGCCCCACCCAAATGATAATTTATACCGTCCAACCCGGCGACTCGCTGTATAGCATCGCGCGCCGCTACAACACTACGCCCGAACGCCTTGCGTCCGATAACGCCCTCGCCTCGCCAGCGGTGCTGTCGGTCGGGCAGGCGCTGGTCGTGCTCGAGCCCGAGACGCGCTATACCGTAAGACCCGGCGATACTGTCTACTCCATCGCCGGACAGTTCGGCGTCAGCGTCAATCAGCTGTGGCGCAACAACCCCTTTCTTGCGGGCGGAGACGCGCTCCGTGAAGGCGACGAGCTGTTCATAACGCTCCGGCCGCCCGAGCTCGGGCGTGAGGTCGACGTCACCGGCTATGTCTATCCCTTTGTCGACCGCACCACGCTCACGACGGCGCTGCCCTATCTTACATATCTCTCCGTCTTCACCTACGGCCTCAACCCCGACGGCTCGCTCATCCCGCAGGACGACGACGAGCTCATCTCGCTCGCCCGCAGCTACGGCGTCGCGCCAATCATGATGCTCGCCTCGCTCAACGACCGCGGCCTCTTCTCACAGCAGCTCGCCGCTGACATACTGTCCGACCCCGCGCTGCGTGCCGCCGTCGTCGACAGCATATACGAGGCCGTCCGGCGCAAGGGGTACTCGGGTGTCGAGTTCGATTTTGAGTACGTCCCCGCCGCCACTGCCGACGACTACGCCGACCTTGTCCGTGCGACGCGCGAGCGGCTCGAGCCGGAAGGGTACTACGTCTTCGTCGACCTCGCGCCCAAGGAGAGCGACGACAAGCCGGGTCTGCTGTACGAGGGGCACGACTACGCCGCGCTGGGCGCGTCCGCCGACCGTGCGCTGCTCATGACCTACGAGTACGGCTACACCTACGGCCCGCCCATGGCCGTCGCACCGATAGGGCCGGTCAGCGGCGTGGTTGAGTATGCCGTGACGAGAATTCCGCCCGAAAAGCTGCTGCTCGGCGAGCCCAACTACGCCTACAACTGGACTCTGCCCTACGTCGCGGGCGAGTCGCGCGCGCAGTCGCTGTCCAACGTCGAGGCGGTGGAGCTGGCGGCGGGCAAGCGCGCGGCGATAGATTACGACGAGGTGGCGCAGTCGCCCTATTTCAACTACTACGACCGCACCGAGAACGGCCCCGTGCGGCACGAGGTGTGGTTTGAGGACGCCCGCAGCGCTGACGCCTCGCTTCGTCTCATCGGCCGTTACGGCCTTGCAGGCACCGGCATCTGGAACATCATGCGCCGCAATCCGCAGCTCTACCTCGTGCTGAATTCGCTCTACGGCATTCGCCGGGTGCTCGGATAAAGCGCGGGGCAGGGGATAGCCCCGGAACGTCCCCGGTGCAGCGCGCCGCCGCACGCCGCCTGTCAGACAAAAAACGTCCCGCTTTGAGCAAAAATGTAAAAACGTCGTCCAAAATATCTGAATATAATGTGAATAATGCTTTTTTTACTTGCGGTTTTCGCGACAATGTGTTATACTTAGATAATACATCACCGCGCAACGTCCGAATGACGCGGGGATGCCGTAACAAACATTTTCCGGAGGCAGATGTGAAAAATAATGAAGTAAAAAAGGATACGCTCTGGGAGTTTATCCGCTATGCACTGGTCGGCGGCGTGTCGGCGGTGGTCGATATGGGCGTGAACTACCTCATGCTGTACCACATTTTCGGCGGAACGCCGGACGATAAGCTGCTTGTCGCGCTGTCGGTGACGGCAGGCTTTATTGTCGGACTCACGGTCAACTACATTCTGTCCAACATTTTCGTTTTCAGCAAGGCAGAGCAGAAAAAGAAGGGACGCACCGTCGGCGCGTTTCTGATATATGTGGCTGTCGGCGTCGTCGGTTACGGGCTGACGGTCGGCCTCACGCTGCTCGGCACCCTCGTCATCGGCGAGGAGGGAATCTGGTATACGCTTCTCAACTGCGTGGTCAAGGGAATCGTGCTCATATGGAACTATCTCGGCCGCAAAATACTGGTTTACAGAGGAAAATAAAAGAAAGGTACAAGTCAAATGGACAACAAAACCGCAATTATCATCGGCGCGGGCCCTGCGGGTCTGACCGCCGCTTACGAGCTGCTTAAACTCACGGACATAAAGCCCATCATACTCGAGGAATCCGAGTTCATCGGCGGTATCTCGCGCACTGCCGTCCATAACGGCAACCGTATGGATCTCGGCGGCCACCGCTTTTTCTCCAAAAACAAGGACGTCAACGACCTGTGGGCCGAGCTTATGCCGCTCCAGGGCAAGCCGTCCTATGACGACAAGATACTGGGCATCGTCAAGGATCTGCCAGCCGACGGCCCCGACCCCGAGGAGGTCGACCGCGTAATGCTTCTGCGCAACCGTATTTCGCGCATATTCTTTCTGCGTAAATTCTTTGACTACCCCGTCTCGCTCAAGCCCGCGACGTTCAGGAACATGGGATTTGCGCGCACAATGAAGTCGGGCTTCGGCTATATCGGCAGCTGCTTCCACAAGCTGCCCGAGGACTCGCTCGAGAATTTCTACATCAACCGCTTCGGCCGCCCGCTCTACGAGATGTTTTTCGAGTATTACACCGAAAATCTCTGGGGGCGTCACCCCTCCGAAATTTCGGCCGACTGGGGCGCGCAGCGCGTCAAGGGACTGAGCCTGAGCAAGGCGGTCTGGAACGTCATCTCCAAGCCCTTCCGCTCAAAGGATAAGGTTGAAACCTCGCTTATCGAGCAGTATTACTATCCCAAGCGCGGCCCCGGCCAGCTGTGGGAGTACCTCGCCGACGACATACGCAGTATGGGCGGCGAGATAATCATGAACACCTCCGTGCGCGACATCGAGGTGGCGGACGGCCGGGTGGTCTCCGTCACCTCGGCGGACGGACGCCGTTTCACGGCGGATATATTCATGTCCACCATGCCCGTGCGCGACCTCGTCGCCGGAATGGGCGACGTGCCGCCTGCCGACGTCCGCCGCGTCGCCGCCGGACTGCCCTACCGCGACTACATCACGGTCGGCCTGCTCGTGGACAAGCTCAGGCTCGAGAACAAAACCAAGATAAAGACGCTGACCGGCAACGTCCCCGACTGCTGGATATACATTCAGGAGCGCGAGGTCAAGCTGGGGCGGCTTCAGCTGTTCAACAACTGGTCGCCCTACATGGTCAAGGACCCCGAGCACACCATGTGGCTGGGACTTGAGTACTTCTGCAACGAGGGCGACGAGATGTGGAACATGTCCGACGAGGACTTCATAAAGTTCGCCATCGACGAGCTGGCCTCCATTGACGTCATCGACCGCGAGGACGTCCGCGACGCCACCCGGATCAAGGTCAAGAAGGCCTACCCCGCCTATTTCGACACCTACCGCGAGTTCGACACGGTCAAGAACTGGCTGTCCGACATTCCCAACCTGTGGTGCCTCGGCCGCAACGGTCAGCACCGCTACAACAATATGGATCACTCCATGCTGACCGCTATCGAGGCCGTCCGTGCCATCGCCGCGGGCTCGACGGACAAGAGCGCCGTCTGGGGCGTCAACACCGAGAAGGAGTACCACGAAGAAAAGACGGAGGATAAGCCGGAGAACCATGGAAAAGCTGAAAAATAACCCGCAGCTGCGCCGCGTGCTTGGGACTGTCGTCCTGCCGCTGCTCGTCCTCGGACTCGGAGCCGTGCTCACGCTTTATTACATCTTAGGCCCCGCCGAGGGGTATATGACCTCCGACTGCACCGACTCGCTGCGCTGGGCGCAGGCGACGTTTGAGTCGGGACGGCTGATCTCGGACAATTTCTACTACGCCGCCATACTTCCGTTCGGCGGAAACATCATATTTCTGCCCTTCATCGCCATATTCGGTTACTCGATGACGGCTCAGCTGTGCGGGCTTGCGCTGTTCGCGCTGCTGTTCATCGCGGCGCTCTACTATCTTGCCACGGGGCTCGGCTATTCGCGCCTTACCTCGGCGGCCATGGTCAGCGTCACGCTGATGATAATGTCCTCGAGCGCCAAGCTGCGCGAGATAATGTGGGAGCACATTTTCTACTACAACCTCGGCCTGCTGTTCTTCTGCTTCGGCTTCGGACTTGCGCTGCGCATTCTGCACAGTGACGGCCCCGCGGACGACCTCGGCGCGGCGCGCCCGCACGACTGGGTTCGTGTCGGAATACTGGCCGTCTTCTCGCTCATCGCCGCAACCGACGGACTTCAGACGCTGGTCTGCTTCACGCTGCCGTTGCTCTGCGGCATATTCGTCGACCGCTTCTTCAATGAGGACAGGCTGCTCTGCCGCCGCAACGTAAACACGGCGCTGCTGCTTCTGCTCGTGCTTGCCTGCTCGGCGCTCGGATTTGTTCTGATAGTTCCGCTCTCGCACGGCGTCTCGGCCGGTTATGCCGACGCGTATTCTGCGTACAGCGCCATGTCCGGCTGGACGGACAACCTGCTCGGCTTTTTCGGGAACTGGCTGTCGCTGCTCGGCGTGTCGGTCGCGTCGGGCGACCCGCTCGTCAGCCTTGCGTCCATTATCAACATGATACGCATTTTCGGCGGTATCATTCTGCTTGTCGCGCCGGTCGTGCTTGCGTGCCGGTTCAATAAGATAAAGAGCCCGGCCGTGCGCGCGGTGCTCGTCGGGCACTTCGCGGTGTCGGCGTTCATTCTGTTCGCGGTGACGTTCGGCAAGCTGGGCGGCGCTAACTGGCGGCTGGTTCCCATGCTCGGAACGTCGGTGATAGCGTCGTTTATGACGGCAATCGAGCTTATCGACGCCAAAAAGCTGGCCGCGCGCGTCGGCGCGCTGCTGCTGGCGTTTCTCATACTGATGGGCTGCGTCACGGCGGTCGAGATTTCGCGTATGCCCGCCGACTACGGCGATGGCAACTCGTGGCACGCAGTCGCGGACGAGCTTACAGCCCGCGGACTTAAGTACGGCTATGCAAACTTCTGGTGGGCCGAGTCCGTCACCATGATTTCGGACGGCAAGCTTGTCGTCGCCAACCTCTACGCCGGAACGCGCACGCCGACAAAGTACAACTATCAGCAGCCCGCCGACAGCTACGACGACCGTCCGGACGCCGACGGCTACTTCCTGCTGCTAACCGAGAGCGAGAACGACTCCATGGCACAGTGGCTCAACGTTCAGCGCGCGCAGGGCAAGATACGCGAGGAATTCACGGTCGGCGGAGAGCCGTACAACCTGCGCGGCTATGTCGGCTCGTCGATGTATGTCTACGTCTTTTACGAAAATATTTTTTAACAAGTAAAACGAAAAAATATGAAAGCATTTGTTTCACTGCCGCGCGGCGCGGTTTTCGACACCTTTTTCACCGATGAGAACGTGGCGCTCGCCGAAAGTCTCGGCGAGATAGTCTGGAACGAGACGGGGCACCGCCTGAGCGCCGACGAGCTGGCCGCCGCCATCGGCGACTGCGACGTCTACATCAGCGGCTGGGGCTCGCCCGCGCTGACGCAAGACGTGCTTGCCGCCGCGCCCCGCCTGCGCCTGCTGACGCACCTGTGCGGCACCGTCGTGCCCATTGTCACGCCCGAGATGTGGGAGAAGGGAATACGCGTCATCTCCGGCAACCGCTATTTTGCCGACTCGGTCGCCGAGGGGACGGTCGCCTACATACTGGCGGCGCTGCGCGACATTCCGGGCTATTCCCGTAACCTCAAGGAAAACGGTCAGTGGAAAACGGCCGCCACCTTTCACAATCGCGGCCTGCGCGACCGCACGGTCGGCGTCGTGAGCTACGGAACCATCGCTCGGCGGCTGGTCAGCCTGCTTCACCCGTTCGGAGTGAAGCTCAGGGTGTACGACATAGTGCCCGTTCCGGAGGAGGATCTTCGGAAATACGATATGGAGCAGGTGTCGCTCGAGGAGATATTCTCGGACTGCGACATCATCACGCTCCACACCGCCGGGATGCCCGAGACGCACCACATGATAGACGGGCGTCTGCTCTCCTTGATAAAGGAGGGGGCGCTGTTTGTCAACACGGCGCGCGGGATGCTTGTCGACGAGGCGGCGCTCTGCCGCGAGCTTGCGACCGGCCGCTTTAGCGCTGTGCTCGACGTCTTCGAAAAGGAGCCGCCCGCACCGGACAGCCCGTTGTTCAGTCTCCCCAACGTGCTTATGATGCCGCACATGGCAGGGCCGACGGTCGACCGCAGACAGGTCATCACGCGCGACCTTGTGCGCGAGAGCGCCGCCTTCATCGACAGCGGCGCACCACTCGAGCACGAGGTGACGCGCGCCGTGGCGGAACGCATGTCGGCAAGGTGAGAAAGGAAGGTATGATTCGGATGGAAAACGAAAAAGATAAAAAGGTGGCCGGCAAGGTCCGGCTGAACGACGACGCGGAGGTCGTGCGTATTGTCCGCGAGGGACTCAAGCGCACGGGCGGGTACTGTCCCTGCCGCCGCGAGCGGACGGAGGATACAAAATGCATCTGCCGCGAGTTCCGCGCGCAGATGGCCGACCCCGATTTTGAGGGCTACTGCCACTGCATGCTCTACTATAAGGAAAAACAGAAATAATCCCGGAAGGGAAAACATAAAGGAGGTTTTATTATGCTCAAGGAAATAACAGCCGCGAATTACAAAGAGGAAGTGCTCGAATCCGATAAGCCCGTCCTGCTTGACTTCTGGGCGGAATGGTGCGGCCCCTGCCGCATGCTCTCGCCCGTGATACACGAGATAGCCGAGGAGCGAGACGACATCGTCGTCGGCAAGGTCAACGTCGACAACGAGGGCGAGCTTGCAAACTCGTTCGGCATCGTCAGCATACCGACGGTCATTCTCATCGAGAACGGCCAGCCCGTCGCAAAGTCGGTCGGCTACCGCGAAAAGCAGAGTCTGATAGACGAGTTGGGACTGTAATACAAATAAAGACTCTCCGGTTGCCTAAAGGCAGCCGGAGAGTCTTTTTTTATTACATGACGGGGAGAACTTCCGAAGGCTTCCGCGTGCGGTGAATTTCTTCAAATTGTTCGAGTGTGATGTAGCTGTTGTAGTATAGGTAGGCGACACGCCACTCCCAATAGGGGTAGTTCATGTCATAGGAGCATTCAACGCCGAAGGTACGGTCGCCGATTGTTACCTTTGCGCTGTAGGTTGCGGTGTTGCCGTTCAGCATGTCGTCAACGAAACTGTCGGAAAAGCGTGCCTCGGAGATTGAGTATCTTGCCTGAAGAGCTTCTCCCGCGGCGTTGTGCGGAACGACTGTAAGCACGAAGCGGCTGCTTCGCACACCTATCCGGCATTCTACGTTTTCGACGCGGTCGATGACATAATTGTCGCCGCTGGCTCTGTAACCGTAACCGGCAGGAAGGCTGTCGACGTCAACTTGCTTTAATATGTCAGAGCTGTCCGGAGCCTTGAAGGAGTAAGAACCGTCCGCGTCGGGTGAGACGGTTGTGATATAGTTTGAAATGCCGGCGTGTTTACGCTGATATTTCTCTTCAAGCTCGGGATTGTAGTTATACGGTCTGATGTAGCGCGGGTCAGGGTCTACAGCAAGCTCCGGGGTGATGATTTCGTATATCTCAATCTTTATTTTAGTGACGTCGACGTCGTCGAAAGTCGAAGATACCCTGCCGGTGCGAACGACCATATCGGACGGGGTATTCGGGGTATCTGTTGCGCCGGAGACTGTCGTGGTAACGTCTGACGGCGCGATGTCCGGCGCTGAACTGCTCGGCGTCGTATCACCGTCAGGTGGGACGTCGGCGCTACAAGAGGAGAGCAGAAGCACAAGAGCGAGGGCAAAGGAAACTAAAAAAATTAACTTTTTCATGTGAATTCCTTTCGTTGAAATCAAGATTAGTTTGCTGTTTGGGTACTTCTAATTGTTACTTGATTTCTTGCACCTGTATTTACAATGGCGTAGTATATATTTTGTGTTTGGCTGCTGCCTAAAGATGGAGCGGAAATGGGAAAAACATTTCCGTTTGGCTGAACATAAGAATATGTATATGTTCCGGCATTGCTTTGCAGAACTTTAATGACGGATACCTGCGAGTTTTCAAACTGATTTTGAAATGTGATTGTTCCGGATACTGTATATGTATTATATGTTGTAAGCGGTTGTAGCTTGCAATATAAAATACCGTAACTATGACATGGCAAATTCGAGTACGTTGAATTGACAAAACTGTTGTTAGTCCATTGATAATATGTTCCTTCCTCTTCGTCAAGAATTGGAATTCTTGAGCTGTAATAATAATTGGGGTTGGTGTTATATCTGGCAAATGTCTTAAAGACGTCATCAAATGTTCCTGTTTGGCCATTGTCTCTGATTGCATAATTGATTGCACTTACTATATTTGAAAAGTCCAAATACTCGTTTTGCGCAATTACCGAAAGGTAGGAGTATATTAATCTCAAGGTTTCAACTCCACCGTAGGAAATGTCAATGGTTAATGGGAAAAGAACTTTTCCGTACACGGCATTTTCGGAGTATAGCGTATCGGAATTTGAGGCAAGATATGAATTAATGTGTATGGTTGATGAGGTGCAATATCCCATGTATATACTGTACCATGTTGCACATGATTCAAAGAACCACTTGCCATTTGAAACGCAATCTCCGTTGTATGCATGCTGCACAGCATGAAAGAATTCATGAGCGATTGTTTCTGGGGCAAAAGATGTCAATGACGTTGAGATATTATAAAGTCGTATATGAGATACGTGTTTGTGCGTATTGGGTATTTTTGAGTGATAAGTTTCGCCTGCGATACTAGAATCATCTGAATGCGTTGCAGAATTCACATATACATTATATTTAACATTCGTACCACTATTCATATAGCTGTCCGGAAGTGGATCGCGGAAACCAAGTCCATTTAGATTATTTTTGAATGTTAAGAACGTACTGGCGATTGCTCGTGCAATCACAGGGGACACCCCGGAATCGTAGTGTATCCTAAAGAACGAATTTTCAATGTAATTGGGAAACTCTTGGGAGGAAGGCTCGGAAAGAACTTGAGATGCTTTCATGGACAACGACGTGCTCATTGTATTTGCACTATCATTTACAAACTCAGAAATTGCATCCATAACATTGTTGAGACATACATCATTATAGAAATCTCGAGCCATTATTATATCGCAGTAGTACTCAATTTTTTCTGCTTCTGATATTTGGTTTGTGTTTGAGAAAAAATCAACTTTTTCTATTGATGAAAACTCCTCCAAATCGAAATCCACCGAGAAGTTGAATGTTTTACCATTTGTAATATTTCCAGCGAATGTCGTTTGGGAGGAGCCCAATATGTCATTGAATGTAGATGATTCCGACAAGGTGTTTGAAACGTTTATTTCATAATCACAATACACAGGAATCCCATCGGCATTATAAAAAATGCACTTTGGATCGGATAAAGCACTTTTCATGACCATTTCTGCGGAGCAAACAGGGTATAAAATGAATTTATCAGAAAAATCAAAGTCACCATATACGCATTCATATTTGTTTATACCAGTGCCACCTGGAAGTGAAGACAGGTCGATTATAATTTTATAGTGTGAAGACGGCTTGTCAAACGTTACAATACCATTGTTGCCAAACGTAAGGGTTTCTATTAACGTTCCGGGGCTTTCGGTTGTATATGGCGAATAATCATCTAATGCCATAAGATCATAGACTGATATTTTTATATCATTGGGATTGATACGTTGAGTCACAGAACTATCAATAATCAATTCGCATCTGAAAGCATTGGCCTGATATTGTGCCGATACAGATAAAATGAGGTTGGCCAGTATAATTGTTATTACTAAGGCCGAAAGTATTCTTTTTTCATTGCTTTTTTCCTTTCAAGATGTTTTTTCGATACTGGTATTTTTAAAGCCAATTAATAAAGTGATGATGTTCATCTCAGCACTCGCTCTGTTATACCTCATCGCACTTATTATATTATATTATCATAACACAGCCCGCTTGTCAATTGCCATATTATCCAAAATAATGACATATAATTGCACATATATTACAAAAACAGTAGCCGTCATTTATTTTTAACTGACAACCTGTCGATTTTCTGATATAATAACAGTGTGTTTTGCCGGAAAGAATAATCCGGCAACGTGCCGGGGAAAGAGAGCTGCAAATGAAGGAAAAAATCGGAGAAGTCTTTTCGGTCGCGCGCGACAACCCGCCGATACCCGGCTGCACGGTTTCGCGCGAGATAACGGAGAGGGAGCAGTACGTCGCGTACTACTCTTTGGCCGCGTGCACCGACATCAGCGCCGAAATTTACACCTACCACAAGCTGCTTTCGTCAACCACGGCGACTCTCCGAACAAGCTGTCTCTCGTCATATGGGGCAGGGAGCTGACCGGCCAAGCCGCGCTTGTGTACGCGACGCTTGCCGTGCGCGTCTGCCTCGTTGTGAGCACCGACGGCTCGGATACGCCGGATTCCGCGCCGGCAGTCGAGGTTGGAGAATGGTTTTACCTCTGCGACTTCTGCACGTTGGCGGAGGGTGTGGCTTCGTTTGGCAGCGTCACGCCGTTCGGCGATTATTTGCTGCCGGGAGTCGAAGATCTGGCAACATCCGGAGACACGTCCGGAAGCCCGTCCGGGGACCTGTACGGCACCGGAGCGGTGGAAAACGTGTGCGACCTGTGGCTCCAGGTCGAACTGCTCCCGTGCGCGGAGCTTGAACAGAATGAAAAATTCAAGGCGCTGGATATTACCGAGGCACCGTATCAGGCGATGCAGGGAATGGACAATGCTTTTGAGCTGAATTTTTCGGTATTTTTTGAGGTCGACGTCTGACGTCGGCGGGAACAAGTGTCTATCTGACAGGAGAGTATTTTAGTGAAGCAAAAATTGACAAAAAGCGAGCTTGTGTTTGTCGCAAGCATGTTGTTCGGACTGTTTTTCGGTGCGGGCAACCTGATTTTCCCGATTTATATGGGTCAGCTGGCGGGCAGTTCGCTGTGGATTGCCTCGATCGGCCTTATGGTTACAGGCGTCGGACTTCCGTTGCTCGGCGTTACTGCTATGGGTATCAGCCGTAGCGACGGACTCATTGAGCTGTCCGGCAAAGTCGGGCGCGGGTACAGCGTCTTCTTTACCTGCGCGCTTTATCTGACTATCGGGCCGTTTTTTGCCATTCCACGTTGTGCGACGGTGCCGTTCACGGTTGCCATCGAGCCGATACTCGGCGAGAACGTCAACACTTCGCTGATACTGGCGATATTCTCGCTTGTGTTTTTCGTCGCGGTGCTCGCTTTTTCGCTCTTCCCCGGCAAAATACTGACGTGGGTCGGCAAGCTGCTCAACCCGATATTCCTTGTGTTCCTTGGGATACTCGTCATCGCGGCGCTGATAAAGCCCATGGGTTCGATTGGCGATGTGACGCCGACCGGCAGCTATGCCGGAAACGCCTTTATCGCCGGTTTCCTTCAGGGCTACGACACCATGGACGCGCTGGCAAGTCTGGCGTTCGGAATAATTGTTATTGATGTTATCCGCGGGCTCGGCATCAAGGAGCCGGGCGCGGTGGCAAAGAACACCGTCAAGGCAGGCGTTTTCAGCTGCGTGACGATGGGACTTATATATGTGGCCGTTGCGGTGGTCGGCGCGCAGAGCCGCGGACTGTTCGAGGTCTGCAAGAACGGCGGCGAGGTGTTCGCGCTGGTTGCAAACCACTATTTCGGCAAGGTCGGCGCGGTCATTTTGGCTGTGACGGTGACGTTCGCCTGCCTCAAGACGGCGGTCGGACTGGTCACGAGCTGCTCCGAGACGTTTGTCAAGCTGTTTCCAAAGTCGTTTTCCTACCGTGTGTGGGCAGTGATTTTCAGCGTGTGCGCCTTCCTCATTGCCAATCTCGGACTCAACGCCATCATCGCCTACTCGCTGCCGGTGCTGATGTTTCTCTACCCGCTTGCGATAACGCTCATACTGCTGGGGCTTTTCGGCAATCTGTTCGGCCACAGCCGCTGCGTTTACGGTTGGGTGACGGGCTGCACGCTGGTTGCTGCCGCGTTTGATTTTTTGCGCACTCTGCCGGACAACGTACGCGGATTTCTGCATCTTGACGGTGCACTGAATGTCATCGGCAAGTTCCTGCCGCTCTCGGAGTACGGACTCGGCTGGGTCGTCCCCGCTGCGATTGGTCTTGTGATAGGCCTTGCGGTGTGGTTTTTCGGCGGGAGACGCCGGGGCGTGGGAGTGAAGAGTTAAATTGAATTTTTGCGGTTCTCGCAGGGGTAGCCTGCGGGGACTGCTTTTTTATTAAGAAAAGTTCTTTGGCATTGGCAGGACTCGCCATGAAGGCCACCGACGGTGGAGAAGTGTACTTTTCTGTTATGCAACAGAGAAAGAACAATTTGATTATGCCGAAGGCATAATCAAATTCAAAAGAATGCACCAAAGGGGCCGAACCTACGGTTCGCCCCCTCTGGACTCCCCCACTCCCGTGGGGATGCTTTATGGGGACGTGCCCACCCTTGCCGAAGTCAGCATCCGGCGGAAAGACGCCTTTCGGGAAGCGCTCTGCGTCCGCGCTCATACTCGCCGGTATGTGCACTGGAACTGTTTTCTGGGCAGGCTAACCATTGGACGCCCCGCCCCGGCGGCCCTCCGTGCATCCCGGTGGGAGCGTCTGTGGTACAAATGGCTGTTGGAATGAAGTTTTCGGAGAGCGCTTCACCGTTCGGATGAGGTTTGATAGAACCGATAGCTCACGCCGCACGACCCGC
>CAKRSS010000054.1 GCA_934401725.1 uncultured Eubacteriales bacterium | reverse complement strand
TCCTTCTTCAGCGCCGCTTCCTCGGGCTTTCCGGCCGCCGCCTTGAGACGGGGCCCGTACTCCGCTTTCAGCTGCGCGACAAGACGCTCGGCGTACTCACGGTCGGAGTGCTTGTGGTCGTACTTCGCGCTGCGTATCTCCTCGCGGTCATGCGCAATGGACTGCTTGAGCGCGGCCTGAAGCTCTGCGATTTTGGCGTCGTTCGCCGCCTGGTTGCCGGGGTTGGCGGCCGAGTCCTTCTTAAGCTCGCTGACACGGGCGGCAGTCTCCTTGCGGGAGGCGGCAATGTGCTCGTAGTACGAGCGCGTGCCGGCGCAGATGCGCTGTCCCTTGAAGTAAATGCTGCCCGAGGTTATGTCGTAAATTTTGATTATCGAGCGGCCGGTCGTCGTTTTACCGCAGCCCGACTCGCCGACGAGGCCGAAAACCTCGCCCTTCTTGATGTCGAAGCTGACGTCGTCAACCGCGCGCGTCTCGTGTCCCTTGACCTTGAAGTACTGGCACAGATGCTCTACCCGGAGCAGCACTTCCTGCTGTTCGTTGTTATTATTGCTGTTCATGTGCTTCTCCTTCCGCCAGTGCTTTCTTCATGCGCTCGATACGGTCGGTGATGATCTTGGGGACCGCGACCTTGGGCGCATCGGGGTGCAGCAGCCATGTCGCCGCGCTGTGGGTATCCGAAATGCGGAACATGGGGGGCTCTTTTTCGAAGTCTATCTTCATTGCGTACTTGTTACGCGCCGCAAACGCGTCTCCGACGGGCGGGAAAATCATGTTAGGCGGCGTGCCGGGGATGGCATCCAGCTTTTCGTTGGTGTCGAGGTCCGGCATTGAGGACAGCAGCGCCCAGGTGTAGGGGTGACGCGGATCGTAGAAAATGTCGTCCGCCGTGCCGTACTCAACTATCTTGCCTGCGTACATGACCGCAATATCGTCCGCCATGTTGGCCACGACGCCGAGGTCGTGTGTAATGAAGATAACGGACAGATCACGCTCGCGCTTGAGGTTGTTGATGAGCTCGAGAATCTGCGCCTGAATGGTAACGTCAAGCGCGGTGGTAGGCTCGTCGCAGATGAGTATATCGGGATTTGCGGCCAGCGCGATAGCGATAACTATACGCTGACGCATACCGCCCGAAAATTCGAACGGATACTGGTAGTAACGTATACGCGGCTCGGGGATACCGACCTCCTCCATCAGCTTGATGGCCTTCTCCTTTGCCATCGCCTTGGTGACGGTGTAGACCACGGCCGAGGCCTTGTCCTTGAGGTAGTCGATAAGGCCGATAGCGCGAGCCTGCAGATCCTCCTCTTCGGAGGTCAGATAGCTCTTGTAGTGGTTCTCAAGGCGCTCGATAATGTCTATAATGTTCTGGCGCAGCATGTCAAGATCGCACACAGACTTGGGGACGACCTTCCAGTCGACCTGTTTGCCGCGGGCGATCATCGCCTCGCGCTTAGCGGTCTGACGCTCAAAGCGCGCCTCCTCGCGGGGATTCTTGACCTTGTAGTAGAAATACTTGTCGATGGCGTTGTCCATGCTGGCGCGGAAGGTGTAGGCGATGCTGTCCTTGACGGTTGCAAGGCGGTCAATCGACCCTTCAACCAGCTCCGCGACCTCGCGCGTCAGGCGCTTGGCCTCAGCCTTGTCGAAATCAGCGCCGAAGAAGCCCTTGAACTGCTCCAGTCTGTCGACGACAGCCTTCTTGCCCTCGCGCGCCTTGTCGGCGGAGTAGCGGATGGCGCTCTTCTCGAACTCGATGAACTCGTCCATGAAATCGCGGTTGAGCAGCTCGAGCGCGCGGGCGTTCGCCTCCTCTACGGGCAGCGTCGAGAGGTCGTCGCCGGGGTTCTTCATGTACCAGTAGCCGATACGGAAGAAGTTGGGGCGCTCGCCGGCCAGAATGCCCTCCAGAACAGCCGAAATGGCGTTCAGCGGGTTCTGAATCTCGGCGGGCAGCTCGAGAGCCTTGTCCTTGTCGCGGCTCTTGTCCTCCTTGTAGTGGGAGGCGGCCGTCTTGAGCTGCTGCACGAAGGCGGCAAGCTCGGCGCCGCGACCGGCGAGCAGGTATTTGTCGTTCACCTGGTCGAGCTTCTGGCACAGACCCTTGAGTCTGAGCGAAACATCAACGCTCTGCTTGCGCTCAAGCATGAACCTGAAGTCTGCTATCTCACCGAGGCACTCCTCGGCGCGGCCGCGGGAGGCGTTGTAGGCGTTCTCCAGCTTTATGGCCTCGATATTGAACTTATCGAATGTGGAAATGAGTCGGTCGGTCTCGTCTGCAGGCTTACCGGAGGCTGTCATGCACTCCTTGAGCGTCGCGAGCGACGAGTTGAACTGAGCTCTCGCCTCGCGGCGATTGCCCTTGTTTTTAAGCAGCATAGCCTCGGTTATCTGCTTGCCGATCTTGACAATCGGGTTGAGCGACGACAGCGGATCCTGAAATATCATCGAGATTTTGTCGCCGCGGATCTTGCACATGTCCGTCTCGGGCAGCTTGAGCAGATCCTTGCCGTCGTACAGTATCTCGCCGCTCTCGAGAATCGAGTTTCCGGCAAGAATGCCTAAGATGGCCTTTGATGTAACCGACTTACCCGAGCCGGATTCTCCGACGATGGCCAGCGTTTTGCCGCGCTCAAGGTCGAAGGAGATGTCACGCACTGCCTTAAGTGTTCCTCCGGGAGTACGGAAGGAGACAGTCAGTCTTTTGACCTGAAGTATTTTATCCATATCTTATTCCTCCACTCCGCGCAGTGACGGGTTGAACGCGTCACGCAGACCGTTGCCGAACAGGTTGAAGCTGATCATGAGCAGCGATATGATAATCGCCGGGAACAGCATAAGATGCGGGTAGTTTGTCCAGATTGCGCTCGCGTCGGACAGCAACGTACCGAGGGACGTCGACTCAGCGCCGCCCAGCTTGATAATGCCGAGGTAGCTCAGCATACTCTCGCTGAAGATAACGCCGGGAATGACCAGCACCGAGGACGTAATCATGGTGCCGAGCGAGTTGGGGAAGATATGCTTCATTATAATACGTGCATCGCTTGCGCCGAGCGTGCGGGCAGCCATGACGTATTCCTGGTTCTTGAAGCGGTAGAACTGCGTACGCACAAGCGACGCGGTGCCGATCCAGCCAGTCAGCACGAAAGCGAACAGCAGACTCGGAATCGGGCCGACCTTAGCCGCAAGGTGTATCTGGAACAGCGTTGCCACAACAACGAAGGGCACTCCGGACAGAATGTCCGAAATACGCTCCATGATGAGGTCAGTTGCGCCTCCGTAGTAGCCCTCAACTGCGCCGTAGACAGCACCGATGATAAAGTTGATGAGCGACACGCAGACAGAGACAAGCAGGCTCAGACGCACGCCGTTTGCAAGGCGGAGCGACATATCGTAGCCCTGCGAGTCGGTGCCGAAGATGTACTCCGGCTCAAAGCCGTTCTTGAACTGATAGTAGTTGTAGTAAAGAACTCTCACCTTGTACATCGCGGTCTCGGTTGTGCCGCCGCCGGTGTACTCGTAGTATTTGAGCGAGCCGTCCTCGTTGCGCTTGTAGTTGTCCTCGAGCACCATGTCGTCGGACAGTCTGATGCGGCGGACGTTGCCGTCGGCAAGCGTCCTGACGGGCTCATACTTGGAGTTCATCTTGTACCAGTAGTTACCGGAGGTGCTGGTGGGGTCGGGGTTGTACTCGTTGAGCTCGACGAGCGGGTAAAGCACGTGCTTACCCGTCTCCTTCTCCCACGCGACGATGGCATCGTACTCACTGCGCTCTACACTGAGGTAGAGAAAGCCGACTGCAAGGTAGGTGTCAATGCGCGCCTCATAACGTGACTGAGAGCTGTTCTCATCGCCGTTAAGACCGTGGTTTTTGATGACAGGCTGATACTCGGAGTCATACGAATCTGCGAGCTTTGGCCCGTGACCATCATAATCCAACGCACCCATTCCGACAGCGTACGCAGAAATAAGACCCTTTTCGGTGAATTTACGTTCGGTTCCGCCGTCAGCCAATCCTATTTTGCTGAGCACCAGGTTGCGGGGCCCCATCTTCTGATAGTATGTGTCCATGAACTTAGCGTTAAATCGCGAGGTCAGCAACGGCGTCAGAAAGGCGAAGAGCACTATCACAACGATAATCAGGCCCGCCACGATAGACGCCTTGTTGCGGCAGAAGCGCATCCATGCATCCTTGAAGTAGCCTATGGGCTTGTCATCAAACTTTTTATCCGAGATACGTTCGCCATGGTTGGCAAACTCGAATTTTTCGCTGGGGATACTTTCAAACCTGTTATCCTGCATTTTATCTCTCCCCCATTCTTATTCTCGGATCTATGAAACCATAGCTGATGTCGACCACGATGCCTGCCAGCAGACCGACAAACGTGTAAAACACCGTGTCCATCATGAACACATCATAGTCAAGCAGGCTTATGGATTTGATATAAAGCTGACCGACACCCGGTATCGAGAATATTTGCTCGATAATCATGGAGCCGCCCAGAATGCCGATAAAGCCGGAAATAATCATAGGCAGAATCGGCACCATAGCGTTCTTCATGGCGTGACGCACAGTCGCCTGCGACCGCGTCAGACCCTTGGTGCGGGCCAGAAGCATATAGTCGGAAGTTAAGGCCTCGGTAAGCTCGGCACGGGTGTAGCGGCAGAGCGAGGCTATCGAACCGAACGACAGCGCCAGAATTGCCGGAACCATACTGTAAAACATCTTACCGGAGAACCAGGAGCCGCCCGCGTCGGCCAGCGAATAAACAGTAAGCGGGAACAAATTCCATTTAAGATAGAAGAAATACTGCACCAGGAACGCATAAACATAGCTCGGCACCGAAACAAACACCATAACAAGGGTGCTTATGACGTGATCCTGCCAACGGTTCTTTCTGATTGCAGCGTAAATACCGAGGGCGATGCCGAGAGGCGTCGAAAACAGGAGCGAATAAAGGTTTACCATCACCGTAGGCAACAGGCGGCTGATAAGAACGTCCCATGCAGGAGTGCGGAAAGATATGTACCACGAGGTACCGAAATCCCAGCTTGTAATGATATTTTTAAGGTAAATGCCGTATTGAACGAGCAGCGGCTTATTATATCCGAGTGCTTCAAAGCGCGCGAGTATAACATCCCGCTGGTTCTTGTCCAGAGGCAGCTCGCGCGGGAGAATTCTGATAAGCATGAAGCAGATCGTGGTTATCACGAAAAGTGTGAACAGCATCAACAGAACTCTTTTGATAACATATTTTGCCATCGGTTGTCTCCTTGATAATATCGGTGAACGCCCGGAGGGATTTTGCCCCCGCCGGGCGCCGTTGCCGAAAATCGTAGACAGGCGGAGGTAAGAATACCTCCGCCCACCCGTATCAGGATCGGGCGATCCTGGAAGCTACGTTTTATTCGTAGTTAAGAGTTCCGTTCTTGCTTGCGACGAACTCTGTCCATGCAGCGTCGTCGTACTGGAAGGACATCAGGCGCAGACCGCCGAAGCCGTACATGATGTTGTAGTCCTCGGTGTAGTACTTAACCTGGTAGGAAAGCATGGAGCAAGAAGTGGTGCCGCAGAGCGGGATACGATAGTACAGCTTGAGGTACATTTCCTCGAGCTGAGCCGTGATGGACAGCTTTACATCGAAGCCCGCATTAGCGTACTTACCGTTACCGACAAGGCAGTTAGACCACTCCTGGCAGGTCATGGTGACATCCTCGCCATTGACCTTGAGAGTCCATTTCGTCGAGGTGGGATCCCAGCAGGCAGCCTCATGGATGTCGTAGTTAGCGGGATCCATGTAGACCTGGAAGTTACGGAACGGGTAGAAGGCAGCGCCGCCCCATGCGCCGTAACCGATAGCATACTCGCCCTTTGCAACGTCAGCATAGCGGTTCTCGATGTTGCCGACAGCCTCGAAGGTGATCTTGCCGAAGCCGGAGCCCTCGAGAGCAGCGTTAACGAAATCGTTCAGCATTGCAACGCACTTCTGGTCAGAGGACTGAAGCGCGCCCTTAGCCCAGCCTATGCGAACCTTGATCTCGTCGCCTGCCTTGTAGAGGCCGGCAGCGACAAGCTCATCGCAGGCAGTCTTCATCAGAGCCTTAGCCTCGGTGAGGTTGTAGCCGTTGATGGACTGATATGCCTCCTTCAGAGTTGCGTACGCCTTACCCGCGCCGTATTCAACGCCGTAGAGGTTGCAGATAGCCTGCATAGCCTCGTCGGAGTTGCGGTAGGAGGAGTTAGGATCGTTGTAAACGTCGTAGAAGTAGAGGTTGTTCATAATGGCGTATGCGGGCTTGTAACCGGCAGTAGCTGTTACGTACTTAGCTCTGTCGATAGCAAGGGACATAGCCTTGCGGAAGTTGGTGTTGGAAAGTGCAACGGAGTTCTTGTTGCCCTTTGCGGAATCCATGGACTTCAGAGCCTCAACGTTGGTGTTGAAGAAGAAGGACATGGTATAGGTCTCGTCAACCTTGTAGAGCTGGTCAGAGGTTGCGTAGGTGACAAGGTCATCGGGAGTGGGCGCCCAGTCGGAAAGCTCGCCCTTCATGAAGGCCAGCTTAGCGGCGTCTTCCTTCATGACATCGATGACGATCTTGGTAGTCTGGTACTGCTGTACCTTCTTGCCGTCGACCTCGAAGTTGGTGTAGGAAATGAGAGAGCCGTTATCCTGCTTCTCGAAGCCGTACCAGTTCTCGTTCTGAACGAAAACTATCTGCTTATCCTGCTGGAGGGATTCAAGCTTGTAGGTACCGTAGGACATGGTGGTTTCCTTGGAGGTACCGTAATTGGTGGTAACAAGCTCACCGGTGGTGTCCTTGCCGGCCTCGTACAGAGGCTTGTAAACAAGCCATGTGGAGGTGCAGGAGGTGAGGAAGTAGTTGAGCTCGATGCTGGTCTGGCAGACGTAACGGATGGTGTAATCGTCAACCTTGTAGCAACCGACAGCGTCGTACTCGACCTTATCGCCGACCTTACCGGTGTTGATGAAGAGAGCTTCCTTTGAGTAGTTGGCAATGTCTGCTTCGTCGGTGATACCGAACAGAGCGAGGCAAGCCTTCAGGATGCGCATAACAACTTCCTTGTTCTCAGCGGTGACCTTGGTGTAGCCGTATGCGTTCTCGGCCTCAGAGATAACCTTGTAGTCAGCGTCGTCGCCGGCCCCGTGGTCGGAGTGGAGGCTGTTGAGGGTGTAGTTGGAACCGGTCAGAGTGGTCTCGGTGCTGGAGAGGCTGATGTAAACCTCGCCCTTAGCGATACCTGCGTCGAGATCATAGGAGTAGTCGCCCTCTTTCTCGTAGGGAGCAACCATAGCCTCGTAGATAGGAGCCTCGGAGTTGTAGAATGCGAGACCACCTGCAACGGCAGACTCACCACCCCAGTACAGGTTGGAACGATAGTTTCTCATCTTGGAGTTGAGAAGCTGCTCCATGGAGTAGATGTAGTCATCAGCAGTGATCTTCTCGCCGTTCTCCCACTTAGCGTCGGGGTTCAGCTTGATCTCGAAAACGTAACCGGCATCGATGTCTGCGGCAGTCTTGCCTTCAGGCAGCGTGACCTTGTACTTTGTCAGATCATCTTTGTGGTCCTTGGTAACGTCGGTGATGGAGGTAGCCATCTCGTATACCCACTGGTAGACACCGTTCTTGGAGTCCTTGATGGACAGATCGCAGAACGGGCTGGTGAGGTAGGAGAGAATGGAGTCATCAGCATTGGTCTCCCAGGTGTGGGGGTTCCAGTTGTTGCCGAGGGCAGTCGAATAGCTCTTGTAGGTGTAGGTCTTAACTTCGGCCGGTGTTTTGTCCTTGCAGCTGGAGAAGATGACAGCCATCGTGAACAGCATGCAGACGACCATAACGAGGCTAATAACCCGTCTCAGAGTCTTACTCATGATTTTTGTCTCCTTATTAAAAAATTTTGTTTTCCTGGATTAACACAGGGCGCCGCCGCCGCGGACGTCACCATCCATCCGCCGTCACCGGACAAACACCTTATGTTTCGATAATTATATCAAAATGTCTGCCCGTTGTCAATACCATTTTCAGTTTCAAAACATTTTTATCCAAAATATCGCTGAAAAAAATGATGTTTTTGCGTTTCGAGCCTTCATTTTTGGATATTTAGTCAATAACTCAGCCTCAAAAATCGGTCAAAACGCGTCACGCTACCTCCCTTCCCCGCCCGCTCCGCCTCCGGCGGGGCGTTCCCTCGTCCGAGACAGCGGAGCTTCACACGGCACATCTTCCAAATCATGGTCGCAGCACTGCCGCCTCACGCCGCCGTCACAGTGCCGTCACGCTGCGACCGCCGCCGGGCGTCGCCAGCGGCGGTGGTTTCTATTATAATAATGAAGTCTTTTGCAAAGCGCCTCCGCCGGTGGGGCGTTTTCGGGATATATACCACAAGATATAGGCAAAAACGCACAAAAAAGAGGCCTCGCATCTATATATTGTGTCGAATTTCAAGAAAACAAGCTACATTGTGACTTTGTCACAGAAAAACAAATTATCTGATGTTATAATGGCACTGTCGAGCGCTTTGAGGGGAGGTGTGTCGGATGGAGCCGACAATTAACGGGCTTGCCAAGCTCACTCTGCTGGACTTTCCCGGCAGGACGGCGGCGACCGTGTTTCTCGCCGGATGCAATTTCCGGTGTCCCTTCTGTCATAACGCCCCGCTGGTGACCGGGCTCGAGGGCGCGCAGCACATAAGCTATGCCGAGCTCGAAGCTTTTCTGAAAAAGCGTGCGGGACTGCTTGACGGCGTCGCCGTCACCGGCGGCGAGCCGACGCTGCGACCCGAGCTGCCCGAGCTGCTCCGCCTCATCCGTCGCTACGGCTACGAGGTCAAGCTCGACACCAACGGTACGCGTCCTGACGTGCTCGCCTCGCTGATTGACGAGGGCCTTATCGACTACGTCGCAATGGACATAAAAAACTCACGTGAGAAGTACCCTGCGACCGTCGGCTGCGAGGCTGTCGACATGGAGGCCATCGAGCGCAGCGTCGGGATGCTGCGTGAGGGACGCGTTGAGCACGAGTTCCGCACGACGGTGGTGAGCGGCCTGCACACCGACGCCGACATGGAGGACATCGGCCGCTGGCTGCGCGGCGAGGAGCGGTATTTTCTTCAGAATTTCGTCGACTCAGGCGCGCTCATCGTCCCCGGCACCAAGGGTGTGTCCCGCGACGACATGCGGCGCTATCTCGACATAGTCCGCAAATATATTCCCACCGCCGAGCTGCGCGGGATGTGAAAAATAAAAAATTTCAATATAAATGACCTATCGGAGGAAAAACTAATGTACAGAGTCGTAAAAAGAGACGGCAAGATAGCTGATTTCAACATCACCAAAATCAGCGACGCCATCACCAAGGCCTTCGACGCCATCGAAAAGCCCTACACCCAGAATATCATCGACTTTCTCGCCCTCAAGGTGACAGCCGACTTCGCCCCCAAGGTGAAGGAGGATCTCATCGCCGTCGAGGACGTGCAGGACAGCGTTGAGGAGGTGCTCGGTCAGGCAGGCTACGCCGACGTGGCCAAGGCCTACATCCTCTACCGCCGCAACCGCGAAAAGCTGCGTTCCATGAGCAACACCGTGCTCGACTACAAGAACGTCGTCGACAGCTATCTCAAGGCCGCCGACTGGCGCGTCAAGGAGAATTCCACCGTCACCTATTCCGTCGGCGGACTCATTCTCTCCAACTCCGGCGCTATCACCGCCAACTACTGGCTCAGCGAGGTCTATGACGACGAAATCGCCAACGCCCACCGCTCGGCCGACATACATATCCACGACCTCTCCATGCTGACCGGCTACTGCGCGGGCTGGAGCCTCAAGCAGCTCATTCAGGAGGGGCTCGGCGGCATTCCCGGCAAGATTTCTTCGTCGCCCGCCGCGCACCTCTCCACACTGTGCAACCAGATGGTCAACTTCCTCGGCATTATGCAGAACGAATGGGCAGGCGCTCAGGCCTTCTCCTCGTTCGACACATACCTCGCGCCCTTCGTCAAGGTCGACAATCTGACCTATAAGGAAGTCAAGCAGTGCATACAGTCCTTCGTTTACGGCGTCAACACGCCCTCGCGCTGGGGCACTCAGGCTCCCTTCACCAACGTCACTCTTGACTGGACTGTTCCCGCCGACCTCGCCGATCTCAACTGCATCGTCGGCGGCAAAGAGTGCGACTTCAAGTACCGCGACTGCGTGGCCGAGATGGCCATGGTCAACAAGGCGTTCATCGAGATTATGATCGAGGGCGACGCCAACGGCCGCGGCTTCCAGTACCCCATCCCCACCTACTCCATCACACGCAACTTCGACTGGTCGGAGACCGAGAACAACAAGCTGCTCTTCGAGATGACCGCGAAGTACGGCACACCTTATTTCTCAAACTACATCAACTCGGATATGGAGCCGTCGGACGTGCGTTCGATGTGCTGCCGGTTGCGTCTTGATCTGCGCGAGCTGCGCAAAAAGTCGGGTGGCTTCTTCGGCTCGGGCGAGTCGACGGGCTCTATCGGCGTCGTGACCATCAACATGCCGCGTCTTGCCTACCTTGCCGAGGACGAGGCCGACTTCTACCGCAGACTTGACCGCATGATGGACATCTCCGCCCGCTCGCTCAAGGTCAAGCGGACGGTCATCACCCGCCTGCTCGAGGCCGGGCTCTACCCCTACACCCGCCGCTACCTCGGCAAGTTCGACAACCACTTCTCGACCATTGGTCTTGTCGGCATGAACGAGGCCGGACTCAACGCAAACTGGCTGCGCGCCGACATGACGCACCCCGAGACGCAGGAGTTCACCAAGAACGTGCTAAACCACATGAGAGAGCGCCTGTCCGACTACCAGGAGGAGTACGGCGACCTCTACAACCTCGAGGCAACTCCCGCCGAGTCAACCTCCTACCGTCTTGCAAAGCACGATGTTGCAAAGTATCCCGACATCATCACTGCGGCCATGGACGGCGGAACTCCCTATTACACCAACAGTTCCCACCTGCCCGTTGGCTTCACCTCGGACGTTTTCGAGGCGCTCGACATTCAGGACAATCTCCAGACGCTCTACACCTCCGGCACCGTCTTCCACGCCTTCCTCGGCGAGAAGCTGCCTGACTGGCGCGCCGCCGCAACGCTCGTGCGCAAGATTGCCGAGAATTACCGTCTGCCCTACTACACGCTCTCGCCGACCTACTCGGTCTGCCGCAATCACGGCTACCTTGCAGGCGAGCAGTTCAAGTGCCCCGAGTGCGGCTCGGACGCCGAGGTTTACAGCCGCATAACCGGCTACTACCGTCCAGTTCAGAACTGGAACAGCGGCAAGGCGCAGGAGTACAAGGAGAGACGCGTATACAAGCCCGATGCGTCGATCACCCACTCCGACCGCACTGCGAATGAGGCCGTCGAGGAGCAGCAGGCATCCTGCGGATGCGGCTGCACGCACCACCACATCGGCCGCCGCGTCATTCTGTTCGCTACCAAGACCTGCCCCAACTGCAAAATAGCCGCCGCCAAGCTCGACCGCGCCGGTATCGCCTACGAGAAGATTCTCGCCGACGACAACCCCGAGGCCGCAACGCAGTTCGGCGTGCGCCAGGCGCCCACGATTGTCGTGGTTGATGGCGAGAACATCGAGAAGTACGCAGGCCCCGGCCCCGTCCAGAGATTCATCGACGAGGCGGTCAAGGCCTGAGTCGGCGGGGACTCACGCTCCCGCACTTACATGGCAAAACAAAGTCAGCGCCCGGTGCTGACTGACACAGCCAACGGGGCTGTCGGACGCGCAGGCGTTAGACAGCCCCATTGCCGCGTCTGCGGCGGATTACAACCGAGCGAATAACAACCGAAAGGATTTTCAAATGTACGATATTATCATAATCGGCGGCGGCCCCGCCGGACTCACCTCCGCGCTGTACGGTCTGCGCGCCGGAAAGAGCGTGCTCATAATCGAGCGCAGCGCGTTCGGCGGGCAGATGACCTTCTCGCCAAAAATTGAAAACTACCCCGGCATTGCATCATCGAGCGGCAGCGAGATAGCCGACGCGATGGTCGAACAGGTTCTCGCGCAGGGGGCCGACACCGAGTTTGACACCGTAGTCGGCGTCGCCAAGAACGAGGACGGCGTCTTTGTCGTGACGGGCGAGGTCGGCAGCTATATCGGGCGGACTGTCATTGCGGCGGTCGGCTGCAAGCACCGTCGTCTCGGGCTCGAGAGCGAGGAGGAATTTCTCGGCGACGGCATATCCTTCTGCGCCGTCTGCGACGGTGCGTTCTACAAGGGACGCGACGTTGCGCTGATCGGCGGCGGCAACTCGGCGCTTCAGGAGGCGATACTGCTCTCCGAGGTCTGCCGCAAGGTGACTGTCATTCAGAAGCTCGACCGTTTCACGGGCGAGGGGCGTCTGATTGAGCAGGTGAACGCCCGGCCGAACATCGAGTCGATATTCAATCAGACCGTTGACTCGCTGATTGCCTCCGACAGGCTGGAGGGGCTGCGCATTCGTTCTGACGACGGCGTTGTCCGCGAGCTTATGGTCGACGGAATTTTCGTTGCAATCGGGCTCGAGCCTGAAAACGAGCCCTTCGCCGCACTCGCCGCGCTCAACGAGTACGGCTACTTCGACACCGACGAGACCTGCCAGACCGCGACCCCCGGCTTCTACGTTGCCGGTGACTGCCGCTCCAAGCGCACCCGCCAGGTCACAACCGCCGCCGCAGACGGCACCATCGCCGCCCTCGCCGCGTGCAGGTATCTGGACGATTAAGAATTAATCTGGGGCCAGCCCCAGACCCCGCCAAGGAGGCTTTTTGAAAAAAGCCCCCTTGGATCCCGCAAAAACTTTCGGGAAAGGGGATGGCGGTCGGGACATAGTGAGCGGGAACCGATTGCTCTCGGGGCGCTGCCCCGAACCCCGCCAAGG
>CAKRSS010000053.1 GCA_934401725.1 uncultured Eubacteriales bacterium | reverse complement strand
CTGGGCAGGCTAACCATTGACGCCCCGCCCCGGCGGCCCCCCGTGCGTCCCGGTGGGGGCGTCTGCGGTACAAATGGCTGTTGGAATGAGGTTTTCGGAGAGCGCTTCACCGTTCGGATGAGGTTCGATAGAACCGCAAGCTCACGCCGCACGACCCGCGCCATCATATTGCGGCGTTGCCGCTCATGAAGGCTAATTAGGCTGAAAATGGGGCACAGCGGGCGGAACATAGGGCTTGCAGGCGAAAAAATGAGGCTTGCGGGCGAGAAATGGGGTTTTCGGGGCTCGGCGAGCGTTCAATTTTAGCCGTTTTCCTGCCAAAAACTAACTCCTTCAAGCCTGCCTTGTCCCAACCTCACCCCTATAAGCTGCCATCCGCACGCACTGGTCGGCCTTGAAAAACGTCACGCTAAGTTTAGAACAAACGCCTTCAGAACCCATCCGGCGAGTCCAAGCGGGGACAAAGCCGAGCGTCACCGAAAGGCGTGATGCCGGCACCGTGCGTGCAATGAGGGTGACGCACGCCACCACCAATCCATCAAGGGAGTGGGGGAGTCCAGAGGGGGCGAACCGTAGGTTCGTCCCCTTTGGTGCACTCTTTTGGTACTTTTCTGTTGCATAACAGAAAAGTACACTTCTTAACGTCCCGCAGACGTTCCGGCGTGCCTTGTCAAGGCCAAAGAACTATTTATGCATACAGGCATATGCAATACGCCTCACCCCCCCGCCTCACAGCGAGAGACAGTACTCCCCAAACTCCCTCATCAGCCGCCCGGCGGAGGGGCGCAGCGCGTCGGGGACGCTCGCCATGAACGAGTGCGTCTCGAGAATAAAATCACCCTCGTAGCCGATTTCGCGCAGAACAGGCATGATCTGCTCCCACTTTATGTTGCCGCCGACAAACGGTATGAGGTGCGAGTCGCGCTCACCGCGGTTGTCGTGCACGTGCGTCGCCTTGAGCCGCGAGCCTATGCGGCGCAGCTGACGCGGCTGGTCGGTGTAGGATATGCGGCCGTGGCCAAAGTCCCAGCAAATGCCCACCGGCGCGTCGCCGAAGCTCTCGAGAATCGCAAAAAGATCGTCAACGTCCGCACCGTAACGGCGGCGCAGATCCGGCTTGTCCGCAGGCTCGGACATGTTCTCAAACGCAATGCCAACCCCAAGACGCGAGGCAAGCTCGACGTATTCGGCGTAAAAATCATGGTTGGTGCGGCACTGGATTTCGTTGTCAAACTCGGTGTTAACCGTGTCGGTCAGCGGGTGGACGACGACCCAGCGCGCGCCGAGCCGCGACGCCGCCGTGATGGCGCGCCGTGTCATCTCACGGTAAAGCTGCATATACTGCTCATCGGGGCGCTTGCCGCGAATGAATATGTTTCCGTTGAAGGGCGCGTGCGCCTGCGAGAAGCGGACGCCAAGCTCGGCCGCACGGTTGCCGAGCGTCTCGACAACGGCCTCCCAGTTGTCGTTTGCCAGCTCGTCGCCGCAGGCGCGGACGGAAGCGCAGGTGTTTATGTCGGCAACGCGGAAGCCCGCCTCGGCGAGCGAGGTCAGCTGGTATATGTAGCTGTGGCAGGTCTTGCCGCCGCGGTCGAAACGGTAGGCGTTGGTCATTACTCCAAGTTCCATAATATCCTCCGGGTGTGAATTTTCGGCGGCCGGTCGCCGCCAACTATACATACATAATTATAAACCATCCCTCCCGAAAAATCAACCGGATTTCATCAAAAAAACGCAGGGAAGCCGCGCCTCCCTGCGCCGGAGCCTCATTCGCCGACGGGCTCCACTTTGTCCTGCGTTCTGAAGAGCATGGAAATGAGCCAAAGGCCCGCAAGCGCCACAACGGTGTATATTATCCGGCTGACAAGTGCGCCCTGTCCGCCGAATATCCATGCCACTATATCAAAACTGAACAGTCCGATGCTACCCCAGTTAAGTGCGCCGATTATCGCAATTACCAGCGCGATTCTGTCCATTACCATCTGAAAAACTCCTCTCAAGACCGGGCGACATTACGCCGCCTGTTGGTATTTTACCCGACTCCGCCCTCACCTATTCATCACGCGCACCGCAATCACAACCTCATTTGTGTAACATTGCCACAAAAGCCGACCCGCGTTGCCCGATATTCTCTCAACCGCCCTCTTGCAAATTGTTTCAATTTAATATATAATGGGGACAATAATATTGATCTCTCGAGACAAGTCCTCAAAAAAAGGAGGTAAATCATGAAAACTACCGAAAAAACCAGAAAACTGACCCTCGCCGGCATGTTCATCGCCATTATTATCGTCATGACGTTTGTGCCTTATACCGGGTACATATCCTATTCGCCCGCGAGCCCCGCGATTACGACGCTGCACATTCCCGTCATTATCGCGGCGCTGTTTCTCGGGTGGAAATACGGCGCGATGATCGGCGGCGTGTGGGGTCTGACCTGTGTGGTCAAGGCGTTTATGGAGCCCGCGCCGGGCAATATTCCCTTCCAGAATCCGCTGGTGTCGGTTCTGCCGAGAATTATCGTCGGAATTGTGGCGGCGGCGCTGTTCGCGCTGTGCTGCAAAAAGATAGTGCGTCCCGTCTCGGCCGTAATCGCGGCCGTCGCCGCGACGCTGACCAACACCGTGCTGGTGCTGACCATGCTCTATCTTTTCAACTTCTTCGACGGCTGGGCTGAGACCGCAGCGGCCATTTTCAAGGCCATAATCGCGACCATCGTCGGCTTCAACGGCATTATCGAGATGGTGGCGGCGGCTGTCATCGTGCCGGTGATATACACGGCCGTGTCCCGCAGCAGAAGAAAATAATCACCGGGAGAATTGCTTATGAAACGTCCACTTATCGCGGTCACTCCGTCCTACAACTCGCAGGGCATGATACGCATGCGCCCTGCCTATCTTGACGCGCTGTGGGACGCGGGCGTGCTGCCCGTGTTTGTGTCCTACACGACCGAGCCGGGCAAGCTCGACGAATACGCGGCGGAATTTGACGGATTTCTCTTCTCGGGCGGCGTGGACGTCGACCCGAAATACTACGGCGAGCAGATAAAATTCGACTCTGTGGACGTCAGTGCGGCGCGCGACGAGTTCGAGCTGGCGCTGGCGGAGCGCGTGCTCGCGGGCAAAAAGCCCGTACTCGGCATTTGTCGTGGGATACAGCTGCTCAACGTAGCGCTGGGGGGCGACCTGTACCAGCACATCGAGGGGCACCACCAGACCGAGCCCCGCGACGTCTGCGGGCAGTCGGTTCATCTCGCGCCGGGCACGCGGCTATACGACATAGCGGGTGGTGCTAACGAGATCAAGGTCAACAGCTTCCACCACCAGGCAGTGCGCCGACCGGCGCCGGGACTTGAGGTCGCGGGCGTCGCCGAGGACGGCATCATCGAGGCGATAAGCCTGCCGGGCGAGCGGTTTCTGCTCGGCGTGCAGTGGCATCCCGAGCTGTTCTACGGCAAGGACGCCGTCGCGGAGAGGTTATTCGGGGCGTTTGCCGCGGCAGCACGGGGGGATGAGTGAGTTTGGCTATTGCATATGCCGGTATGCGTTAATTGATTAAATTGATTTTGCGGTTCTCGCAGGGTGGCCTGCGAGGACCGCTTTTTTGATAAATAAGTTCTTTGGCCTTGGCAGGCTGCCGCCGTGGCGAATTCCGACGTGTTCGAAGTGTACTTTTCTGCTATGCGGCAGAGAAAGAACAATTTGATTATGCCGAAGGCATAATCAAATTCAAGAGAACGCACCCAAGCGGGGGCGAACCTACGGTTCGCCCCCCTTGGGGATCCCCCCACTCCCGTGGGGATGGCTTAGGGTGGACGGAATCCGCCTCATTGGCGCACGGCACCGGCGCGGCTCGGTCAAAATCGCTCTACCGCGCCTTTGTTTTAGTACGGCTCTGTCCCCGGTTGTACTCTATCGGGGGTTCAGCCTCAATCGATTTTCTGCTGGCAGAATAGTTTGGTTGATGGCGGGCGGTTCCGCTCGTTAAACTTGTGCAATCTTCATCCCGAGAACCATTTGTACCACAGACGCCCCCATCGGGACGCACGGGGGGGCGCCGGGGCGGGGCGTCAATGGTTAGCCTGCCCCGCGCGGGTTGCGCTACACTTTCCGGCGAGCATTCCGGCGTGTCCTTTCAAGGGCGCAGGAACTCTCCTGCATACAGGCATATGCAATACGCCTCACCCCGGTCCCACACAAAAAACTCCCCCCTTTATACAAAGGGGAGAGTTTTCTTCATATCTGATCAGTGCCAGTCCGCACGGTTGGCGGAGCTCGCGGAGTCGCCGGAGCCGTCACCGTCCTGACCGTCACGACCGTCGTGGTCGTCGCCGTCGTGGTCGTCGCTGTCGTCGCCGTGACGACGCTCGGTGGCCTCGGAGCGGGTGCGCGCCTCGTTCTCGCGGTGGCGGCGCTCGTTGTCCTCGCGGCTCTTGCGGCGCCGCTCCTCAGCTATCGCTTCAAGCTCCTCGTAGGTGATTCCGTCGGTCTCCATCGCGGCCTTGAACTGGTCCGCGTCCATCGTCTCGTTCTTGAGCAGGAACCCGGCCACGAAATTCAGCTTGTCAAGGTGCGCCGTCAGTATCTCGCGGCAGCGCGCGTGAGCTTCGTTTATGACGGCGCGGATCTCGTCGTCAATCTCGGCGGCGGTCTTCTCGGAGTAGTTGCGGCTCGACGAGAAGTCGCGGCCGAGAAACACCTCGTCGCCCGAGTGCTCGCTGCCGTAGAGTATCGCGCCGAGCTTATTGCTCATGCCGTAACGCGTCACCATGTCGCGCGCGATTTTGGTCGCCTGACGTATGTCAGCAGTCGCGCCCGTCGAGATGTCGTCCATGGCCAGCTCCTCGGCGACACGGCCGCCGAGCGCCCAGACTATGCTCTCAAGCATCTCGTTGCGCGAGCGTCCCATACTGTCCTCGGTCGGCACGCTGACGGTCACGCCGCCCGCGCTGCCCGCCGGAACTATGGTTATGATCTTGATGGGGTCGGTGTGTTCGCAGTAGTAGGACGACACCGCGTGGCCTGCCTCGTGGAAGGCGCACAGACGGTTGTCGTGCTCGGTGCGGACGTGCCCCTTCTTCTTGGGACCGAGCAGCATCTTCATATACGAGTCCTCGATCTCGTCCATGCCGATGAGCTCCTTGGAGCGGCGGGCGGCGAGAAGAGCGGCCTCGTTGAGCAGGTTCGCGAGCTCCGCGCCGGTAAAGCCGACGGTCATCTGGGCGACCTTGCGGAAGTCGACAGTGTCCTCAAGCGGCTTTTTGCGCGCGTGGACGCGCAGAATCTCCTCGCGTCCCTTGATGTCGGGGTAGCCGATGGTTATGCGGCGGTCGAAACGACCGGGACGCAGCAGCGCCGGGTCGAGAATGTCGGGGCGGTTGGTGGCGGCGAGCACGATAATGCCGTCGTGCGTGCCGAAGCCGTCCATCTCGACGAGCAGCTGGTTGAGCGTCTGCTCGCGCTCGTCGTGACCGCCGCCGAGACCTGCGCCTCTGTGACGTCCGACGGCGTCGATTTCGTCAATGAAAATTATCGCGGCAGGCGACTTGCGCGCCGTCTCAAACAGGTCGCGCACACGCGATGCGCCGACGCCGACGTACATCTCCACAAAGTCCGAGCCGGAGATGGAGAGGAAGGGCACGCCCGCCTCGCCTGCGACTGCCTTCGCAAGCAGCGTTTTACCTGTGCCGGGAGGGCCCACGAGCAGTACTCCGCGCGGGATTTTGGCGCCGAGACGCGAGAATTTCGCGGGCGACTTGAGGTACTCAACTATCTCTTCGAGCTCGGCCTTCTCCTCGTTCGCGCCGGCCACATCCTTGAACGTGACGCGCTCGCGTGAGTTGGGATCGGGCATCTTGACGCGGGCGCGGCCGAACGAATTCATCTTGCCGCCGGCCTTGCCGGACGCCTGATTGGAGGCGAACACCCACAGCGCGACAAGTGCCAGTATCACCAGCACCGCCGGGAGGAGGCTGACCCACCACGGCAGCGTGGTTTCGGGCTCGAAATCGAAGTTTTCGAGGTTTTTGTTTTTGGAATATTCATCGGCGTTGCGGTCGAACTTGTAGAGGCTCAGACCGCTGAGCTGATAGGAATACAGCTTGGTTTTGTTTGTAATTTTACCGTTTTCATCATGGGTGAAGCCGTCCTCGGAGGAGGCGTCCTTGACGTAGACCTCCATGGTCAGCCTGTATGTGTTTGAGACCTCGTATTTTTTGACGAGGTCGTTCTCAAAGAAATCCTCAACCTGCGCGTAGGTGCACTTCTCGTAGCTGCCGCGTCCGAGCAGCTGAGAGGACACCAGCACAATGAGCACTATGATGACCAGATAGAATAAAATTACGCTGAAATTCTTTTTCATGGGACTCCTCTTTCGTAAAAGCTGAACTTACTTAGCCGTTCGTGCTGTAAGCGCTGGGGGAAAGCACGCCGACATAGGGCAGATTGCGGTACTTTTCGTCATAATCGAGTCCGAAGCCCACGACGAACTCATCCGGAATTTCGGCGCCTATGTAATCGGGGGTGAAGTTTACCTCACGGCGCGACGGCTTGTCGAGCATTGTGCAGGACTTTACGCTGTGAGCGCCGCGGTCGCGCAGCAGCCCTGTCAGAAGGTTGAGCGTGCGGCCGCTGTCGACGATGTCCTCGACGATAAGCAGGTCAAGCTCGGCGAGGTCGTCGCGCTTGAGGTCGAGCAGCACGCTGATGCAGCCTGAGCTCTTGGTCTGCGCGCCGTAGGACGACACCTTCATGAATTCAATCTCGGCAGGCGTTTTCAGCTTGCCCATAAGAGCTCCGGTGAACATAATCGAGCCCTTGAGTATCGACACCAGTACGAGGCGGTGTCCGGGGGTGGAGTAATCGCGGTCTATCTCGGCGGCGAGGCGGGTGACTATCTTGTCAAGCTCGGCCTCGTCGACGAGTACGCGTTCAATATCCTTGTTCATATGGGTCCTTTCAGAAAATCTACATTAATTAATATGCAGCCGCGCGGTCAAAGATTTGGTGCTGCTTCGCAGCGCACCTTCGGGTTCCCGCCATACGGCCGGGACGCCGCCTGTCGGCGTCGCGGCGATTTGGTGACGCGGGGCGGTACGCGCCCCGCGTCACCAAATCTTTATTCATCCAGTGGAAGCTCGCGTGCGTTGCGGATTATCTCGGAGAGCTCGCGCAGACTGCCGTGCAGGCTGCCGAGACTGTCGGAGTCGTCGCCGCCGAGGTCGAGCAGTGCCTCGAGACTGTTGGGGTAGTCGCAGGGCTTGCCCGGCTCGCGGTCGGTGTGCGTGAAGGTGAGCCTGCCGTCGACAACCCCCGCCTCGACATTCCCCGGCAGCGTGACCGAGACGTCGTCCTTGGCGTCGGAAATCAGCTCGATGAGCAGCTCGACGTGCACAGTCTCAAGATGGCGCGGGCTGATGATGCTCCGGCCGCGGAAGGCCTCGGGATCGTCGGCGAGCGACTGGAGCGCTGCACGGTACATTCTGTCAAGCACGCGGGCGAGCAGGGCAGGGTGCAGCGTCGTCAGGCGGGCGGCCTCGCAGGCGGCCTCGCCGTTCTCGCTGAGATATTTTTCAACATGCATAGCGATGAAGTCCTCGTCGTTTTGCAGCGACTCGGCCATGCGGCCGACTGCGGCGTCAAGCGACGGGTTGACGTCGTGCATGACGGGCAGCACGCGGTGGCGCACAAAATTGCGGGTATAGCGGTCGTCGTCGTTGGTCGAATCAAAAACGTGATCGAGCGAGCGGGCAAGGCTGTAATTTCGTATCTCGCTCTTGGGCGTGAACAGCAGCGGACGGACAAGCACGCCGTACGTCGTCGCACGGCTGGGACGCATGCCGCACAGGCCGTTGAGCCCTGTGCCGCGCACCATGTTGAATATAATTGTCTCGACGCGGTCTCCGAGCGTGTGCGCCGTGACGAGGATGGGGATGCTGTGCTCCTTCATCAGCTCGTCGAAGAACTCGTATCTCGCCTCGCGCGCGGCCTGCTCGAGCGTCTTGCCGCTGTCATCGGCGCGCAGGGGGACGTTGATGCAGGTGGTGTAGCAGGGAACGCCCTCGCTCCCGGCGAGGTCCTTGACAAACTGCATGTCGCGGTCGGCCTCGCGGTCGCGGATCATGTGGTTGACATGCGCCACCGACAGCGGCGCGCCTGTCTCCTCGCTGTACTGAAGCAGACGGTAGAACAGGGCGCGTGAATCCTCGCCGCCGGACAGAGCCAGCAGCAGGGGCGTGTTTTCGGGCATGTTTGCAAGAATGTGCGGGGGGATGAAGGTCATGCCGTAGGGGCCTCCTGCGGCGTACTGCTTCTTAAGGGTCTCGCCCCCGGAATGGACTCGCTCTGGAATTTCAAAATTCCACATAGCGTACCTCTCATAATAATTATAAAGTTATTTTTGACCGCTACTGCGGCAAAGAGTCGTTATCTGCTATGGAACGGAACAGGGTATATTTGCCCACCCATCCCATTTTGACCATTCCGGTCGAGCCGTGACGGTTTTTGGCCACTATGACCTCAACAATACTGCACTCGTTACCGTCGGTCGGAGACTTGTCAGTCTTATAATATTCGTCGCGGTAGAGGAAAAGCACCGTGTCGGCGTCCTGCTCGATAGAGCCGGAGTCGCGCAGGTCGGAAAGCACGGGACGTTTGTCCGTGCGTCCGTCGGTACCACGGTTGAGCTGGGCACAGCATATGACGGGAATGCCGAGCTCTTTTGCCATTATCTTCATGTTTCGCGTGATTTCGGCGACCTCCTGAACCTTGTTGTCCTGGTGGCGTTCGCCCTGCATCAGCTGAAGGTAGTCGATAATGACGAGGCCCAGGTTTTTGACCCGGCGCAGCTTGGCCTTCATGGCGGTCGCCGTCACGCCGGTGGAATCGTCTATGAGTATGTCCACGCCGGCCAGACGTCCGGAGGCTTCGGCGATTTTGGTCCAGTCGTCTTGGGTGAGCTTGCCGGTTCGCAGCGTGTAGCTGTCGACCATGGCCTCACTCGCCAGCATTCTGGACACCAGCTGCTCTGCCGGCATCTCAAGCGAGAAAATACAGACGGTTTTTTTGGTTTTTTCGGCGACGTTTGTGCCGATGTTAAGCACGAAGCTGGTCTTTCCCATGCCGGGGCGCGCGCCGACGAGTACGAGGTCGCCCTTTCCCATGCCGGCCAGCAATGCGTCGAGCCCTGAAAAGCCCGTCGGCGTGCCGACAGCCGACTCATCGCCCTCATAAAGGCGGTTGAGGTTGGAGTAGACCTCGCCGAGCACATCGCGGATGTGGCGGAAGGTGCGCGTGTCGCGCCCCTGCGCTATGGCGAAAATGCGGTTCTGCGCGTTGTCGATTATGTTTGTGACCGACTCCTGCTCGGAGTATGCCGTGTCCGAGATGTCGCCGCAGGCCGAGATGAGCTGGCGCAGAACGCTTTTTTCCTTGACTATGCGGGCATAGTCCTTGATGTTCTGCGAGCCCGGCACCACCTGGCCTATGGTGTGGATGTAATCCTCACCGCCCGACTTGTCGTAAATGCCCTTGCGCACCAGCGTGTCGACAAGAGTGACGAGGTCTATATCGTTGTCGGTCAGAAACAGCTCGTGCATGGCGAGATATATCTGCTTGTGCTCCTCGATATAGAAGTCCTCGGACGAGATGAAGTCGGCTACCTCGCGTATCGCCTCGGGGTCTATCATGATAGCGCCCAGCAGCGACTGCTCCGCGAGCAGCGAGAACGGCAGCTTTCGTATGAGTTCTTCGTTCATGTGCGCCCGGCTCAGCCCTCACAGACGAGCAGATGAATGCGGCCTGTAACCTCGGTAAACAGCTTGACCTCAAGAATGTAGTTGCCGTACGCCTTTATAGGCTCGGCAGAGACAATCTTGCGGCGGTCCACCGTGATGCCGAACTGCGCGGCGAGCGCCTCGGAGACGTCCTTGGGCGTGACCGAGCCGTACAGCCTGCCGTCGGCTCCGGCTCCCATTTTTATTTTGACCTGAACTCCGTCCAGCTTTTCGGCGAGGGCGGTTGCCTCGGCGCGCTCGAGCTCGAGCCGGTGCGCCTTGGACGCCTCGCGGTTCCGGATATCTGTTATCGCCTTTTTGTCTGCGGGAACGGCGAGTCCCTTGGGGAACAGGAAGTTGCGGGCGTACCCGTCGGATACGTTTACGATCTGATCCTTTTTTCCCTGACCTTTTACGTCGCAAGTCAGTATAACCTGCATGATTATGTCCTCCCTTTCGGATGAAATATATTAAATGAAGAGTTTAATATCGGATTTTGTGCTTTACGACTTTATGCTGTCGTTGAGATAGCTGTCGATAGCGCGCTTGAGCAGCTCGCAGGCCTTGTCCATGACGCCGTCGACGGCGGCTCCGGCGGCGTCGAAGTGGCCGCCGCCGCCCAGCTGCTCAAGAATGAGCTGGACATTTATCTTGCCGGACGACCGTCCGGAGATGCGGATGGTATTCCCGGCGCACACCAGCGCGAACGAGGCCTCGACCTGCCGCACGGCCAGCAGCTTGTCTGCCGCCTTGGAGGCCGCGACGCGGTCGTACTGTTCGTTTCCGGTGCCGTCGCTGCGGGTGATGGCGATGGTGTTGCGGTATATTTCGATGTCGTTGCTGAAGCGGGCCTCGGCGAGGAATTCGTCGATGTTCTCGTCGAAGTACATGCGCGCCGCCTCGCTCTTGCCGCCCTCGTTCTGGAGATAGAGCGCGGCGGAGAAGGTGCGGGGGCCGGTTTCCTTGGAGAAATTCTTGGTGTCGAGCATGATTCCGGCGAGCATGGCGGTGGCCTCGTCCTTGAGCAGGGTTCCGTGCGGGACGCACTGCTCAAGCACCTCGGCTACCAGCTCGCAGGCGGACGACGCCGCGGGGTCGATGTAGTTTATCAGCGGCTCGAAGTCGAACTTGGCCGTCTGGCGGTGGTGGTCGATTATGGCGATGCGCTCGACGTTGTCGGGAATTTCGGGCGCTTCTATAATATTGAAGTTATTTGCGTCGCAGATGATGAGCAGCGTGTTCGGACGCACGAGGTCGAGCCCGGCGAGCGCGTCGACGAACATGTCGCGGTACTCGTCATACCGCGCCAGGCGGCGCTGGACGATGTGCAGGTTCTCGCTGTCCATATCCGAGACGATTTTGACGGGCACGCCGCAGAACAGCGACAGTCTCGCCACGCCGATGCAGGAGCCGATGCAGTCGAAGTCGGGGTTTTTGTGACCCATGACCAGCACGTTGGAGGACTCGGCAATCTTGGCGCACAGCAGCGTCGCGTTGACGCGCGAGCGGACGCGTGTCCGCTTCTGCAGGCTCTTGCTGCGGCCGCCGAAGTATTCAATTTCGGCGCCGCGCCGCAGCGCGACCTGGTCTCCGCCGCGCTGAAGTGCCAGCTCGAGCGCCTCGGCGGCGCCCGTCTCACGCTCGGCGGGTGTTCCCGTGCCGGCGAAGATGCCCATCGAGACGGTGACGGACATATTGTCGTCGCCGAGTCTGACGTCGCGGATGGAGTCGAGTATGTCGAACTTGGCTCGCACGCACTCCTCGAGCTTTTCCTGCGAGATTATCATGAGGTATTTGTCGCGGTCGTATTCGCGCAGTATGCCGTCCATGCCGGTCGACCATTTTTTGAGGATGGACTCGATGTCGTTGGCGGCGGCGCGGTAGGAGGCGTGGATATACTGCGCCAGCTCCTCGAGGTTATCGATGACGATGTAGGCGACGACGGGATTTTCGCGCTCCATTTTATCCTCGAGCGCGACGAGGGCGGTGATTTCGGTAAAGATAATGAGGTGGCAGTGCTCGCCCTTGACCGTCATGGGATAGCTGCGTGCGACGAAGCGGCGGCGGCGTATAGTGACGCGCATACCGTCCCCCGGCGTTGCGGCGACGGTGCCGGGTCTGTCGAGTCGGATAGCGAGCTGACCCTCAGGCGTGCTTGATTTGATAATCTCCTGCGCGGTGGCCGAGCAGAAGTCCTCGACGCGGCCGCCGTAGGGGAAGCTCTGGCCGAGTATGTCCTGGAGGCAGTGTGAGGCGGCGGTGATGTGGCCGTCCTCCGCGACGACGGCGTAGGGCAGGTCGACGGACTCGCGGAACATCTGTTGCATTTCGATATTGAACGCGTCGGCGCGCTGCCGCTCAAGCTCGACGCTGCGCAGCTTATTGCGCACTGCGACGAAGCTGAACACGGCGGCGTAGAGATAGAGCACCGTCAGCACGATCCCGAGGATAAGCGGGGAGAAGTCGGTCAGCGAGGTGAGGACGGTATAAACGGTCAGCAGAAATATGCCGATAATGATACAAACAGTCAGCGGTATGCGAATATCCGCTGCTTTGGGCGGAAGTCTTTTTCTCACGGTTTTCCTCCTTTGCCGGGGCGAATTTATGAGTACAGTTATCGATATTATCCTATTATGACATTGTACCATAAAAAATCGATTTTGTAAACAGCAATTATTGAAGGATTTGTGAAGGCGAGGTTAAGGGGAACAGAAAATTTCGGTTGATTGTTGATTTATGGGGAGAAGTATGGTATACTCAGTATGGAGATGTGGGCGTATTGCATATGCCCATATGCTGTTAAGAAAAGTTCTTTGGCCTTGGCAAGGCACGCCATAACGTCTGCGGGACGTTAAGAAGTGTACTTTTCTGTTATGCAACAGAAAAGTACCAAAAGAATGCACCAAAGGCGGCGAACATACGGTTCGCCCCCTCTGGACTCCCCCACTCCCGTGGGGATGGCTTAGGGTGGACGGAATCCGCCTCCATGAGGCTCGCATCCGGCGCGGCTCGGTCAGAATCGCTCTACCGCGCCTTTGCTGAAGTACGGCTCTGTCCCCGGTTTTACTCGTCCGGGGGTTCAGCTTAAATCGATTTTCTGCTGGCAAAGTAGTTTGTTGATGGCGGGCGGTTCCGCTCATTAAATTTGTGCAATCTTCATCCCGAGAACCATTTGTACCGCAGACGCTCCCACCGGGACGTACTTCAGGCCGCCGGGGCGGGGCGTCCAAT
>CAKRSS010000052.1 GCA_934401725.1 uncultured Eubacteriales bacterium | reverse complement strand
CTTACGGTTATTTTGTGTCCCTGTGATATTCTGTTGTGACGGTCGAATTTCATAGTTCGTACGGGGTTCATAATGTTGACCATCTGTCCGCCGATGGAACCGGCCTGACGGGAGGTCAGCTCGCCGTTGTAGCCCTGGTTGAGGTTTACGCCGACTTCGGAAGCCGCTTCCATCTTGAACTTCTCAAGAGCGTCCTTAGCTTCGGGAACGAGTGCGCGGTTATTTCTTGCCATTTTGGAACTCCTACTCGGAACGCCGGATGTTATGCATCCTGTGATCCGTTAATCTATATTAATTGAGTCGCTTTCGCGCTCTGCTATTATTATTTTCAACGCCCGCCGCTTTATGAATGGCAATTGAAGGCAGCAAAATTCGCGTTCATAAAATTTTCTGATTTTTTAAAAAACCTCTTGACTTAGAGTCAACTCCATGTTATATAATAATATATACAAAGGAGGCGACCCACATGACCATCAAGGAAGTCAGTGAAAAATACGGCATATCCGCCGACACACTGCGCTATTATGAGCGCGTCGGTATGCTGCCGCCAGTCAGCCGGACCCCGGGCGGCATACGCAACTACACGGACGAGGACCTCAGCTGGCTTGAGCTCATTCTCTGTATGCGCAACGCAGGCCTGCCGATTGAGGCCATAATCGAGTACGTCAAGCTGTTCAGCCTCGGCGACTCGACCTTCGGCGCGCGACTGGAGCTTTTACGCGAGCAAAGAGAGGCGCTTCTCGAGCAGAAAGCACAGATTGAGGCCGCGCTTGCCCGGCTCAGCTACAAGATCGAGCGCTACGAGGTCGCCGTCGAGACCGGCAAGCTGACATGGGACAAGCAAAAATGCGAAAAATAAGATATGGCTTCACCGCGTAGTTCCGAAGGTGCAACCGCGCAGTCGGGCGTTGCGCGGCAAAATCCTAAATAATAAAGGAGACAAACGTCATGAGAAAAAATCTGGGCGCAAAGCCTTACACCTACCCGCAGCCTGTATTCATTCTTGCCGCCTACGCGGAGGACGGCACGCCTGACGCCATGAACGCCGCATGGGGCGGCATCAGCGACGGCGAAGAAATATCCATGTGCATAAGCTCCGGCCACAAGACGACCAAAAGCCTGCTTGCGCGCGGAGCCTTCACCGTCAGCATGGCGGACGCGGCGCACGTCGCCGAGTGCGACTATGTCGGCATCGTCTCCGGCAACAAGGTTCCCGATAAGTTTGCCCGTGCGGGCTTTCACGCGGTGAAGTCCTCGTTTGTCGACGCGCCGCTGATTGAGGAGCTGCCGATAGCCGTCGAGTGCGAGCTCAAGGAGTACGACCACTCGACCGGCCGCCTCGTCGGCAAAATCGTCAACGTAAGCGTAGATGAGCGCGTGCTCGACGCCTCCGGGAACGTCGACGTCGCGCTGGCGCGCCCCATCACCTTCGATCCCTTCAACAACACCTACGTCGTCCTCGGCGACGTCGTCGGAAAGGCCTTCCACGACGGAAAGTCGGTAAAATAATCGCCACGCATAAAAAATCAGGCAGGACATTGCAGCTCTCGCTGCAATGTCCTGCTTTTGCTCCCGCACAGAGCAGAAAATGCTTTCGCGAGCCTTGACAAAGCCCAAAAAAGTGCTATAATAAAAACAGTTGCAAATGCAACTATTGCGTTTGCAACCATTCTCGGATAAAACTATTATGTCAAACGGAGGAACACTATGCCGTCATTCATGAGGCAGATACGGGTCATCGGAAGATGCTCAAATATTTACCACACCGCGGCGCTCGAGGGAACCGGACTCTCCGGCGGCCACACGGCCTATCTCTTTACGCTGTGCCGCACGCCGGGCATGTCGCAGGAGCAGCTGTCGCGGCACATTTACGTCAACAAAAGCAACGTCACGCGCCACCTCGCGCAGCTTGAGAAGTTAGGGTACGTCGAGCGGCGGCAGAGCGTGGAGGACAAGCGCGTCATTCTCGTCTATCCGACACAGAAGGCCTACGATATACTGCCCCGCGTCACCGACATCATCAAGGGCTGGAACTCCTACCTCACCGAGGAGTTCACCGAGGAGGAGATGGAGCAGTTCAACGCCATGCTCGCGCGCATAACCGAGCGCGCGACGGCGGCCGTCAACCGTCAGATAGACAAGTCATGGGAGAGCGACGACAGATGAAACACCTGCTGAAGTATCTGAAGCCATTCTACGGCCGCATGACCGTGGGACTTTCAATCAAATTTCTCGGCACAGTCATGGAACTGATACTTCCCTACATTCTCGGCTTTATCATTGACGAAATCGTTCCGCGCGAGAGCGTCAGCCAGATAGTGCTGTGGGGACTTTTGATGATATTCTGCGCACTGCTGGCCGTAACCATGAACGTAACCGCCAACCGTATGGCAGCGAAGGTCGCGCGCAACACCTCCGAGGCGGTGCGTCACGACCTGTTCGACAAGACCATGCGACTGTCCTCGGCGCAGGTCGACCGCTTCACCATCCCGAGTCTCGAGTCGCGTCTGACGTCGGACACGTACAATTTCCACCACTTTGTCGGCATGATGCAGCGCATGGGCGTTCGCGCGCCGATACTGCTGCTCGGCGGCGGCATCATCACCGCCATAATTGACTACCGCATGGCTGTCGTCATGTTCGCGACGCTGCCGCTCATAGCTGTGTCCGTGACGCTCATATCCCGACGCGGCGTGCCGCTTTACGTTCAGGTTCAGCGCTCGGTCGACGGCATGACTCGCGTCGTGCGCGAGGACGCGCAGGGCATCCGCGTCATAAAGGCGCTGTCGAAAACCAAGTACGAGCGCGAGAGATACGACAAGGTCAACCGCGCGCTGGTTCACGACGAGCAGAAGGCCGGCATCACCATGGCCGCCACCAACCCTCTCATGACCTTCTTCATGAACGCCGGCATCGCCGCTGTCATACTCATCGGCGGAATGCTGGTCAACGGCGGGCTGTCCAAGCCCGGCAAAATCCTGACCTTCATGCAGTATTTCACGCTGATCTCGCAGGCCATGATGAGCGTGACGAGAATTTTCGTCATGTACACCAAGTGCTCGGCCTCGGCGGGGCGTATCGCCGAGGTGCTTGAGTGCCCCGAGGATCTGACGGTCTCAAGCAGCGCCGACTTCCCCACGCGCGCCGACGGCAACGAGGGCTATATAACCTTCGAGCACGTCAATTTTTCCTACAACAAGACCAAGAACAACTTAACCGACATCACGTTCCGCATTCCGCGCGGCGGCTCGCTCGGCATTATCGGCGCGACGGGCTCGGGCAAGTCGACCATAGTCTCGCTGCTCATGCGGCTGTATGACGTCGACTCGGGCTCGATACGCATAGGCGGGCGCGACGTGCGCACCATCCCGCGCGACGAGCTGCACTCCATGTTCGGCGCGGCCATGCAGAACGACTTTCTCTACGCCGACACGGTGCGCGAGAACGTCTCCTTCGGCCGCGACATTCCGGACGACGAGCTGCGTCGCGCCGCCGCCATGGCGCAGGCCGACTTCATCGACCACTTCCCCGATGGCTGGGATCACATGCTGACGACCAAGGGCACAAACATCAGCGGCGGTCAGAAGCAGCGTCTGCTGATCGCCCGCGCGCTGGCAGGCAAGCCCGACATACTCATCCTCGACGACTCGTCCTCCGCTCTCGACTACAAGACCGACGCCGCACTGCGCCGCGCCATCGCGGCCGAGGCGGGCGAAATGACGATGATAGTCGTGGCGCAGCGCGTCAGCTCCGTCAAGAGCTCGGACATCATAATAGTGCTCGACGAGGGTCGCATAATCGGCATGGGAGACCACGACAGCCTCATGCGCGACTGCGATGTATATCGCGAGATAAGTCAGTCACAGATGGGAGGTGCTTTCCTTGAATAATCCCGGAATGCCCGGCGGAGGAGGCGGCGGACTTGGCCGCTCACGCTCGCTCAACAGCTCCCGCCTGGACGAAAAAATAGATTCGAAGACCAAAAGCGCCGTCATGCGTCGCCTCGGCGGCTATCTGTTCCAGCACGGCTGGTACGTGCTGCTGGCGCTCTGTCTCATGCTCGGCTCCAACATTCTCGCGCTCGTAGGACCCAAGCTGTCGGGCACGGCGATTGATGCCATCGGAGCCGGTACCGGCAACGTCGACATGGACACGGTGATAAAATACTGCGGCCTGCTTATCATTTTCTACACCGCCTCAGCCGTCATGTCCTACATACTCGCGGTGGTGATGGTCAAGCTCAGCCAGCGCATTATCTACACCATGCGGCGGCAGCTTTTCAACCGGCTGACCGAGCTGCCTGTCAGCTATTTTGACACGCACGCGACCGGCGACATCATCAGCCACATTTCCTACGACGTCGACACCGTCAACGCCTCGCTCTCGCACGACCTGCTTCAGATATGCACGAGCGTGGTGACTGTGGTCGGCTCACTGATAATGATGGTGTCCATCTCGCCCATGCTGATACTGATTTTCGCGGTCACGGTGCCGGTGTCGATAATTTTCACGCGGTACAAGACCAAGCGCATTCGTCCGCTGTTCAAGCGGCGCTCGATGAAGCTCGGCCAGCTCAACGGCTACGCTGAGGAAATGCTTTCGGGTCAGCGTTCGATACGCATATACGGTCGCGAATCCGTCATAACCGACCGGTTTGACGAGCGCAACACCGACGCCGTCGCCGCCTACTACGACGCCGACTACCACGGCGCCATCATCGGCCCGGGCGTCAACTTTATCAACAATTTTTCGCTCGCGCTTGTCATAATTCTCGGCGGCATATTCTTCATGCTGTCAAGCTCCGGCGTTATCAAGGCGGGGTCGCTGCTGTTTATGTCGCTCGGCGGCGTTTCTGCGTTTGTGCAGTATTCGCGCAAATTTGCCGGGCCCATAAACGAGTTTGCCAACATTTTAAGCGAGCTTCAGTCGGCGCTTGCGGCGGCGGAGCGCGTCTTCCGCATAATCGACGAGCCGGACGAGGACGAGGTCAGCGCCGCGCGCGAGTCCAACCGCGGCTACACCGGCGACGGGCGTCCCGAGTCCATCGAGGGACACGTTAAGCTCGAGCACGTGCGCTTCGGCTATGTTCCCGGCCGCACGATTCTGCACGATCTTTCGATTGACGTCAAAAAGGGCAGCACGGTCGCCATAGTCGGCCCGACCGGAGCCGGAAAGACGACTATCATCAACCTGCTGATGCGATTCTACGACGTTGACGGCGGGCAGATTTTCGTCGACGGCACCGAGATACGCAACCTCGACCGCAACTGCCTGCGCCGCGCCTACACCATGGTGCTTCAGGATACGTGGCTGTTCGGCGGCACGATTGCCGAGAATATCAGCTACGGCCGTTCCGATGCGACGATGGACGAAATCGTCGCCGCCGCCCGCGCCGCGCACATACATTCCTTCATCGAGGCGCTGCCGAACGGCTACAACACCGTTCTCACCGACGACGGCGTCAACATCTCGAAGGGACAGAAGCAGCTTATCACCATCGCGCGCGCCATGCTGCCGAAGTCGTCCATGTTGATCCTCGACGAGGCGACCTCCAATGTCGACTCGCGCACCGAGCAGCAGATTCAGGAGGCCATGCGCTCGCTCATGGAGGGACGCACCTGCTTCGTTATCGCGCACCGCCTATCCACCATTCAGAACGCCGATATCATCCTCGTCGTCAAGGACGGCAACGTCATCGAGCAGGGCAACCACGCCTTCCTCATGGCCTCCGGCGGCTTCTACAGCACCCTCTACAACTCACAGTTCTCGTGAGGGGTAAAATCTGGGGCTCTGCCCCAGACCCCGTCAAGGGGGACGTCTCGGGGCCTTGCCCCGAACCCCACTTAAGGGCGCTTTTTGAAAAAAGCGCCCTTAAGAATCCCGCAAAAACTTTTGAAAAAGGGATGGGCGGATGGGATAAAGCAAGCGGAACCCGCTTGCTTTCGGGGCCAGTCCCAAACCCCGCTCGGGCGGCTTTTGAAAAAGCCCCCGAGACCCAGCAAAACTTTTGAAAAAGGACGAGTTAGAGTCTGTAGGGCGCCGGGATGAACGGCTTTAGGCGTTTAGGTGCGGGCGGTGCTGAACCACAGCGTGATTCCGCACCGCCCACACTTAAACGCCAAAGCCGCACGTCATGTCCGTCCACAGACCTTAACCCGTCCTTTTTTCAAAGTTTTCGCCCGCCTTTGGGGAGGCGGCACGGATCCAACGCCGCGCAGCGCTGGCCGCCGTCCGCAGGCGGCGGAACTCCCTTGTGTTGGTCGCCGCCCGCAGGCGGCGAAACACTCCCACGCGCTGACCTCCTCCCACACAAACTCCCCACTTTACACGGCGCATAAAGCGTGGTATAATATGAGCAATTCAAGAGACGGAGGCGTGATATGCAGTCAATACGTGAGATATATAAGATCGGGCGCGGGCCGTCGAGCTCGCACACAATGGGGCCGGAGCGCGCCGCGCGGATATTCCTCGATGAGCACCCCGACGCCGGACATTACCGCGTCACGCTCTACGGCTCGCTCGCCAAAACCGGCCGCGGCCACCATACCGATCTCGCCGTCCTGTCAGTGCTCGGCAAGGATAGAACCGAGGTCGTGTTCGATACCGAAAAGAACGACCTGCCGCACGAAAATACACTCGATATTGAGACAATGTCAGGCGAAAATGTCACCACGCACATGCGCGTCATGAGCGTCGGAGGCGGCAATATTTCGATTGAAGGCCGTCCGGATGAGCTGTACCCCGACGTCTACGAGCACCATACCTACGCCGAAATCGCCGAGTACTGCCGCGACCGCAATATGCGCCTGACCGACTACGTCTACCTCCACGAAGCCCCCGACATAAAAGACCACCTCCGCCGCGTCTGGGGTGTCATGACACATAGCATCGAGGAGGGACTCTCCGCGCACGGAATACTTGAGGGCGGCCTCGGCGTCGAGCGCAAGGCGCAGTACCTGTTCAACCAGCGCCATATGGACGAAACACAGGCCACCCGCGAAAACCGAATGGTCTGCGCCTACGCCTTCGCGGTCGGCGAACAGAACGCCGCCGGCGGCGTGATCGTAACCGCACCCACCTGCGGCGCGTGCAGCGTCCTGCCCGCCGCGCTCAAATATATGCAACAGACAAAAGGCTTCTCGGACGATAATATCATCGACGCCCTCGCCGTCGGCGGCCTTGTCGGCAATATCGTCAAAACCAACGCCTCGATAAGCGGCGCCGAGTGCGGCTGCCAGGCCGAAATGGGAACCGCCTGCTCAATGACCGCCTCCGCGCTCTGCGAGCTGTTCGAAATGGGCACCGACCAGATCGAATACGCAGCCGAAGTCGCCATGGAGCATCACCTCGGCCTCACCTGCGACCCCATCTGCGGCCTCGTTCAGATCCCCTGCATCGAACGCGGGGCGGTCTGCGCCATGCGCGCCATCAACGCGCTCAGCCTCGCTAACTTTCTCGCCGGAACCCGACGCATTTCGTTCGATAAGGTCGTCGAAACCATGTACCGCACCGGCCGCGACATCAATTCACGCTACCGCGAAACCTCCGAGGGCGGCCTCGCATATTCCTACCCCACCGGAGTGTAAAACGCAAAAAGCCGCCGCAAAAGCCTTTGCGGCGGCCATTTTGTTCGCGCTGCAACGTGAAATTGCACTTGCGAAACTTCAGCGGATGTGGTACAATATATTGGAGCCCCCACCGCACAATCACAAGGTCGCAATTGCGCCTTCGGAAGTGAGGTCCCGGCTCAACCCATCGTCTCGGGCAGCTTGCGACCGCCGAGAAGGTGAAAATGCAGATGCTTGACCGACTGGCAACCGTCCTCGCCGCAGTTGGTGATGACACGGTAGCCGTTTGTCAGCCCCGCCTCGGCCGCAATCTTGGGAATTGCCTCAAAAATGTGCGCCACCTCGACGCTGTTTCCGCCGTCAATTGCGTCGGCAGAGCAAATGTGCTTCTTGGGCACAATGAGTATGTGAACGGGAGCCTGCGGGTTTATGTCGCGGAATGCGTAGACGTTCTCGTCCTCGTAGACCTTGCCGGAGGGAATCTCGCCGGCGATTATTGAGCAGAATAAGCAGTCCATAACTGAATCTCCTTTGATTTTTATCACGGTAATTTTATCACAGGCCGCGCCCGGTGTCAAGACGGTTACGGCCAATTTCGAGCATGAGGTAACAAAATGAATCTGGGTATTACACAAGATCTGTGGAGCTGTCTTCAGAATGAGCGCCGCCCGATAGTCATTTACGGCATGGGTAACGGCGCGGATAAGGTCATCGCCGCGTGCGCCGCGCACGGCATTGAAATATCGGACTTTTACGCAAGCGATGCCTTCGTTCGCGGTCAGGCGTTCCACGGTAAGACCGTCATGACGTACAGCCATGTGCGCGAGAAGTACGGCGACGGAGGCTTTGTCACGCTGATGTCGTTCGCAACGCGCCTTGACGACGTCATGGAAAACGTCCGGCGGATCGCCTCGGAGAACGAGCTTTACGCTCCCGACGTCCCCGTCGCGGGCAAGGAACTGTTCGACATGCGCTTCTTTCGCAAGTACGAGGGCGACATGGACAGCGTCTGCGACATGCTCGCCGACGACATCTCAAAACAGGCTTATCGTGACATAATTTCGTATAAACTCACCGGAAAGATCGAATATTTATTGAATTGTGAGCACCCGCGCAAAGAAATATTCACCTCCCTGCTCCATCCGCAGAGCTACCGCGTCTTTGCCGACCTCGGCGCTTATACCGGTGACACCATCCGCGAGCTGTTCGACTACGCGCCGTCGCTCAAGTACGTGTTCGCCTTCGAGCCCGACATAAAGAACTTCAAAAAGCTGTCGCGCTTCGCCGAGGGCGAGGTCGCCTGCAACATCGCCGCGCTCAATCTCGCGGCGTGGTCGGAGCAGACCGAGCTGACGTTCGACTGCACGGGCAATCGAAATTCCAACATCGGAACCGGTGCAAAAACCACCACCGTCGAGGCCGACTCGCTCGACAACGTGCTCTCGGGCCTGCCCGCCGACTACATAAAGTACGATGTCGAGGGCTCCGAAATGCAGGCGCTGTTCGGCTCCTCCGATACCATCCGGCGCTACTCGCCCGAGCTTTGCGTCTCGCTCTACCACCGTAGCGAGGACATTTTCCTGCTGCCCCTGCTTGTCGACCACCTGAATCCCGGCTACAAGCTCTACATCCGCCGCGGCAAATACATCCCCGCGTGGGACATCAACCTCATCGCAGTCAAAAAGTAACCCGCGGCGCGTTTCGACGCGCCGTGACCATAGCAAGCCATAAGCAAGCCCTCGGGTGCCAAGCATCCGAGGGCTTTGTTTGAGTGCCGAAGAGACACTGTGAGCGTGTTGAACAATGCACCGGGCAAATATGACAAAAATCCGGGTTCAAAGCAGAGCTTCACACACGGATTTTTGCGCCATATGACGGAGGGTTTTAGCGAGTGCGTTTAAGCGGTGGTAAGGTATATCAAAGTTTGAAATAAACAATTACCATCCAGCCAACCGAGAGGCATGGAAATAAAGGCTGCCGACAGTAGCCGAAAAAACGAAGCAAACAAAGGTTAAGAAGCAGCAGGGGAGACTAGATACCCTTGACGCTGAAGAATAAAGATAGCCTCATCCGCCGAGACGGTACGATGTTCGGGTGGATTATTCGACCGAGTATAAAGGTAGGCGTTGTAAGGTTCATTTTTTTGAGAATGTTGTAAATCGCAGTCAACAGCATTCTCGCAATCGCGATGATGGCTTTCTTGTGACCTCTGCGCTTTTTAAGGCATCAATGCGCAATGCCCGAGTGGCACACTTGCCGGGCATTGCGCGGTGATGCCTTAACACATATTATTGAATTCTGCGTGACCGCACTCGGATTTCATATCCCTTTTGTGCCTTGTAGCGCAACGGAAAGGAGTGGACATAAATATGAAACATAAAAGCGCCTGCCACCCCGTTGTCCAACTAAATCTGCCTGTTGTCCAACTAATTTACCCGCCGCTCGCCCCGTCGTCTCGCCGGAGTCTCACCTGCCCCATCTCGCCACATCGCCTCACGGACGGCACACCCCCGCTGCGGCGAGCTGGTTCAGGTAGAACTCCTCAAGCTGGCGCGTCATGCGCTCGGCGGTAAACCGTTCGGCGTACGACTCAGCGGCGGCGCGGCTCATCGCGTCGAGCAATTCCCGGTCAAGCTCAAGTCGGCGAAGCGCCGACGCGAGCGCGTCCGGGTTCGCGGGCGGAATGACAAAACCGTCCACGCCGTCGCGCACCATAGCGCCGTTGCCGCCGTAATTGCTGACGACCGGCACCACCCCGAGGCTCATTCCCTCGGACAGCGCCAGCGACGACGTCTCGGTGCCCACCGAGCAGTTGACGTTTATCCTTGAAATGTTCATATACGGCGCGATGTCGGGGCAAAATCCCGCGAAAATAACGCGCGACGCGACGCCGAGGCGTTCCGCCTGTGCACGCAATTCGGCCTCGAGACTTCCCCGTCCGCAGACAAGCGCGCGGATACGACTGTCCGACGGCAGACGCGCCAGCGCCTCGAGAAAATACCTGTGTCCCTTGCAGTGCTCAAGCCGGGCGAACATTCCGGCGACAATTTCGTCGTCTTTGATACCGAGACTGCGGCGCAATTCGGCCACCTCGCCGCCCTCAAGGTGTCGCTGCGGCTCTGAGCCGTTGATAATTACGCGGATTCTGTCCGGCGTCGCACCGAGCGCCAGCAAATCCTCCCGCGCTGCCTCCGCGACGGCGACAATCCCGGTCGAAAGTCGGTCGGTCATGCGTCCGTAGAGCCAGCGAGCAGGCGGCGTGGTCGAAATTCCGTGTGGTGGATAGGCGCAGTGACGGGTAAATATGCGCACCGGCACTCCCGCGCGCCGCGCCGCAACGCGCGCCGAAAACGCGCCGTGACAGTGGACTATGTCAGGCGCGGACATTTCTATAATCCGCCGATATTCGCCGACAGCCCCGAGCTCAAACGACGCGTTCGCCCCGTGCTGACTGTCTACGACGTCATAGCCGAGCGCCCTCACGCGCGGCCCGAGCTCGCTGCCGCGCGGCAGTACCACCGAAACGTCAAAGCGCGAACGGTCGAAGTGGCGGAGTTGATTCAGAAGCAGTATGCCGGCGCCGCCGATATTGGTGTCGGTAATCACATGAAGTAAACGGTACATATGCCCTCCGTTTTTTCATTAGTATTAACCGAAGGGCGTATGCCTATGCCTGCGGCGGAAATAAACTCCCGGCGATGGCGAAAGCCCGGACAGATGCGCCAACACAAAGTCTCCGATATCCACCGTCATGAGTGTCCACAAATCAGGACACACGTGGCGTTATAATATAGTCGTAGAATCGCCGACAGAACGCATTTTCAAGCGTGAACGACTGCCGAAGCTTCGGGTACGTCGGAGAATCAGTAGCGTCGGGGACAAATCACCAGTGTACCGTTTTCAGGACACACAATCTGATATAATACAAATGTAAACCGCAGTTCACTTGCGCTTGAGCTTGCCGACGACGCGCCCCGCGCAGTGGATGTCGGTGTACCCGCGCAGCAGTATCTCGCCGTACTCCGGATTGAGCGAAATCAGGCGGTCGCCGCCGAAGATTTTGAAGTATCCGTTGCCGTCGAGGACGAACACTGCCGCCTCACCCGGCTCGACGCCGTCGCAGTTCTGAACGAGCAGGACATCGCCGTCGTGATAGCGTGGCTCCATACTGTTGCCGCTGATGCGCAACGCGAAGTCGGCCTCGGCCGTCTTCTGATTGTCCGGAATTGTGATCTGCTCCGCGGTGCTGTCGTCAAGATACTCGCCGGGACCGGCCGAAACGGGCAGCGAGTAAAGCGGAATCTGCCGCTTGTCGAAGCCCGGCGTCTTGCGCGTCCCGCGTACGTCGCCGATACGTCCCCTCACGCGCTCCTCGGGAATCACGCGCGCACGCGGCGCAGCGGCCGAGGTATAGGCCTCCATCGTCACGCGCTCGCCCTCCTTGTCAAGCACCAAACGCACCATCTCGCGACCGTGACGGTCAAGCGTGCGCCAGTCCTCGATGAGGCGCATTTCGTCCGGCTCGAGCGTGTAGTTGTTGGTATTTTCAGGCACACCGGTCAGGATATAATCGACCGAGCAGTCAAGCGCGTCGCAGATTGCGACGATATTCGACAGCTTAGGCGAGTCCGAAAACCCGGCGAGCAGCTTGCTGAGCGTGCTGACCGGGATGCCGGTAAGCTCGCTGAGTCGATCATTTGTTATCTTTTTCGCGCTTTTGCGCTCTTTTATTCTATCAATGTAATCCATAATGCGCGTTACCTCGACATTTTTCTTGTTACGGCATTATTATATCACAAAAATTCCGGTTTGTAAAGTGATTTGCAAAAATATTTTTCCGATTTTTGAAAAAATCTATTGACAAGCGGCGCGCAATATGGTATCATTACAGCACAGGACAGGCCCCGCGGCGAACACCGGCCGCGGCGCACGCCGTTTCAGGAGGACGATATGAACGCTTACTATAATGATTTCACAGCGCACAGCGATGCTACTGCCGCTCCGCGCCGTCGCCGTACGCGCACGGTTTCGGACGCTGTCGGTCGTCTGCTTACGCTTATTGACAGAGTTCTTGCACGTCTGTCCGGCGCGCGCGTTGCCGTCGTCGCCCGCGTTGTTGTCACGACGCTGTGCTTTTTCGGCTTCATCGGTGTTATCGGCGGTCTTGAGGCGGACAATCTGAGCTGGCCCGCCGGGTTCGCGATTGTCGCGGCGCTGGCGATTGTGGAGTGTGTTTGTCTTAGGAAGATAAAAAAGTGATTCTCCTTTTAGGTTTTCTTGGGCGCACCTGCAGTTTGCAGGTGCGCCTCTTTTTGTGTGCTATTGCATATGCACGTATGCGGGGGGTGGTGTGTGTGCTATTGCATATGCACGTATGCTTTTAAGAAAAGTTCTTTGACCTTGGCGGGCGCGGGCTGAGGTGCGGCGTATTGGCATATGCCTGTATGCAAAATAAGTTCTTTTACCCCGAGGGCGCACGCCGTGGCGAATTCCGACGATATCGAAGTGTACTTTTCTGCTATGCGGCAGAAAAGTACCAAAGAGAACGCACCCAAGCGGGGGCGAACCTACGGATTCGCCCCCCTTGGGGATCCCCCCACTCCCGTGGGGATGCGTGAGGGTGGCGGGCTCACCCTTGCCGAAGTCTGCATCCGGCGGAAAGACGCCTTTCGGGAAGCTCACTGCGTCCGCGTTCATACTCGCCGGAAAGTGCACTGGAACCGCTTTATGGGCAGGCTAACCATTGGACGCCCCGCCCCGGCGGCCTGAAGTACGTCCCGGTGGGAGCGTCTGCGGTACAAATGGCTGCTGGAATGAAGTTTTCGGAGAGCGCTTCACTGTTCGGATGAGGTTTGATGAAACCGATAGCTCACGCCACACGACCCGCGCCATCATATTGCGGCTCCGCCGCTCATGAAGGCTAATTAGGCGGAATAATGGGGTATGGCGGGCGGAAAATAGGGCTTGCAAGCGAAAAAATGAGGCTTGCGGGCGGGAAATGGGGCTTTCGAGCGGAAAATGAGGCTTTTGGGGCTCGGCGAGCGTATGTTTTGAGCCGCTTTTCCACCCAAAACTAACTTTTTCAAGCCTGCTTTGCCAAACCTCACCCCTATAAGCTGCCATCCGCATGCACGCACTGGTCGACCCAGAAAGACGCCACGCTAAGTTTAGAGCGATGGCCTAAAACAGCCTTCACGGCGAGTCCGAGCGGGGACAAAGCCGAACTATAACAAAGGCGCGGTAGAGCGATTCTGACCGAGCCGCGCCGGATG
>CAKRSS010000051.1 GCA_934401725.1 uncultured Eubacteriales bacterium | reverse complement strand
ACGGGCATCACGCCAACGGTCACTTGGAACACGACCTATTACAATGCGACAAAGAAGCAGGTGCAGCTCGGAGAGATCATCACCTGTACCCTGACGCATGAGATTACCTTGCAGGGCTTCGGAACCGATCGGTTGCGTCATCGTGATGGGGATTATCCGAAACAGCAACCGAAACAATCCGGATGTAAAGCCCCCGGAGCAGACAACGGACACAACAGATACAACACCTCCGGATCAGACAACACCGGAGATTCCGCCCATTACCGATGACGGAAAGGGAACGGATCCTGCCCCAAAGCCGGGAGATGTGAGTATTGATGTGGAACTGCCCGTCGATGGCAGTCGGGATGATAAGCCCGGCATTGACGGTGATGTCGCCATTATCCCCGGTGTGAAAGGAGAAGGCGAATGAAGAAAGTGTCTATTAAGGTTCTGTCACTTCTCTTGGTGATCATGACGCTTGTCGGGGTTATTTCCGTCCCGGTTTCGGCAGCGTACAGCTACCCGATGAACTACACGATAACCTACAAAACCTCAGACGGCAAAGTGTTGGATACGAAAAGCGGAACGGTTGACGCTGCGGCTGAAACAAGAAATGCGTTGCGGATCACCTCGCCTTCTTTTGACGGCTATGTTCTGAAAAACGACAGTGATGCGGTCGTCACGGGTTCCATGATCTCTTGGAACTTTCCCGCATCCAACTATGTCCGTCACGGTACGGGAAGCTACACCGTATATTACGAAAAAGCCTGCAAAATGGTCGTCCATTATGTGTACGGCGCATCGCGCAGAACCGCAACGGCAGACAAAACGGCTTACGGAAAGCGCGGTTCAAGCTACACCATCTACTCTCCGACGATCAGCGGATATACACCGTCTAAGTCGTCGGTCTCGGGCAGCTTTTCATCGGAAAGCAGCTCCGCAACGGTGTATTACTCTCGGACTTGAGTACAACAACGAGAGAATTTCTCTCAAACTAAAAGGAATGAGCCCGGTTCATTACCGGACTCATTCGCATGCAATTTAATATTTAATTTTTGTCTAAACTTTTGGGGGCGATTCAAATTCCGATGGTGCAATTGCGCGGCGAAGCCTTAATCAGTCAAGCCACCAAATCTGGTGGTTGAGAATGACGCAGATAAGGTCGATCAGCCAAACGAACGGAGCGAAGAAGAACAGCACGATAGCGAGAACGATACCGAGCGTGTTCTGCTTGTCGATGCTGCGGCAGAGACGGTAAATGGTCCAGATAATATCGACGGCGGGAAGACAGAAGATAATTTTGACGATCAAGGGCAGATCGTCAATAGCCTGAATGAGTTGTTTCATAGTGTGCTCCAAAATTAAGTTTATTGACGGTGGAAACCGCCTTGCACTATTATACTATGTTTGGGTCGTCAAGTCAATAACCGTACGACAAAAAACAATTTTATTCGTTGGAAAAATCACACAAGGGATGTGATTATATTGGCTACACCGCTGAGAGCCATTATTATATAGACGGCTTTTTTGATTTTTGGACCGTCCATTTTGTCAAACACACAGCCACCGACAATAAGTCCCGATATCATGCCGACAAGCCCAACGCCGAAGCAGATGAGCACATTTTTCGTCACAAACCCGGCGGACACCTTTACGCCGATTGAGTAGATGTTTGACAGCGTGAAGTAGGCCTGGATGGTCGCCATGTAGTGTTTTGAGTCCTGCTCGGACTCCATGTAATAGACGACGACAGGCGGACCGCCCATTGAAAAAAGCCCGCCGAGAATGCCGGAGAGACATCCTGAGATCAGTCCGCCGTACCACGTCGGGCGGATGTGTATCTTGCCCGAGAACACGAGAAAGTAAATGCTCAGCAGTATGAGCGCGCCGCCAAGCAGCAGGCGCAGCAGCGTGTCAGCCTGTCCCTTCATGAAGTTGACGGTTATGTAGGTCAGCACGACGCTGCCGAATAGCGGGAATATAATGTTTTTCCAGTTAACCTCACGCAGCATGCGCACCGTCACCGCCAGTGACAGCAGCATAGCGAGCATTGAGCTGAGGACGTTCGCCTCGGTGTAGACGCTCATGATGTAGGGGAGAAATGTCATGGCGAATATTCCGAAGCCGAATCCGGTCACGCGTTGAATAAAGCTTGCACCGAACGTTATTAGTATCAAAAAGATGAATTGCAGTATTTGATTGTCCATTGAAACACGTATTCTTTCATATTTATTAAGACAATTAATACTATCACATTGTCCGTGCTTTGTCAAGTGCAAACGCGGGTCTATGCCGGCCATTGGTGAAATTCTGTCAGAGTAATTACAGGCGCGGTCCTGTGGCGCAGACACATAAATCAGGCGGTACCCGGCCTTGGCCGAATACCACCTGATTGGTTTTATGCTATTGTCCGACGGCTGCCGCTCAGCAGTACATCGAATTTTTGCTCATATAGTCGTAGAGCAGCTTGCCGTGCAGTTGTTCCTGCTTTTGAATTGTGTTGAGTGCGGCGCGCGCGTCCTCGGTGCAGAATTCAAATATGCAGGTGTCGTAAAGGTGGGAGGCGTGCTTCTCGGTGGCGAGAAGGTCGGTGCAGAGATATGTGTCGGCCTTCTTTTCGTCGGTCTCACCGGCACCGTAAATGGCTGTGAAGCCGCCCTGGGGCGCGGGAGCGTCGCTGACGGAGGAGGGGACTGTGCCCGATTCCATCGAGGTGATAGCCTTGAGATGCGAGCGTTCAACGTCGGCAATCTGAGTGAACAGCTGCTTCAGCTGCGGGTCGTGTGCCGCGTCGGCGTGCTTGGTGTACTTGTCGACGCACAACTTCTCCTGATCCTTCAGATCCTTGAGAAGTCCGGATTCTTTTTGTGTGAGCTGCATAATTTTCTCCTTTTGAAAAAGATTACAGCTCTATTATGTCCGGCGCTCGCCGATTTTATGTTTATCTGACCTCAAATGCGAAAATATGTGCCTGCGCGCTACCGTACGTGTTCCAGAGAGAATCGGAGAAGTATGTGGCGAGCGGGATGAGGCGGACAGCTGTCGTGTCGACGTTGATATCGGCGCGGATCATGCGCTGATGGTTGGAATCCGTCTCGTAGACGGTGCGCCATTCGCCGTTGTCATCCAGCGCTTCAACGCGGAATGACTTGAGCATGCAGCGCGGGAAGCCGAAGGTGGTGAAGTTATAGTCGCGGCGGCGGTAGAGAACGGTCGAGATGTTGAGCACGTCGGGGTTGCCGTCGGTAAACTCGCGGTCAAGGTCGCTGTCGACGATGAGACGGAAGGAGTTTATATGTGTCTTCTCGGGGAAGGTGTAGGTTATGGCGCGGTTACACATGCCGAAGTAGCCGTTGTCATTGCCCCAGATTTTGCGCTCCATACCGTTGAGCAGAACGGAGGCGTCCCCCCAGTCCGCGCTGAGCTTGGCGCTGAGTGTCAGCGGCGAGATGGCGCGACAGAAGCCGGGCAGGAAGCAGTCGTCCTCCATCAGCTGCGCCTGGACAACGTCGATGCGCTGTGCGGCCTCCTCGCGGGGCAGCAGTCCCTGCTTCACGGCATCCGCGGCTGCCGTGCCGACCGCCTGACCGATGACGCCGCAGGTCGCCATGACGCGCGTCGTGCTGAAGGCAATGTGGCTTGCGCTGATGTTGCGTCCGGCAAACATGAGGTTGTCGACGTTCTTGGAGTAGAGCGAGCGCAGCGGAATGCCGTACGGCTCGGTGAGGCGGCGCTTTTGGAGATGTCCCTCGCCGTGTCCGGTCATGTAGAAGCCGCCGGGCAGGTGGTTGTCTATCTGCCAGCCGCCGTATGCTACCGTGTCGGGAAACTGACGTCCCGACTCGACGTCGTCCTGAGTGAGGATGTAGTCGCCGACGTAGCGGCGGCTCTCGCGCTTGCCTGGCAGGAAGCCGACAAAGTCAAGCTCCCAGTTGTCAGCACCGTGGTCGCCCTGATTCTTGATGTGATCCCAGACGCCAAAGGCAATCTTGAGCAGCTCGTCGCGCGTTGTTTCGGTGTCGCGGATGGAGTCCTGCATACCGCCGAGCTCAATCCAATAGAAGTTAGTATTTATCTTATCAAGACATTCGTGCGGTTTGAAGTTCATTTCTTCGTCTGTGTGATATGTATACGCCCAGACGGGGGGGACGTAGTCGCACTTGTGGTCGGTCTCGTGAGCCTGAATCATGAGGCTCATGCCCATGGTGTGGTTGTCGGCAACGTCAAGGCCGAATTCCTCGCCGAACGTCGATTTCGCCTCGCGCCCGACCATATATTCGGCGTCCGTGAGCTCTGCAAGTATGCTGTCGCCCGAGCAGTCGACGAAAATCCTGGCCTTTACGGTGTGCCAGGTGTAGGTTGTGAGCTGAAATCCGGTTACGGAATTTATGTGCGTCGCATCGCAGTCAGCGTCGCAGACGGAGCAGTTGAGAAGCAGTGTGATATTGGGTTCCGCCATCACTTTTCCGTAAAGAAGGGCATCCCAGAGGGCAAAATTTCTTTCCTTGTTACCATACATGTTGTCGAGCAGTATCTCTTCCATGAGTCCGGTCTCCTGAAGATTGCGTACGCGGCTGCCGGCTCCGGACACCCACATCCGTATCTCCGAGGAGCTGTTTCCGCCGAGAACGGGCCTGTCCTGCATCAGAACGACCTTCGAGCCGTGTCTTGCGGCCGAAATTGCGCACAAAACGCCTGCAAGTCCTCCGCCAACTACGCAAATATCGGCCTCATGGGCCTTTTCAAATCTTTGTCTCATACAAAATTCTCCATAATCTTATTTTCTTTTTGTTTGCCTGTTGACAAATCGAAAAAACAGTGTATAATAATTATAGTGTTCACGGTGTAACAAATCAACGTGAATAACGACAAAATATTGTGGAAATGTGATGTGATTATGAAAAACTACGTTAAACAGCATACCGAGCAGAAGCTCTACGAAGTCGGCACCCCCGAGGCTGGATACGTTTACACCAGCAAAAACGGTTGGAAGGATTTTGCCATCAACGAAAGCCTTGTTTTTTCACACCGTGATAACGAATACACAGCCGAGACATTCTACGAGGGCTTTCACAGCCACGACTTTTACGAAGTGGTGTTCTACATATCCGGCAAGATCGAGTATGTCTGTGAAAACGATGTTTTCAAGCCCCGCACAGGGATGATAGTCGCCAGCCTGCCCGACACCATGCACACCGCCCGCCTGGTCGACGACAGCGAGTATCGCCGTTTTGTTTTTTATTTCAAGCGCGATTTCTTCAGCTTCTGCGGTCAGGAGTTGCCGCTGCCGGCCTTCTTTGAGGCCAACGGCGGCTATGGCGCTTTCCAGCCTGACGAGGCGCTCTACGAGAAGTTGCTTAAGCTGGCCGAAGAGGCCGAGTCCGCCGCGCTCATGGCGTCGCCCGAGGGCAGAGTGCTTGCGTACAGCTATATAATTCAGTTCTTCGCGCTGCTTGGCGGTATCTCCGTAGAGCAGGCAGGCGACAATGACAAGCTGCCCGAGAACGTCGCGCGTATCAAGAAGTACATTGACACATATTACAGCTCCATCGAGGGCGTCAGCGAGATTGCTTCATATTTCTTCTACAGCCGCGAGCACGCCTCGAGACTGTTCCGCCAGTATTTCAATATAACGCTTTCCGAGTACCTAATGCAGCGCCGCGTGGCCGAGAGCGCCAAGCTGCTGCTCGAGGGGCAGAGCGTCACGCAGGCCTGCTACGCGGTCGGCTTCCGCAGTGTTTCTTCCTATATAAATGCCTTCCGCCGCATTATGGGATGCTTACCGTCGGAATACAAGCGCAGAAAATAATCTGGCAGACTGCGCACCAGTACGCCAACATATATGCAAAGGCACAGCGCCGAAACCGGTTTGCTGTGCCTTTGATTTTATCAGGCTATTAGCACTCATGCGTGAAGAGTGCTAATGTTTACAATTTGGACACAAAATAATGTATATTTGTTCACAAAGCCGGAGTACAATATGTACTGTCAGAAATGACAGAAAGCAGAACAGGGAGGCAAAATATATGAACACACAAAAATTGACACAGAAAAGCATTGAGGCTGTCAACCGTGCTCAGGGCATTGCCGCTGAGAACGGTAACCGTCAGCTTGAACAGGCGCACTTCCTTTCGGCATTGATAGGTCAGGAGGGCGGTATCGCCCGTGAGTTGATAAAGAAGTGCGGCGGCTCGCCCGAGGACATGATAGCACGCCTTGACGAGATCATTGGCCGCTATCCCAAGGTCAGCGGCGACGGCGGAGTTTATATTTCGCAGTCGGCTGACAAGGCACTGAACGAGGCCGAAAAGATTGCCGCGCGCATGGGCGACGAGTACACGTCGGTTGAGCATCTTCTGATGGGTATCGTCGAGTGCGCCGACCGCGACATCAAGCAGTTGTTCTCGGATGTAGGCATCAGTAAGGATCAGCTGCTCGCGGCGCTCAAGGAGTTCCGCGGCAACCGCCGTGTCACAGGCGACAACCCCGAGGACACCTACAACGCGCTTGCCAAGTACGGTACGGACCTTGTCGAACGCGCACGTGCACAAAAGCTCGACCCGGTCATTGGTCGTGATGAGGAGATACGTAATGTGATACGCATCCTTTCGCGTAAGACCAAAAACAATCCTTGCCTTATCGGTGAGCCCGGCGTCGGCAAAACCGCCATCGCCGAGGGACTTGCCCAGCGTATCGTACGAGGGGATGTGCCGGATAACCTGAAGGATCGCACCGTTTTCTCGCTCGATATGGGCGCGCTTATCGCGGGCGCAAAGTTCAGAGGCGAGTTTGAGGAGCGTTTGAAGGCGGTGCTTGAGGACATACGCAAGAGCGATGGCCGCATAATACTGTTTATCGATGAGCTGCACACCATCGTCGGCGCGGGAAAGACCGAGGGCTCGATGGACGCAGGCAACCTGCTCAAGCCTATGCTGGCGCGCGGTGAGCTGCACTGCATCGGTGCTACGACGTTGAACGAGTACCGTCTGTATATCGAGAAGGACGCCGCGCTTGAGCGTCGTTTCCAGCCTGTGATGGTGGATGAGCCGAGCGTGGAGGACACGATTTCGATTCTCCGTGGCCTCAAGGAGCGCTACGAGGTCTATCATGGTGTGAAAATTCACGATAACGCGCTTATCGCCGCGGCGACGCTGTCCTCGCGTTACATTGCGGACAGATTTCTGCCGGATAAGGCCATTGACCTGGTCGACGAGGCGTGTGCGCTTATCAAGACCGAAATGAACTCAATGCCCGCCGAGATGGATGAGCTGCAAAGACGTATCATGCAGCTTGAAATTGAGGAGGCTGCGCTTAAAAAGGAGACAGATAAGCTGTCAATCGAGCATCTGGCTGAGATTCAGAAGGAGCTCTCGGAGAAGCGCGAGACCTTTAACGAAATGAAGGCTAAGTGGGACAACGAAAAGTCGTCCATTGATAAAGTCAGTGAGCTGCGCCGCAAAATCGAGCAGACAAACGCCGACATCGAGAAGGCGCAGAACGAATACGACCTCAGCCGCGCGGCAGAGCTTAAGTACGGTGTTCTGCCGGGGCTTACCAAGCAGCTCGAGGAGGAAGATGCCAAGAGCGGCAAGGAGACAAAGCTGCTCCGTAGCAGCGTGACCGAAGAGGAAATCGCAAAGATAGTTGCGCGCTGGACGGGTATTCCCGTGTCCAAACTGCTTGAGAGCGAGCGTAAGAAACTGCTGTCCATGCCCGAGATACTTCACCGCCGTGTGATAGGGCAGGACGAGGCCGTCCAGACGGTCAGCAATGCCATACTGCGTTCGCGTGCCGGCATTCAGGATCCTAACCGTCCTATAGGCTCGTTTATGTTCTTGGGCCCGACCGGCGTCGGTAAAACCGAGCTCGCCAAGGCGCTCGCAGAGGCGCTGTTTGACGACGAGAAGAACATTATCCGTATCGATATGAGCGAATATATGGAGAAGTTCTCAGTGTCGAGACTGATAGGAGCGCCTCCCGGATACGTCGGCTACGATGAGGGCGGTCAGCTTACTGAGGCGGTTCGCCGTCGTCCTTATTCGGTGGTACTGTTTGACGAGATAGAGAAGGCGCACCCGGATGTCTTCAACCTGCTGCTTCAGGTTCTCGATGACGGTCGTATCACCGACAGCCAGGGCAGAACGGTAGATTTCAAGAACACAATTATCATTATGACGTCGAACCTCGGTTCGGATATCATTCTCGACGGCATCACGCCGGAGGGAACGATAAGCGATGACGCCAAGGCCGGTGTAACCGACCTGCTCCGCCGTAGCTTCCGCCCCGAGTTCCTTAACCGTATTGATGAGATAGTCTTCTACAAGCCGCTGACGCGTACGGACATCAACTCCATCGCCGATCTGCTGTTCGACGGCCTGCGCCGTCGTCTGGCCGATATGCGTCTGAAGCTGGATGTTACGGATGCCGCGAAGAACTATATCATAGACTCCGGTTTCGACCCGGTTTACGGCGCACGCCCGCTTAAGAGATTCATTCAGTCCAAGGCGGAGACGGTTGTTGCGCAGTACATCGTCGGCTCCGACCCCGAGCCCGATACCACGCTGACGCTTGATTTCAACGGAACCGAGCTGTTTGTCAGATAATAGGTTTAGGCATCACCGCGCAATTACGTCATCGGAATACGCGGTGCAGCCCATAAAACAATCCCGCCCCCAAATGCAGCCGCATTTTGGGGGCGGGAATTTTGCGTTTCAGCGTTTGTGAGGCGTTGGAAAGAACATTGTCCCTCCGTCAAACAGTGGCTCGGTCGAGAGCGAGACTACCTTTTTGCCGTGTCGATGACAGAAGCACTCAATGGCGCAGGCATCTGGGTGCGAGGCGAGATTTCCGCTGAAATAGACGTTTCCGGCGTCAGCACCGCTCGCTCCGCCGAGAAAGCCGGTGTCATAACCGGGCAGGGAAACGCCGCCGGGGATGATTTCCAAAACGTCTATTCCGATGTTGCGCGCGGCAAGCGCAATGTCGCGGTCGGCGGTAATGACGGCATCGTCGGACACGACGCAGACGGAGCATTTTGAATATCCCTGTCTCACGTCAATAAAATCGATGCTTTGGCGATCGCAAAATTCAAGAATGTGATGTGCCGCGGAAGCGCGCCGTCCTATCACATGTTCTCCGACAAGCGCAAGGTTGAACCTTACGTCGTAAGGATATTCGGATACGATATCGTCATCACACAAAACCAAATCAAGGTTCAGGACAGTGACGATTTTGTCAATTTGTGACCGCGCAATTGAATAATATTCACTGTGAGTGAACAGCACCCCGCACGCTATGAATATAAGCATGTCCGGGTGTCCGGAAACCGGGGCGGGGAGCCGTGGAAACGCCGGAAGCGCGACTATATCGAACCCACACTCCCGGAGCGCGTCGCGGACGGCGCTCGGCTGTCTTGCATCAATGATTGCTATCATGTGATCCTCCTTGAAGCGCCGCCGAGTAAATCCGACTGCGCGATTGCACCGTCGCAATTACGGTGGTGACGCCTTGAAACAAAGAAAGGCAGACACTCATTGTGTCTGCCGACTTTGGCATGAAAATAATCAAGCGCGGTTGATCTTGCCCGACCGCATGCAGCGGGAGCAGACAGTGACGGTCTTGGGGGTTCCGTCAACGACAGCCTTAACCTTGCGAATGTTGGGCTTCCATGCTCTGTTTGTTCTGCGGTGCGAGTGAGAAACATTCTGACCGAAGGTAACGCCCTTTCCGCAAATGCAACATTTTGCCATTCCTGACACCTCCTCAATGCACTGAAAGTGCATCTTTATTGATAAAATTAAATTATTCGAGCAACATTTCGTATTATACCATACAATATTCAGAATTGCAAGAGCTTTTTCAAAAAAAGCTGACTGTATCGGTAAAAAATATTATGATGGCTGCGAGATTCACGGTTTTATCGTCATTCGCGGCCATTTACGACGCCTACGGCCGTGCATGCGCCGTCAAAACTCTCTGCGACGTCGGGGGAGACAACCGCGAGTATCGAGCCGGGGACGTGGCCGAGATTTTCGAGGTCCGCAGCGCTTAAGTTTGTCGCAAGCGACACGGCGAGTCCGTCCGAAAGCATTGCCTGCAACGTGGCAATCACCCCGTCGTGCGTGACCGCGGTCGCGGCGACGATGGCTCCCTCTGCGGCCCTGTGCGCGGCATACTGCCACATGCGGCGCATATCCTCGTAATCCGCGTGGCCTGCCGCGTCTGTGACCGGCGTCAGCAGGTAAACCGTTCCGCCGGGGCTTTGCACTGAGTTCGGGATGACGTGCGGGGCGTTTGTTGCCGCCACTGGGGACGGCTCGGGCTTGGATTTGCCGAGCAGTCGTGGCGGCGCGGTGTGACGGCCTGCGCCGGGCTTTGCGGCAGCGCTCACGGTGAAGCAGGGCGCGCTGTCGGTCAGGCGGATGCGGCTGTTCGAGTCGGGGACGAGATATTCAATCTGTGCGCGGTAGGCGCCGAGCAGGCATCCGAGCGCGGTCGGAATGTCGCCGGTGGCGTTTATGTCCGGAAGTGCGCCGACGGCGGTCTCAAGGCTGAGGCATACGTCGGTGAAGTCTGCGCCGCCTGCGACACAGTCGGCCACGGCGTATATTACGGCGTCGTGCGCGTCACGGAAGGATATTCCGGACCCCGTCCGGTCTTCTATGGAATGCACGGCGAAGGCGTGCGCATCGGTGCGCCGGCTTGTGTGGCTATGAGCAAGGCCGTCGGAGTTTTTGTCATCTGTCGCTGCGGACAGGTCTGCGGCGGTATGTTCGAGCGGCGTGACGCTGTTGAGAACTGCTACGGGGTATGACAGCGTTGTCGGGCCGCAGTTGACCTTCAGTTTCATGTCGGAGGTCGTGCAGCCGATGATACCCGTCCACAGCTTGAGGCTGTATACCGTGGCCATAAATTCATTGACGTTCTCGGCCGCTATCACGGCGAGCGCCGCGCCTGTGAGCGGTTGCGTGAGCAGCTCAAGCCCGGAAACGCCAAGCTGCCCGAATATCGGGGACATAGTGGAAAGATCGATGTAGGCTCCGCCGCGGCTGCCGAGCCAGCCGATCAGGCCCTCGGCACCGAGCACGCCGCCGTCGAGAACCTTTTCTGCGGCCCCGGATGACATGACCTGCGCCATTTTCTCGCGAAACTCGCCGGCAGACAGACCGCCCCACTGGTAGATGGGTACCAGCAGACTACCTGCCGGTGCGGCAGTCGCGCCGGATTTCCGGACGCCAAGCGCGGCGGAGTCCGTCCGTGCGGTTACGTTGTACCCGCGCAGCATGAGTTCAATGTCGGCCAGCTCGCCTGCACACAGCGCGCAATCCCGGCCGGGGGAAGTGAGCCTTCCGACGCGTTGCAGGTAGTCGTGTGTCACCGACGCGAGGCTGCCGAGTGTTGCCGGAGCGTTTTTGGGATGTACCGCCGCAAACTTGGTCTGCAAGTCGGCGTAAGCGGCGGCGACCCCGTCCGAATTTATATAGACCTCGTCTATCGCCGTGCCTGCCAGACGGCGCGCGGCGAGAAGCCGGTCGAACATATAAAGCTCGTCAAGATAGGCGTCGCGACGCAGCGGGTTGCGGTAGAGGTTGCGCAACATGCGCAGCTCCGGCAGCGACATGCAGAGGCCGACGTCGGCCTTCATGCCGGTCAGCATTTTGTCTGTGTAGGCGGAAAAGCCGGTGATGCGCCCTTGCTTGCGTGCGGGAGGAGTGTTTATCATTTCGTTCATAATCCGGGCTCCTTAATCTGTTATTTCTGCGGTGCACACGTCGCCGTCGACTCCGGTAAGCCTGACACGGAGCGATCCCGCGGCGGGGCGGTGGTCTGCTTTGACTTTGACTTCTATGAAGGAAGCCGTGTGGCCGTATACAAAGCTGCCGTCGAAGGTTTCGGGGAGAATGTCCATTATCGGTGATTTCGCAATCACATCGGACAAAATTTCGCGTCTTATCAATGACTGTTTTTCAATCAGTGATGCCGAGCGCGCGCGCTTGACTGCCTCGGGAACCTGCCCAGGCATGGTGGCGGCGGGAGTTCCTGCACGCTTGGAATAGGCGAAAACGTGTATTCCGAGAAAGCGTGCACGTTCGGCAAATGCCTTCGTCTCGGCAAAATCGGCGTCGCTCTCGCCGGGAAAACCGACGATTATGTCCGATGTGAACTGTATGCCGGGAATGTTGGCTCTGAGCCCTTCCATGGCGTCGAGAACCATTTTTGAATTGTACTTGCGCTTCATCCCGGCGAGCACGCTGTCACACCCGCTCTGTACGGACAGATGAAAATGCGGCGTCAGCGACTTCAGCAGGGCTATGCGGCGGATAAAATCGGGCCTGAACAGGGAAGGGTCCATCGAGCCGAGCCGCACACGACCGATGCCGGGAACGCTGTCGACCTGCTCGAGCAGATCTGCGAGACTCACCCCGTCAAGGTCGCGACCGTACGCGGCGGTCTCAATGCCGGTCAGAACGACCTCGCGGCAGCCGCCCGCGGTCAGCGTGCGTATCTCATCGAGCACCTTTTCGGGGACTTTGGAGCGTATTTTTCCGCGTGCGGCGGGAATTATGCAGTAGGTGCAGTGCGATTCGCAGCCGTCCTCAATCTTGACGCATGCCCGTGTGCGTCCGAACGAGCTTATGCTCATATCTTCGAAGCCGGCGGCGTCGATGTTGCCGATGTAAAACGTGGGCGATGTGTTTTTATGCCCGCCTTCGATGAGCCCGGCGACGATGCCGGCCGAGGTCAGCTTGCGGTCGTTGCCGCATATTGCGTCAACGCCGCCGATGTCGGCGACTGCCTGTGGCGAGACCTGCGCGAAGCAACCGGTCACGACTATGTAGGCGTCAGGATTGCGCGATATGGCGCGCCGGATGAACTGCCGCGCCTTGCGGTCGGCCTCGCCGGTCACAGTGCAGGTATTTATGATGTAGGCGTCGCAGACCTCGTCCGGTGGCAGAACCTCGAGCCCGAGCCCGCGGCACGCCTCGGCGATAGCCTCGCTTTCGTATTGGTTGACCTTGCAGCCAAGTGTGTACAGCCCGACGCTGCCCTCAGTTTTTACCATTGGTACTCCATATCAGAAATTTACTTTGTGCCGACGGACGAATTCCGTTCGTCACTCTATATAATTTTATCACTATTTTGCCGACTTGTAAATAACATAATCAGAAAACTTTGAAAAGCGGCAAATAATTTGCAAATAACCCTTGAAAAAACGAACGCGATAGAGTATAATTATGACGACATGGACGCTTGCCGGATTTGAAGCTCCATGCAATCACTTCAAAATATTAAGGAGAAGCAACTATGAGCCAGTTCCATTTGATTGATCATCCGCTGATTACCCACAAGCTTTCAATCATGAGAAACAAGAAGACGGGTTCCAAGGATTTCCGCGAGCTGCTGGGAGAGATCGCAATGCTTATGGGCTACGAGATCACCCGCGACCTGCCCTTGGAGGACGTAACAATCGAGACACCTATCACCAAGATGAAGGCGAAGATGATCTCAGGAAAGAAGCTCGCCATAGTTCCGATACTCAGAGCAGGACTTGGCATGGTTGACGGACTGCTGAGTCTCGTTCCCGTCGCGAAGGTCGGACATATAGGCCTTTACCGCGACCCCGACACACACACACCCGTTGAGTATTACTGCAAGCTGCCTTACGATATTGAGGACCGTATAGTCATTCTGGTCGATCCCATGCTGGCTACCGGTGGCTCCGCCTCCGATGCGCTGACAATGCTCAAGAAGCGCGGCTGCACCCACATCCGTATGATGTGCCTCGTGGCGGCTCCCGAGGGCGTTGCAAAGCTGCAGGCTGACCATCCCGACGTCGATATCTACTCGGCTGCTCTCGATGACTACCTCAATGAGCATGCCTACATAGTTCCCGGACTCGGCGACGCGG
>CAKRSS010000050.1 GCA_934401725.1 uncultured Eubacteriales bacterium | reverse complement strand
GCGACTCTTTTGAAGATAATTATGCCTTCGGCATAATTATCTTGCTCTTTCTCTGCTCGCGGCAGAAAAGTACACTTAAAACACGTCGGAATTCGCTACGGCGAGAACCCGCCAAGGCCAAAGAACTTATTTATAAAAAAGCAGTTCCCGCCGGACGTACCGGCGAGAACTGCAAAAATCAATTTAATCAATCAGCATACGGGCATATGCCAATACGCCCACCTTACGCCTCGACCTCGTCCTTTATGTCCTCATAGAACGACGCGCGGGCAGCCTGCATCGCGGGGCCGACCCACAGCATCAGGATTCCGAACGTCAGCGTGCAGAGAATCAGCCAGCCGATAAAGCTGAAATCAAGGCAGAACAGTCTCCATTTCTTGCCCTTCATCAGCTTCGTGCTCGCGCAAATCGCCTCGTAACCGCCCATCTCGGGATGATCGGCCAGTATGTAGGGCGCCATCGAGTAGCGATAGTAGGCTATAATGCCGGGAATGAAGAACAGCATCGACCACAGCGCCACAAAAATAGAAGAAAGCAGTCCCATTACCAGCGCGTTGCCGAAGTTGTTGAAGCCGGTGAACATGTCGCCAAGCTCAACCGAGCCGCGACGGTACAGATTGACCCACAGTATGGAATAACCTACCATCATCGGCCGGTCAGGAGAATTCCGCCGACAAGCGTCATGCTCGACGCGGCCATGATAAGGCCGTAGATGATGAGCGCCAGCATCGCCGTTCCGGACTGACCCTTGAGCGCGCTCCACGCGTCTCTGCGGTAATCACATGCAAATTTCATTTTAGTTTGTGCTCCTTTAATGAATTTATTTTAACCTATCAAAGATTAAAATCAAAACATAGACAAAAAATTGTCAATTAACTGTAAAATATCCGGGAATAACCAAAATGCCGCTATCATCAGCGCGAACGAGCCGACGAATACGCCGAATACGGTCAGCCAGTTTGTTCCCTTTTTGTTAAACTTAATCTCGGCCGTGTATTTCATGTCCTCGGGAAGATAGAAGTGCGCCGTCTCAAAGTCGATTTTGAAGGGAGCCGCGCGGAAGTTTTTGCCGCCCGACGCCTCGAATTCCTGTCGTTTTTTGTCGAGCGTGGCGTTGTATTGCTCCTCCTCGACGCACCTCACGACCCGTTTGAGCGTCGACCCGCTGCGCAGGTTCGACCGCACGGCAGTGTTTTTGTAAAATCCCAGCTCTGAGATGGTCATGGCCTTCTCGGGCGTCAGCGCCTCCTCGCAGATCAGCTTGCGCGCGAATTCTCCGAGCACGCGCTTGTCAAAGACTGCCATTATTGCCGCGATGTTGATGCCGATGAAGAAGGCGACCACTATCATCTGGAAGGACACCATCGACGACGTCCCCACCTGAATGTGCTCGTACTCGCCATAGTGCGGCGTGAAATATTTGTCCTTGAGATACCCCCAAAGCTCGGAAATGAGCGATTGTTCGGACTCAAGAGTCACAAAAATGCGGTTTAATGCGTTAATGAGCAAAGCAGTCGGCCTCCTTTCGGCATATTTTTCGGTATATTATCGGTATATTTTGGGCTGATTTGTCGCCGCGCGATGCCCGGAATGACGCACTTGCGCGCGGTGAGGCCTGATATTTGCCCACGCAATGGGCAAACTTGCCTCAAAAATGCTTATTTCTTGCGAATTACGTCCACTCCGACGTACTTGCGCAGCACCTCGGGCACGGTGACGCTGCCGTCCGCGTTCTGATTCTGCTCGACGAGCGCCGGCAGAATGCGCGAGGTTGCCAGTCCCGAGCCGTTGAGCGTGTGCAGGTACTCGATGGAGCCGTCCTTGCGGCGGACTCTCATCATGCCGCGGCGCGCCTGGTAATCGCGCGCGTTGGAGACCGAGCTGACCTCCTTGTAGCCGTTCATCGAGGGGATGTTGATCTCGATGTCGTAGGTGCGCGCCATGGAGGCCGAGCAGTCGCCCGCCGCCAGCTTGACGGTGCGGAAGTGGAATCCGAGCCCCTTGACGAGGTTTTCCGCATTGGTCACAAGCTCCTCAAACGCCTCGTCCGACTTCTCGGGCAGCGTGTACTGCACCATTTCAACCTTGTTGAACTGGTGTCCGCGCACCATTCCGCGCTCGTCTGCGCGGTAGGAACCGGCCTCGCGACGGAAGCAGGGCGTGTAACTGATGTATTTCTTGGGAAGTTCTGCCTCATCAAGTATCTCGTCGCGGTGCAGCGAGACCAGCGCGGTCTCGGCTGTCGGCAGCATGAAGCGATGGCGCTCGTCCTCGGCCGTCTCGAGCCAGTAGACGTCGTCCTTGAACTTGGGGAACTGTCCGGCGGTAAGTCCGCACTCGTAGGACAGCATGTGCGGCACCAGCATCAGCTCGAAGCCGTTGGAGAGGTGCGTGTCGATGAAGTAGTTGAGCAGCGCCCACTCTAGCCGCGCGCCCATGCCGGAATAAATCCAAAAGCCCGCGCCGGACAGCTTTACGCCGCGCTTGTAGTCGATAAGTCCGAGGTCGGTGCACAGATCGACGTGATTTTTGGGCTCAAAATCGAACTTGTGCGGCTCGCCGAAGTAGCGCAGCGGCTCGTTGTTCTCTTTTTCGCCGGGTTTGAGGTCGGGATCGGGCAGATTGGGCAGTCCGAGCATGAGATTTGTGTACTCGGTCTCGATCTGCTTGAGCTTTTCGTCGTTTGCTTTGGCGCGGCCTGCCAGCTCCTTCATTTCGGCAAAAATGGGCGCGACGTCCTTGCCTTCCTTTTTGTACTGCGGAATCAGCTTTGTCGTTTTGTTCTGCTCAGCCTTGAGCGCTTCGGTCTCGACGATCAGCGCGCGGCGCTCGCCGTCCAGACGTATAATTTCGGCAATGTCGTCTGCTGCGTCCTTGCCCTTTGCGGCGAGGCGCTTGACGACGTCATCGGGATGCTCCTTGATATATTTGATGTCCAGCATTGTAATTTACTTCCTTATATTATTATGTACGCGTGTTGCATGCGTGCCGCATGCAGATTTTAAACCCTGCGGTGTGAAAATCAGACCTCATCTGGGGGGAAATGTCACTCTGGGACGCGGAATCAGACCTCATCTGGGGGGAAATGTCACTCCGGGACGCGGAATCAGACCTCATCTGGGGAGAAATGTCACTCCGGGACGCGGAATCAGACCTCGTCCGAGAAGAATGTCGCGCCGCAGATGGCGGTGAGCAGCGTTTCGAGGTCCTCGTCGCTGTCGAAGGACAGCTCCAGCACCTTCTTTTTGGGCGTGTAAGCGATTTTAGCGCGGCGTCCGAGCGTTTCCTGGAGCTTGCGCTCGAGCTCCTTCATGTAAATTTTGCGGTGATTGACGCCCTCGAGCATGAGTTCGTCGTCGTCATCGGCGGGTTTGAAGGCGTTGAGCTTCTTTATCATGGCCTCAACCTCGCGCACGGACAGCTGTTTGTCGACTATTTTCTGCGCGAGTATGGGCATTGATTCCTTATCGTTGAGTCCGAGCAACGCTCTCGCGTGCCCCGCGGACAGCTCTCCGGACTTGACCAGCTCCATGACCTCGTCCGGCAGATCGAGCAGTCGCAGCGTATTTGTGATAGCGGAACGGCTTTTTCCGACCTGTTTTGCCACTGCGTCCTGCGTCAGGCCGAACTTATCGATGAGGTCCATGTATGCCGCGGCCTCCTCTACGGGGTTGAGGTCTTCGCGCTGAAGGTTCTCGATGAGCGATACCTGCGCCATTTTAAGCTCGTCTCCGGTCAGTATGACAACGGGAATTTCATTAAGCCCGGCCATTTTTGCGGCTCTCCAGCGTCGCTCGCCCGCGATTATCTCATATTTTCCGGGATACGCGGGGTTTTCGTGCACGATTATCGGCTGAAGGACGCCGTAGGTTGATATAGAATCGGCCAACGCCTCGAGCGCCTCGCGTTCAAACAGCTTTCGGGGCTGATCCTTGCGGGGCTCTATGTCGGAAATTTTGAGGGTTGTGCCGGAGTCTTTTTTGTCCTCGATGAGGTTATCGTCGAACAGCGAATAAAGGTCGCGGCCGAGACCCGACTGCTTTTTTGACATATTTTTCGTTTCCTTTCGTTAATTTAGTCTTCACCGCGCGGTTTTGGTGGTGAAAGTGCGCCATTTGGGCATTATAAGGATGCTTTTGGCTCGTGCACCTTGAGGTGCAAGGCAAATACCCTTGGCTTCACCATGCAATTTTGGTGGAAAAATTGCGTTATTTTCGCCCTGCGCGGCGTCAAGATGGCCGTTTCCGGCCGTCAGATGCGCGACGACAGCTCCTTTGCCACGTCAAGGTACTCAGCCGAGCCCTTGGAGCTCTTGTCGTGGTAGTAGACGGGCATACCGAAGCCGGGCGCCTCGGACAGCTTGACGTTACGCGAGATGCAGGTTTCGAACAGCTTGTCCGTGTAGTGCTTTTTAAGCTCGGCCATGACCTGCATTGAGAGCAGCAGGCGCTTGTTGTACATGGTGATAAGTATTCCGGTGACGGTCAGCTTGTCGTTGTAGTACTGTTTTATGCGGCTGACGGTTATCATGAGCTGCGACAGACCCTCAAGCGCGTAAAATTCGCACTGCATAGGTATGACAACGCCATCGCTTGCCGACAGCGCGTTGACGGTCAGCATACCGAGCGACGGCGGGCAGTCGATTATGACGTAATCGTAGCTGTCCTTGACCTTCAGGAGCGCGTTTTTGAGCTCCATCTGGCTATTATCGGCGTCGAAAAGCTGAAATTCCGCGTTTGCCAGCGTAATATTGGCCGGCAGGAGCGACAGATTGCTGAATTTTGTCTGTATAACGACGTCCTCCGCTGCCGCTTTCTGCACGAGGACATCCTGTATTGTGAGCTTGAGATTCTTTTTCGATACGCCGACGCCGCTTGTGGCATTGCCCTGCGGGTCGAGGTCGACCAGAAGAACCTTGTAGCCGATTACTCCCAGCGACGCAGCCACGTTAACTGCCGACGTCGTCTTACCGACGCCGCCTTTTTGGTTCGCAAATGAGATTATTTTGCCCATTTTTACCTCCGCTTATTTATATTGAGACGATGTTTTGCCTCCTCTATTATACCACATTCCTCCCTCAAGAGCAATACATTTCGCGCATTTTCTTTAATTTTTTCAGGAAAAGACGCTCTCGGGGCTCTGCCCCGAACCCCGCCAAGGAGGCTTTTTGAAAAAAGCCCCCTTGGAACCCGCAAAAACTTTCGAAAAGGGGCAGGAGAACGGGATAAAGCAAGCAAAAACCGATTTTTTGCAGATTTATGCCGGTTCTGAGGCGTCTCTCCTCCGTCTTGCCAACGAAGGCTCTTAAGGCATCCACGCGCAATGCCCGAGCGGCACACTTGCTTGCTTCTTTCCTGTCATATTTTACGAAAATTCTTTGCGAATTTTTCTGTCGTCTGACGAAAAATCTGACCGCGCAATTGCGCCATCGGAATTACGCGGCGAAGCCTTAAAAACCTCTTCAAGCCCGTGCAAACTTCATAGTGCAGCCGGAAACAAGATAAGGCGGCGAAAAACCATTATTTTCAGAGAGTCGCACCGAGTTGCAACCAAGCAACTATCCGCCGGCGACAAAGAAAATCAAGCGCACCAAGCACATCGAATCTAAAATGCGCATCACGCATTATTTCAACCACCTCCGCCTATTGAGGGCGTTATGGGTAGTTTGCAGTCGCGGACATGACGTTCTGCTGCGCTAACGCCGCGCGGCAAATCTTTTAGAAACGAGCGAGAAACGATCAAAACATGCGAACTGCGCGACCGTTTTGCGTTTTTTCGGCCGATCTCGCATAAAAACATCGTTTTTGACATCAGAAACGTCCCGCAGGCCTTGACTTGGCCTCAATACCCGCGAATTTTATCGAAAAACGCTACGCGGCATCGAAATGTTTCACGTGAACCGCAGCGAAACCGCCCCCTGCCGGTTCTCGCGAAATATTTGCCGTGTTTCACGTGAAACATGCGTAGAGTTTTGGACGAAATGTCTTGTAAAATTGAAAAGCCCACAACGCTCGTGTTTCACGTGAAACATCAGATGCATGCGGCTAAGTTTCTATAAAAAATATTCGCAATACCGCCCAAAAGACCCGAAAAACGGCCGTTGACCGTCCTTCTCTCCTCTCGGCCGCCATGAATTTTCTTTGATTTGCCGCCGCACCCCTCATTTTTCTCTCCCGTTTTGCTACGCTGTAATCTGTTTGCTGCAGCTAACACGCCGGCGTCCGCCTTGAGCTTGCGCATTTTTCGCATTATCCTCGCCCGCCGTGGCCGCATTAACGCACTCTTGACTATTGCGTGCGTCGTTTTACAATGCTACTTGTACGTTTAATTGTGCAATTGGAACGCGGATTTTCTGTGTTGTCTCTTCTGCGCTGTTCCTTCTGCGCTGTTCCTTCTGCGCGGCTCCTTCTGCGCGGCTCCTTCTGCGCGGCTCCTTCTGCGTCGCTCCTTCTTCGCTGCTCCTTCTTCACTGTTCCTTCTGCGCGGTTCCTTCTGTGCTGTTCCCTCTGCGCTGTCAATCTGCGCCATCCCTTCTCTTTTCTGGCTGCGTGCCGCCTGCCTCCATGCCTCAAAGCTCTGCACATGTGCCCGTGACCGGAGCTCTGTGCCTTTGTCGGTGTTCTGAACCGCGCTCCGCGCCCGCGTCTTATGTCAACTCAGAAGGACCGCGATTCCAAGCTGCTCGCACTCACCCGCGCTCCGCACCCGCGTCTTATGTCAACTCAGAAGGACTGCGATTCCAAGCTGCTTGCACTCACCCGCATTCCGCGCCCGCGTCTTATGTCAACTCGGCAATTGAGATGTTTTTGCTTGTTCAATTGTTGACAAATCAACCGCAACGTTTTGATGCTGACAATGATTCGCGTGTAACCTTGGCTTGCTTAAATCCTCTCCGCCCCGCGCGCTTTTTGCTTGTTTGAGCGCCGCCGTCATGTTTCACGTGAAACATACAGCCAAAAGCCGCCCTATCTTGCGGCTGCTTATTTATTGTTCGTTCGGAGGCAAAATGTTTCGCGTAAAACATCGGGAGAATTTTGAAGGCTGCTACGAACCTGGACGCGCTCCTGCTGGCGCGAAATTTTGGACTATTATCAAAATAAGCCAGCGAAACGACCTTGTGTTTCACGTGAAACATGACCGCATGGCTCCGAAATCATGCGCGCCAACTTGCGGTTAAAATGACAGCCCAAAAACACGCCGAGCCAGCCAACCCGGGCGCTGCCTATGCCACCTTGTTGCACCTCGCGTCAGCTCTGATGAGTGCCCTCTTGGTCTTTGTCGTTGCCTGCGGCGCTACCCGTGTCGTGCCCGTGCGGTTTTTCGCCGCCACCAAAAGCCTCCTGAACAGTCTTCAAAAGCGAAAAGCCCCTTCCCAAAACCGGGAAGGGGCACGAGGAATATTGGCTTTTATGTGCGGACAAACCGCACAAACGCCAAAAAAGTCACGCTCCACGGAGATTTTTGGCGACTTTTATGGTGTAAACATAGCTTTCGGGTTCCTCGGCACATTGAGTTTCGACAACAATACCGGAATTTCTGAGAATATCGGCTGCTTTTTCAATGGTATTTGTAAAAACCCGCACATCGCGGAGGATTCCGGCGCTTATATGGGGGCGCTTGGTGATCGCAGGCGGCGCGGCGTGGTCGGTTGACGTGTATTTGATGTACTTTTCGACCAATTGCTCAGTTGCGGAGACGTTCAGCTGGTCTTTTGCGATCAGAGATATGAATTTCAGACGCACGCCGGGGTCGTCGAGACGCAAAAGGCAGCGCGCGTGACGCTCCGTGAGGCCGTTTTCGAGTATTTCCTGCTGCTCATCACGCCCGAACTTCAGCAAACGCAGCTTGTTTGCCACAGCCGACTGACTAAGCCTAATTCGATCCGCAACCTGCTGTTGCGTCAGTCCAAACGTAGTTATCAGCAGCTGAAACGCCTCAGCCTGCTCGAAAATGTTGAGGTCATCGCGCAAAAGGTTCTCAATTACTGACAATTCTGCAACTCGCATGTCATTTTCGCGCAGCAAATAGCACTGAAACGTGTCGAGTCCGGCGAGAATTCCGGCGCGAAAACGGCGCTCACCGCAGATTATTTCGTACTTTGGCGGCTCTGAACCTGGGACCTGACGCACGGTTATCGGCTGCAATATGCCGTACTGTCGGATTGAATCGGCGAGACGGTCGAGCGAGGCCGCGTCGAAGCGTTTTCGCGGCTGATAGCGGTTCGGGACTATGTTCCCGGCCGGAATTGGCGTCAGGACGCCCGGAATTGCCTCCTCAGCGGCGACTGGCCGCAAAAAATCGGCCTTTTGCGTGTAATTCGTGTAATTTTCGCACGTTGCGCGGTCGGGCGGGGGTGTTTTTGCGAAATCCGGGCGATGTTTTGCGACCGGAATGAGCGTTGACTGCGGACTCTGGGTTTGGTTGCACGACTGATTTTGTGGCTGACGCACCTGATTCTGCGTCTGATCTTGCGTTGTTATGGTCTGATTCATGTTTTTTCGTCCTTTCGTTTTCTATTTTAAGGCATCACTGTGCAATCGATGGAGCAATTCTCCAATTCCGAACGTTGGGATGCCTTAACCGGGAACACTATCATATCACGCGCCGGACGAAAAACATGTCACTTGCAGCGGCGAAAAAAATAGCCGCACGTCGTCAAAAATGACCGTGCGGCGTTAAATGTGGCGATGCCGGGGGATAAATGAGTCCTGCGTACCGTTTATTTGAGCGGATTTTTTGTTATAACCGAATATTTTCGCGGAAAATTATCCTTCGTTTTTCCGATTTTTGTTATCGTGACCAACGTTCTCTGCTCGCCGGAATCCGGGGTTGCGAGCTCGTATTCGCGGATTTTCATTCCCTCGGCCGACAGTTTCGCCAACGCTTCGGCGCTTATGTTGAACTCCTCGGCCGGATAACGTCCTTTCATTGCCATAAAGTGGCCGTTTGGCTTGACAAATGGGAGGCAAAGCTCGCACAAAACAGGAAGATTTGCGACTGCTCGTGCCGTTGCGACGTCGAATTTATCGCGGAATTCCGGCCTGAACGCCAGCTCTTCCGCGCGACCGCACACCGGCCTTACGTTGCCGAGCCCCAGCCTGTCGACGCACATTTGTATAAAATTCACCTTTTTCGCCGTGGAATCCATGCTTGTTATGCGCAGATCCGGTCTCACGACAGCCAACGGAAGCGACGGAAACCCGGCGCCGCAACCAACATCTACCACACTTGCCCCCTTCGGCAGGTGCTCTGCGAGCAAAATTGAGTCGATTATGTGCTTGTACACCGCGTCCGCGGGCTGTTTGATGGCGGTCAGGTTGTATTTTTCGTTCTCCGACAGCAGCAACTCCAAAAACGAGAACAATTGTTCGCGGTTTTCCACAGCGACATTGACGTTATTTTGCTCTGCCGCCCTTGAGAGCAGGTCGTTGAATTCGGTGAGGTTTATGAGTTCCATGAAAGGCTCCTTATTATACAAAATGAGGGGTGATTATACAAAATCGTTTTTTTATTAAGAATTTTTTTTGGGGGGGATGCAGATGTCCCTGTGAGGGGGTGTGGGCTATTGCATATGCACGTATGCTGACTAACTAAAATGTTTTTCGCGGTTCTCGCAGGTAAGCCTGCGGGGACTGCTTTTTTATGAATAAATTCTTTAGCCTTGGCGGGCGCACGCCGTGAAGGCCACCGACGGTGGAGAAGTGTACTCGCCGAGCGTCGGCGGGAAGCGATTTTGAAAAATAAGTTCTTTGCCTTTGGCGGGCGCACGCCGTGAAGGCCACCGACGGTGGAGAAGTGTTCTCGCCGAACGTCGGCGGAAAGCGTTTTTTGAAAAATAAGTTCTTTAGCCTTGGCAGGCACTCGCCACAACGTCGGCGGGACGTTAAGAACTGTACTTTTCTGCCGCGAGCAGAGAAAGAACAAGATAATTATGCCGAAGGCATAATTATCTTCAAAAGAGTCGCCCCAAAGTGTTGGACATCCCCCACTCCCGTCATGCGTGGAGGTGGCGGGCGCTGGCCTCTTTGGCGCACGCATCCGGCATCACGCCTTTTGGTGACGCACGGCTTTGTCCCCGCTCGGACTCGCCGGAAAGTACACCGTAACCCACGCGGGGCAGGCTAACCATTGACGCCCCGCCCCGGCGGCCCCACGTGCGTCCCGGTGGGGGCGTCTGTGGTACAAATGGCTGTTGGAATGAGGTTTTCGGAGAGCGCTTCACCGCGTAATTCCGATGGCGCAATTGCGCAGTCAGGTTTTTCGTCAGATGAAACAAAAATCCGCAGACTGTAGTGGGGCTACAGACAAGAATTTTTGTGAAATATGACAAAAAAGATGCAAGCAAGTGTGCCGCTCGGACATTGCGCGGGGATGCCTTAACAATGCAACTATTAGTTATATACATCTTCCTTATGGTTGCTGTATTTCTCCTTTGAGATGTACTATACTATTAGGTAACACAACATAACTAAAAGGTGGTAAAACCATGAACGGTGCATCCATTGGCAAGAGGATACGCGCTTGCAGAGAAGAAAAGGGTTGGAGTCAGGAAGTATTTGCGGAGAAGGTGGGGCTAAGTATCGCCTATACCGGGATGATTGAGCGCGGCGAGAAGGTGCCGAAACTTGAAACTTTCATCCGGATTGCCAACGTTTTAGGCGTATCCGCCGACCTGCTTTTGGCGGACGTCCTGCAAACGCAGCTTTTCACCGACACATCCGCACGTGCGGCGAAGATCAACTCCCTGAGCAAGGAGAGCCGCGCGCGTATTTACGACGTTGTCGACACGCTGCTCCGGCATGAGAAGGGGCAGAAATAAGGTTGTGTGCTATTTGCATACGTCCATATACAATAGCACACCCCCCGCGCAGGGCATATGCCTATACGCCTCCTTCTCACCCACATCCGCAAAATCTACCCATTTATTATTGACATTGTGCAAAATGCATGGTATAATGCGATTGTACCCCCTCTATGCTGGGAATTTTTCTTATTATTAAGGAGGTCGTATCAATGAAAAAATCCCGATTCACCGCAATCGCCGCCCTGCTTCTGATATTCCTGCTCCTGCCCCTCATACTCTCGTCCTGTGCGCCGAAACAAATATGCTCTATCGGTCAGGGCAAGTGGATAGCCCGTTTCAGGAATGACCTCAATATTGTTGAACCTCCTTACCTTGTGTTTTACAACACCTCACCTATCGAAACATCATTTACGGCATCACAATGGAAGGGTAAACTGTTGACCGAGGACGGCTGGCAGGCGGTGACGGTGGACATTGATTACGACAGCCTGAAGGTCATTGACGGTGAGGGCAACGTTGTTCTTGCAGGCAAACTCCGCAATCCGTCCACTGTGGCACGGGATCAAGCGGTTTATCTTGATTTGACGGTTGATAACCTCAACCTTTCTACGCGGGGTGACGACCTGCCATTTGATTACTTCGTGGGCGTTCAGGAGTACGATGGCGTCCCAACCTTCGAGGAAATAGCCCAAATGCAACAAGACACCAGCGCACAATAACTCCTACCCACGCTATCTTTACGAGATCGACCCAAACTCCCCCACCCGCCATCAACCAAACTACTCTGCCCACAGAAAATCGATTTAATCTGAACCCCCGGTAGAGTACAACCGGGGACAGTGCCGTACTCCGGCAAAGGCGCGGTAGAGCGATTCTGACCGAGCCGCGCCGGCGCCGTGCGCCAATGAGGGCGATTCCACCCACCATAAGCCATCCCCACGGGAGTGGGGGGATCCCCAAGGGGGCGAACCTACGGTTCGCCCCCTTGGGTGCGTTCTCTTGAATTTGATTATGCCCTTGGCATAATCAAATTGTTCTTTTTCTGCCGCATAGCAGAAAAGTACACTTCGAACACGTCGGAGGCCGTCCACGGCGGCAGCCATTGGGGGCAAAGAACTTATTTTCAGAAAAACGTTTTCCGCTAAACGCCCCGGCGTGCACCCTCCAAGGGCTCAGAACTCTTTCTGCATACAGGCATATGCAATACGCCTCCCCCCGGCGTTCCACGCCACAAACACTTTAATCAGCGTAGGAGCATATGCAATAGCCCTCACCCCCCGCTTCGCCGACGTTACCTTTTTCCAAAAAATATCAACAACACCGAAATATCCGCCGGGGTGACGCCGCTGATGCGCGACGCCTGGCCGATGGTCTCGGGACGGAATTTGTTCAGCTTCTGCGCCGCCTCGATGCGAAGCCCGCGCACCTCCGCGTAGTCAATGTCGGACGGCAGACGGTAGCCCTCAAGCTTTGCGTGCCGCTCGACCTCCGCCAGCTCGCGCCGGATGTAGCCCGCGTACTTGATGTCAATGCCCACCGTCAGCGCCGCGCGGCGCGAAATCTTCGGGCGCGACGGGTCAAGCTCGGCCGTGTCCTCGTAGCTGAGCGCCGGACGACGTATGAGATCGGCCAGCGATACGCCCGACGTCACCGTCGTCTCGACGCGCGCGGCAAGAAAACCGTTGACCGCCTCGGGCGACAGATGCACGCGTTCCAGTCGCGCCTTCTCGGCCTCGATTTCGGCCTGCCGACGCTCAAAGCACGCGTACCTCTCGTCGCCAATCAGGCCGACGCGCCGCCCGATCGGCGTCAGCCGCGCCTCGGCGTTGTCCTGCCGCAAAAGCAGCCGGTACTCGGAGCGCGACGTCATCATGCGGTACGGCTCGTTTGTGCCCTTGGTGATGAGGTCGTCGATCAGCGTCCCGATGTAGGAGGACGACCGCGCGAGCTCCATCGGCGGCTCGCCGCGCACACGTCTCGCCGCGTTGATGCCCGCGACCAGACCCTGCGCCGCCGCTTCTTCGTAGCCGGACGTTCCGTTGAACTGCCCCGCCCCGAACAGCCCGCGCACCGACTTGAACTCAAGCGACGCCGACAGCTGCGTCGGGTCGCCGCAATCGTACTCGATGGCGTAGGCGTAGCGCATTATCTCGGCGCGCCCGAAGCCGGGCAGGCTGCGCAGCATCCGGTACTGCACGTCCGACGGCATGGAGGTCGAGAAACCCTGGATGTACATTTCCTGGTTGTCCGCGCCCATGGGCTCGACGAAAAGCTGGTGCCGCGGCTTGTCCGCGAAGCGCACGACCTTGTCCTCGATTGAGGGGCAGTAACGCGGTCCCGTGCCGTGAATCTGGCCCGAATACATGGCCGAGCGGTGGATATTGTCCGTTATTATGCGGTGCGTTTCGGGCGTGGTGTAGACGATGTGACAGCTGGTCTGCGGCGCGCCCTCGAAGGCGTCCTCGGGCGTGTCGGACGAGTAGGGCAGCGGGTGCGGCTCGCCGGGCTGCTCCTCGAGCACCGAGAAGTCAATGGAGTCGCGGCGGACGCGCGGCGGGGTACCTGTTTTGAAGCGCATGAGCGCGATGCCCTCGCGGCGCAGCGCGTCAGACAGTCCGCGCGCGGCGCAAATGCTGTCGGGGCCCGACTCGTAGTTGACGTCGCCGACGAAGACGCGGCCGGAGAGGTAAGTTCCGGTGCACAGCACGGCGCAGTCGCACTGCCAGACCTCGCCGAGCCGCGTTGTGAGCGACGTTACGCGCCGCGCGGGCTGTCCGGGCTGACCGCCCTCATCCGGATCCTCCGAGTTCTCCGAGATGCCGATGTCGACGATTTCGGCCTGCACGACGCGTACGCCGGGTGTTGTCTCGAGCGTGTGCTTCATGAGGTGGGAGTAAAGTCTACGGTCGGCCTGTATGCGTTTGGAATGAACCGCCGCGCCCTTGCCGAGGTTGAGCGTGCGTGACTGCAAGGTCACGCGGTCGGCTGCGCGACCCATTTCGCCGCCCAGCGCGTCGATTTCGTAGACAAGGTGACCCTTGCCCGTCCCGCCTATCGACGGGTTGCACGGCATGTTGGCAATGCTGTCGAGCGACAGCGTGAACAGTACCGTGTCCACGCCCAGCCGCGCCGCCGCCAGCGCCGCCTCGACGCCCGCGTGCCCCGCGCCAACTACCGCTACCTGTGTCTTGTGTATCATAATTCCTCCATGATGATTCCGGGGCCAGCCCCGGACCCCGCCAAGGGGGCTTTTTGAAAAAAGCCCCCTTGGAACCCGCAAAAACTTTGAAAAAGGGGCGGGCGGATGGGATGAGGCAAGCACAAAACGCTTGCTCCCGGGGCCAGCCCCGGACCCCGCCAAGGGGGCTTTTTGAAAAAAGCCCCCTTGGAACCCGCAAAAACTTTCACAAAAAGGGCGAGTCAGAGTCTGTGGGGCGCCGGAACGTACTGTTTTGGGCGCTTAAGTGCATGCGTTGCGGCATCACGTTGTAGACCAGCACCGCCCTGCTTCGCGTCCGGTGCCCATTCGGAACGGGGGAAGGACGTTTGTGTAGTGCGTCCGGGGCGCTGCCCCGAGCCCCGCTCGGGCGGCTTTTGAAAAAGCCCCCTTGGAACCCGCAAAAACTTTGAAAAAGGGGCGGGCGGATGGGATGAGGCAAGCACAAAACGCTTGC
>CAKRSS010000049.1 GCA_934401725.1 uncultured Eubacteriales bacterium | reverse complement strand
CACGGTCTGCGGCTGGCGTCCCCACAAATCGCTCATCCACTTACGCAGACCAACAAATTGCTGCGCAATTTGCGGGGCCCGACACGTGCCAATTCCAAAAAACAGGAGGGCACGATGTGCCCTCCTGTTTTTTGGAGCAGGCAACGGGAATCGAACCCGCATATCCAGCTTGGGAAGCTGGTGTTCTGCCACTGAACTATGCCTGCAAACTCACAACTGCTATTTTACATTATTCCGGGCGGTTTGTCAATCCCTATTTGAAAAATACTTGCCCCGCGCGCCGTTTTTGTGCGACTTTTTTCTCATTTTGAACCACTCTGTGGTTAGGAGGTAACTTATGCGTCTTGCTACATCCACCTGCATTTTCCCTGGGCGACGTCAGGGCGGCGGAACTCCGCTGACTCAGTCTATCGCCATGTGCCGCGAGTGCGGCTTTGAGGTTGTCGACCTCAACTTCTGCTTCGCAGGGAACCGCAAATGCGGCTCCAAATTCTGCTCCGACGACTGGCTCGAATACGTCGACGAGCTCGGCGAGGCCGGCGCGAAGTACGGCGTCATTTTCACGCAGTCTCACGCGCCCTACGACTCCAACCTGCGCCGCGCCGACCGTCCCATGACCGAGGAGGATCTTGCGTGGTACTACGAGTCCGTCCGCCGTTCGATTTACGCCAGCGCGAAGCTGGGTGTCAAGTGGGTCGTCACCCACGCGCAGACCGACGTGCTCGACGACGAAATGGGCTTCGAGCAGAACATCAAGACCAACATCGAATTCTACAAGCCCATTCTCGAGTGGGCAAAGAAATACGGCACCGGCATCGCCGTCGAGAACATGGCTGAGTTCCACCCGGCCAAGACTCGCCACCGCTTCACTGCCATTGTCGACGAGCAGATTGCCATCATCGACACCATCAACGACCCCGACCTCAAGGGCTGCTGGGATTTCGGTCACGCAGAGCTGGTTTATCACGACCAGACCGTGCCGCTGCGCAAGCTGGGGCACCGTCTGCGCGCGACGCACGTTCAGGAGTGCGACGGCAAGCAGGACGACCACTTCATGCCCTTCATCCGCGGCAACACGCCCTGGGAAAAGCTCATGCCGCTGCTCAAGGAGATTGAGTACCCCGGCGACTTCACCTACGAAATTCACGGCTTCTTCAGCGGCATTCCGGACGATCTGCGCATCAGCGCCGGAAAGTTCGCGTACGAGGTCGGTCAGTACCTCATCGGCCTTTACGACAAGGCCTGAGCCCCAGAGCGCAATCCGCCATGAGTCTGACAGTCAGATATGCGCGTGCGGACGAGCTTGAGCGCGTGAACGAGCTTCGCGAACAGGTAAGCGAGCTGCACGCGGAGGGCAGACCGGACATTTTCCGTCCCGGTTTTTGTGCCGAGCTGCGCGAGCACGTACATGAGCTTTACGAGAGCGAGAATTCCGACGTTATTGTTGCCTGCATGGACGGCGTCGTCTGCGGCTTTGCGGCGGTGACTTACGTTGATCGCCCCGAGTCGCCCTACATGTGCGCGCGACGGTACTACCACATCGAGGAGTTCGGCGTCGACGCCGCCTTCCGCCGTCGCGGCGTCGGGACGGCGCTGATAGGTTTCTGCCGTGATGAAGCCGCGAAAAAGGGCTTCTCGCGCCTCGAGCTCGACGTCTGGAGCTTCAACGAGGACGCAGTGAGGTTTTACGAGGCCATCGGCTTCCGCGACATCCGCCGGTACATGGAAATGAATATATAAAAACACCCCACCGTATGAATGCGGTGGGGGTGTTTTTCGTTATAGTCGCGCTGTACGTCTGGACTGCTCGGCGCAGCTTTATATGCTGCGTCAGAGCCGGCAAATATCCTCCTGGCTGAATATCCGGACGCCCGCAGCGCCGAGAACCTCGGCGGCCTGCTTGCGCTGCGCGCTTGAAATGCGCAGCACGACCGTGGCGTAATGCCCGGAGACCGCTATAAAGGCGTACATATAAGTGATATTGATGCCTGCGTCAGACAGCACCGACAGCACGCGCGAAAGTCCGCCCGGCTCGTCGGGGATGGCGGCGGCCACCACGTTTGTAAAGTGGAAAACTATGTTGTTCTTCTCAAGCGCCTCGCCCGCGCGCGTCGGGTCGTCGACTATCAGGCGAAGGACGCCGAAATTCTGCGTTTCAGCCAGCGACATGGCGCGAATATCGATATTGTTCTCGGCGAGCACCGACGTGATGCGCGCCAGCGCGCCGGGAGCGTTCTCAACAAAGACAGAGAGCTGTGTAATCGTCATAGCAAAACCATCCTTTCAAAAATATCAGTCGAGCAGCTTGCGGTGGTCGATGACGCGCACCGCCTTGCCCTCCGACCGCGCAATGGAGCCCGGTGCGACAAGCGTCACCTTGGCCGAGATGCCGAGCAGGCTCTTAAGCTCCTCCGCGATGCCGCGCTCGATGCCCGAGAGCACCGTTGTGACGTCGTTGAAGGTTGCGGGCGTGATTTCGAGCCGCACCTCGAGCGTGTCGAGGTTGTTGACGCGGTCGACGACCAGCTGATAGTTCGGCGCGAAGCCGAGGCGCAGCAGCACCGTCTCAATCTGCGACGGGAAGACGTTGACGCCGCGGATTATCAGCATGTCGTCCGTCCGGCCGCGCGGCTTGGACATGCGCACGAAGGTGCGCCCGCACTCGCAGGTCTCATGCGTAATGACTCCGATGTCCTTGGTGCGGAAGCGTATGAGAGGGAAGGCCTCCTTGGTTATGCAGGAGAACACTATCTCGCCCTGTACGCCGTCCGGAACCGGCTCGCCGGTCGCGGGGTCGATTATTTCGATTATGAAATGATCCTCGTTGACGTGCATGCCGTGCTGACATTCGCACTCGTACGCCACGCCGGGGCCCATTATCTCGGTAAGTCCGTAAATATCATATGCGCGGATGTTGAGCTTTTGCTCGATCTGCCGCCGCATTTCCTCCGTCCAGGGCTCGGCGCCGAAGATACCGGCGCGCAGCGGCATTGCGGACGTGTCGACGCCCGCCTTTTCCAGCTCCTCGGCGATGTACATGGCGTAGGAGGGGGTGCAGCAGAGAATGTCCGAGCCGAAATCCTGCATTATGGTGATCTGCCGCGCCGTGTTGCCTGAGGAGACGGGGATGACCGTCGCCCCAATGCGCTCGACGCCGCCGTGCAGTCCGAGGCCGCCTGTGAACAGGCCGTAGCCGTAGGAGACGTGCACCTTGTCGGCGCGAGTCGCGCCGGCGGCGGTCAGCGCGCGGGCGCATATATCCGACCAGACCTCGAGGTCGTGCCGCGTGTAGCCGACGACGATTTGCTTGCCCGTCGTGCCGCTCGAGGCGTGCAGACGCACAACCTCCTCCATCGGCACCGAAAACATGCCGTAGGGGTATGTGTCGCGCAAATCCTTTTTCGAGGTGAAGGGCAGGCGGCGCAGGTCGTCGAGGGTTTTTATGTCGTCGGGCGTGACTCCGGCGTCGTCCATGCGCTCGCGGTAGAGCGGCACGCGCTCGTAAACGCGGCGGACGGTGCGCTGAAGGCCCTCCAGCTGCCAGCGCTCTATTTGCTCCCGCGAGGCTGTCTCGCGGTCTTCGTTCCAGTATTTTTTGCTCATATTATGCCTCAAGAAATCAGACGTCCGTTATCCCGAATGAGAGCGAGAACGCCTTTTTATTCAGCTCGACAAACGAGGGTTTTACCGTGCTCTCAATCGCGGCGTACCACCGCTCGGCCTCGATGCCGAGCTCGCGCGCCAGCACGCCCATCAGCACGAGATTTACCGCCTTGGCCGAGCCCGCCTGCTCGGCGATGCTCAGCGCGTCAAGCTCAACAATTCTCACGCCGTGCTCGCGCAGGCCGTCAAGCACGTCTGCGGGGTAGTCGCAGGCACCCGAGGTGACGGGCATGGGGTCTATCTGCTGCGTGTTGGTGATTATAGTGCCGCCGCGGCGCAGGCAGCCGACCCATCTCGCTGCCTCCAGCTTCTCAAACGAGACGATATAGTCCGCCTCGCCCTCGCATATTATGGGCGCGGCGACGTCATGTCCGTATTTGACGTAGGTTACGACGCTTCCGCCGCGCTGGCTCATGCCGTGCAGCTCGGACACCTTGACGTCAAAGCCCTCGTCGACAAGGATGCCGCCGAGCAGCTTGGAGGCCAGCAGCGTTCCCTGACCACCGACGCCGACTATCATTATATTTGCACTCTGTTTCATGATTTGCTCCCTTCTCAACCGATAGCGCCGGGCGCGCACAGCTGCTCGCAGACGCGGCAGCCGGTGCACAGCGTGTCGTCGATAACCGCGCGCCCCGCCCTGAAGGACAGCGACGGGCACCCGAGCTTCATACACCTGCGGCAGCCGCGGCACTTGTCGTGGTCGACGCGCAGCGGCGCGCCGGTCTTTACCGACTTGAGCAGCACGCAGGGACGCCGCGAGATAATGACCGACGGCTCGTCTGCCGCCAGCTCCTCGCGCACCGCCGCCTCGCAGGCGGCGAGGTCGTAGGGGTCGACGACGCGCACGCGCCCGATGCCGACCGCGCGGCAGAGCGCCTCGAGGTCGACCTTGGTCGCGGGGTCGCCGCGCAGGTTGAAGCCGGTGGTGGGGTTCTGCTGATGCCCCGTCATGCCGGTGATGGAGTTGTCGAGTATGATGACGGTTGAATTTGTGGCGTTATAGGCTATGTTGATAAGACCCGTGACGCCCGAATGTATAAACGTCGAGTCGCCGATGACGGCCACCGAGCGGTGCTCGGTCTCGCTACCGCCGGCCTTGTTGAAGCCGTGCAGTCCCGAGACGGACGCACCCATGCACAGCACCGAGTCCAGCGCGTTGAGCGGCTGCTGCGCGCCCAGCGTGTAACAGCCGATGTCGCCCATGACGGTGACTTTGTTTTTTGCCAGCACGTAGAACATACCTCTGTGCGGGCAGCCCGAACACATGACGGGCGGACGCGCGGGCAGCGCTCCCATGTCCGCGTCCGGCAGCGCGGCCTCCGGTTCCTCGAGCCCGAAGACGCGGCGGACGGTCTCCGGCGAGAACTCGCCTATGCAGGGGAAGAGCTCGTGTCCCTCGACCTCAAGTCCCAGCGCGCGACAGTGGCGCTCGATAATGCCGTCCAGCTCCTCGACCACGACGAGTCTTTCGACGCTCGCGGCGAAGTCGCGGAAAAGCGCGGTCGGCAGCGGATTCTGCATGCCGAGTTTGAGTATGCGCGGTTGCCTGTCCTCCGGCAACCCTGCGAACGCCTCACGGACGTATTGGTAGCATATGCCCGAGGTGATAATGCCGAGCGCGGCGTGCGCCGGACCCTCGATGCGGTTGAGCGGCGTCGTCTCGGCGAGCGCGGTCAGCGCCGCCGTGCGCTCCTCGACGACGGGGTGCTTGCGTTTGGCGTAGGCAGGCATCATTATGTACTTTTCGGGCTGCTTGACGTAGGGAATAGCCCCTGTCTCCGCCCGCTCGCCGAGCTCGACTATGCTCTGCGAGTGCGCCGTGCGCGTGCAGATGCGAAGGAGCACCGGCGTGTCGTATTTTTCGGATATTTCAAAGGCCGCTTTGGCCATGTCGCGCGCCTCCGACGAGTCGGAGGGCTCGAGCATGGGCAGCTTGGCGGCGATTGCGTAGTTGCGCGAGTCCTGCTCGTTCTGCGACGAGTGCATTCCGGGGTCATCTGCCACGCAGACGACCAGTCCCCCACGCACGCCTGTGTAGGACAGCGTGAACAGCGGGTCGGCGGCCACGTTGAGTCCGACGTGCTTCATGGCGCAGGCGGCGCGCCTGCCGTAAAGCGACGCGCCGTAAGCCGTCTCGAGCGCGACCTTCTCGTTAGGAGCCCATTCGCAGTAAATTTCCTTGTATTTGGCCGCAAATTCGGTTATTTCGGTCGAGGGGGTGCCGGGGTAGGACGAAACTACCGCGCACCCGGCCTCATATAATCCACGGGCAACCGCTTCGTTGCCCAACATAAGTTTTTTCATTTTTTCACCTTTCCGCCTGTCGGGTTCACACCTCAATGCTCTCCGCTTCGGTTATCCACAGGCTGCCGTCGGCGTCCGACGGGACGTTCCAGCCGCCGCGCGGCGAGACGAACACGCTGCCGGTCAGCACGCCGTCCGGCGCGCAGCTGCGCTTGAACTGCTGCGTAAAGAAGCGGTGCATAAAGCGGACAAGCCAGTGCTTGATGGTCCCGCGGTCGTATCTGCCGCGGAAGGCGAGCGTGGCCAGCTCAAACAGCTTGGCCGGGCTGTAGCCGAAGCGCACCATATAGAAGAGGAAGAAGTCGTGCAGCTCGTAGGGGCCGACGATGTCCTCGGTTTTCTGCGCGATGTTGCCGCTAACGGCGTCGGGCGGCAGCAACTCGGGGCTGATGGGCTGTCCGACGACGGTCAGCAGATATTCCTTTGCGGCGACGAAGCGCTCGTCGTCCGCGAGAATGCGCACCATTTCGCGTATAAGCGTCTTGGGAATGGAGGCGTTGACGGCGTACATGCTCATGTGGTCGCCGTTGTAGGTGCACCAGCCGAGCGCAAGCTCGGAGAGGTCGCCTGTGCCGATGACAAGTCCGCGCTCCATGTTGGCAACGTCCATGAGCACCTGCGTGCGCTCGCGCGCCTGCGCGTTCTCGTAGGCGGCGTCGTAGACGTTCTCGGCGTGCCCGATGTCGCGGAAGTGCTGCTTTACGCTGTCGCCGATGACGACGGTGCGCGACTCGATTTTAAGGCTCTCCATGAGCGCAAGCGAGTTTTTGTAGGTCGCGCCGCTGGTGCCGAAGCAGGGCATGGTCAGGCCGAGGACGTAATCAGCACCCTTTCCGAGCCGCTCGGACGCGCCGATGGCGACCATGAGCGCGAGCGTCGAGTCAAGTCCGCCCGAGACGCCGATGACGGGGCGGCAGCCGGTCTGCTTCATGCGTCTTGCCAGAGCCGCGCATTGTAGCTCGTAGACCTGCGCCACGCGCTCGCGGCGCTCCTTTTCGTCCGACGGAATGAAGGGGTAGGGGCTTATTTTCATGCGGTCGCAGGGGGCGTTCTCGCAGGTAAAGCTGTTGTCGAGCACGACCGTGCGCACCTGCGAGCAGGCGTCGGAGTCGGCGACGCAGTCGCCGAAGCGGTCGATGCGCTGACGCTCGGCACGGCAGCAGCCGAGGTCGGAGTCGGCGTAGATCATATAGTCGCCGTCGATATATTTTTCGTTCTCGGCGAGCAGCACGCCGCCCGACGCGATGGCGGAGTAGCCGCAGCAGACATAGTCCGCCGTCGACTCGGAGTAGCCCGACGAGGTGTAGACGTACATTGCCATCAGCCGCGCGGACATGTCCGTCACGAGCGAGCGGCGGTAGAGGTGCTTGGCCGCCATGGTCGTGCTGGCGGACAGGTTGAGAATGATGTTGGCACCGCCGAGCGCGAGCATAGTCGAGGGCGGGATGGGAGCCCAGACGTCCTCGCAGATCTCGATGCCGAGTCCGAGGCCGTTGCAGTCGCGGAACACCAGACCTTTTCCAAAGGGAATGTCGCGGCCGAGCAGGCGCACGGTGTGTGTATGCGCACCGAGACCGGGCGAGAAGAAGCGCTTCTCGGCGAACTCGCCGTAGTTCGGCAGGTACATTTTGGGCACCACGCCGACCAGCCTTCCGTCGGAATAGAGCAGGGCGCAGTTGAACAGCCGCCCCTCGGTGTGGATCGGCGCGCCGACGGCGACGGTGATGCCGACTGTCTCATGTTCCAGCTCTGCAATCGCGTTCGCAACGGCCTCCTGAAGCCGCTGACTGAAGAACAGATCGCCGCACGAGTAGCCTGTCAGCCCGAGCTCGGGCATGACCAGCACGCGGACGCCCGCCTCACGGGCGCGGGCTATATATTTTTTTGTTTGCTCAAGATTAAAAGTGACGTTGCCCGGCTTTACCTCCGGCACCGCCGCCGCAACTCTGATAACATCCTTCATAATTCCCTCCGATTAAAAACACCACGGCATTATATTTATTGCATTAAATGATAACACAAATATACACCAAAGTCAATAGAGTTAGTCGACATATTGGGGAGTTCTTTGGGATGGGGGTGGGCTGTTGCATATGCACGTATGCTTTTCAAGATAGTTCTTTGGTCCTGGCGGACGCTCGCCACGGACAAAAAACTTTTTAAGGCTTCACCGCGCAATTGCACCGTCGGAATTACGCGGGGAAGCCTTAATTTTTGTCTGAACTCTGGGGGGCACTTCATTTACCTGCGGAAACCGCAATTTCACTGATTATACCCCATTCCGTAAACGGTCAAGAGTGTTCTGAAGTATTATCTCCGCCGACAGCGAGTCGATGACGCCCTTGCGCTTCTTGCCGCGCGTGTCGGTCGCGTTGAGATAACGCGAGGCCTCGACCGTCGTCAGGCGCTCGTCGACCATGTCGAGCGCAACGCCCGGCAGACGCTCGGCAAGCAGCCCGGCAAACTCGCGGCAGCGCCCCGCGCGCGAACCCTCGGTGCCGTTCATGTTGACAGGCAGACCGACGACTACCGCCGTCACGCCAAGCTCGCGCGCACGCTGGGCGACTGCATCCGCAGTCTTTACAATGCCGCCCGGCGATACGTATCCTAACCCCGACGCGAGAAAACGCCCACTGTCCGAGACTGCAAGGCCGGTGCGCGTGTCGCCAAAGTCGACCGCGAGTATCTTGCCCGTCGTCTTTTTTATATTGTCTACCATAACGCTCCCCGATTATTTCCCCGCAGTCAGCACGCGGGCGTCGAGCCAGGCGAGTATATCGGCCATGACCTTGTCGCGGTCGACCTCGTTGAGTATCTCGTGACGGTCGTCCGGGTACAGCTTGAGCGTGACGTCCTTCATGCCTGCCGCGAGCAGGCGGCGGTATATCTTCTCGACCCCGCGGCCGTAGCTGCCGACCGGGTCGTCGTCGCCGCTGACCATCAGCACGGGCAGAGCCTGCGGCAGCGTCGACGGCCAGCGCTTGTCCGAGACGCGCGAGAGCATACTGAACAGCGTGTAAAAACCGTCCGCCGTGAAGATGAAGGTGCAGAACGGGTCGGCGGCGTAGCGGCGCTTGTTTTCCTCGTCACGCGACAGCCAGTCGTAGGGGGACGCCCCGCGGCCGTAATGCTTGGCGTAGGAGCCGAAGGCGATGTTGTTGATGAAATGCGAGCGGTGGCGCGGAGAGTGAAACGCCGCGTCCGCACGCGCCATTAATTTGGCAATACCTGTCGGGTTGTCCGGCCCGCCGGTGCCCATTATGATGGCTCCGTCCAGTCCCTCGCCGTGCGCGGACAGGTAGAGGCGTGCGATGAACGAGCCCATGCTGTGCCCCATCAGAAAATACGGCAGGGAGGGGAAGCGCTCCTTGAGAATGCCGGTCAGTGTGAAAAGGTCGGCGACAAGCGCGTCACCGCCCGCATCCCGCGGAATGAAGCCGAGGTCGTCCTCCGTCGCGGCGCTGCGGCCGTGGCCTATGTGGTCGTTGCCCGCAACGGCAATGCCGTGCGCGGTCAGGAACTCGGCAAATCCGGCGTATCTCCCGACATATTCGCACATGCCGTGGCTTATCTGAAGCACGGCGCGCGCCGGCGTCTCCGGTTCCCAGAGACTGTACACTATTGTGCTGCGCCCGTCGGACGAGGCATAGCTTCCGGTGGTGTATATCACAATAAAACCTCCTCTTTTTACTTGTACATAGTATTGTATCACATTGTGACGCAAAAATCAATCACCGGCGACTCAAAATGTAATATACAGGTAAAAAACTTGCGTTTTCAGCGTTTTGCTTATATACAGACTGCCCAAATTGTTAATTTTCTACGAAATAAGCGTGATATTTTTCTGAACTCCCTTGCAAACGGCGGTCATGTATGCTATACTATGGCATACCGACAAGGTCCGGATGTCGGTGACAACCACATGACACTCTTGTACAATTTTGAAGGAGAAACATATGAAAAACAAGATTTTGCGTCTGGCTCTGCCGATTCTGGCACTCGTCATGATGCTCACGCTGGCGTCCTGTAAGAACGACGATAACCCGTCCATCATAGGCACGTCCGACAGCCAAACCACGGAAGCTCCCACCACGACTCCGCAGGAGACCACCACAGAGCACGTACATAATTATAAGGAAACCGTCGTCGCTCCCACCTGCACAAAGGCTGGCTACACGCTGCACCTGTGTGATTGCGGCGATCAGTACACCGACAATCCCACCGAGATGATTGCGCATACCTACGGCGAGTGGGTGACCACCACCGCTCCCACCTGCACCGCCGAGGGCGTGCAGACACATACCTGCACCGTTTGCGGCGCTACCGAGACCCAGAAGCTCGCGGCGGCAGGTCACAAGTATGTTGACAGCGTAATCAAGCCCACCAAGACCACCCAGGGCTACACAGTTCACACCTGCTCGGTCTGCGGCAACAACTACTCTGACAGCTACACCAACGCAACCGGTTCTGTCGGTCTGTCCTATTCTCAGAACGCCGACGGCACTCTGACCGTTACCGGAATCGGTCTGTGCACTGACACCGACATCATCATCTACTCCACCAATGCCGACGGCAAGAACGTCACCGCTATCGCGGCAGGCGCTTTTGCAGGCAATACCACGATTAAGTCCGTTTACCTGCCCGCAAGCGTTATCTCCATCGGCGACGGCGCATTCGCAGGTTGCACCTCGCTCAACTCCATCACTGTTGAGACCGAGAACAAGTACTTCACCGCTGTCAGCGATGTGCTCTACACCAAGGACACCAAGACCATCGTTGCATTCCCGGCCGGCAAGGCTCTCAGCGAGTACACTGTCCCCGCTTCCATTACGGACGTTCGTCCTTCCGCTTTCGCAGGCTGCGTCAACCTGACTCAGTTCAAGCTGGCCGACGCCTCCAGCAAGGTGTTCTACGTTGCTGACGGCGTTCTCTATAAGCTCAATGCCAGCGGTCTTCCCACCACGCTGGTCGCTTACCCCGCAGGTAAGGTTGTGACTGCATTCGACGTTCCCACCACTGTTACCGCTATCAGCGACTACGCCTTCTACGGCGCTAAGACGCTGAACTATGTCACCATGAACGCAGGCCTCGCTACCATCGGTGCTCACGCATTCGACGGTTGTACCAACCTCCTTATGGCTGACCTGCCCAACTCCGTTGTCAAGCTTGGCGATTATGTATTCGCAAACTGCACCAGCATAGTTGCTGTCAAGATCGGTGCCGGCCTCGATGCCATCAGCTCTCATGCATTTGACGGTTGCACATCGCTCAAGTCCGTGACCATTCCCGACACCGTTTACGACATCAACGCATACGCTTTCAACAACTGCACCGCTATGACCGAGGTCGTGATCGGCTCCAAGGTCGACACCATCGGCGAGAACGCATTCGTGTTCTGCACCTCGCTCAAGAGAGTTTACTACAAGGGCGCAAGCTACCAGGATAACTGGTGCCGCATCAACGTTCACGCCTCCAATAACCTCACGCTGACCATCACGGCTACGCTGTACTTCTACAGCGACACCGCAAAGGCAGGCTGCTGGCACGACGTCAACGGCGTTCCCACTCTGTGGTAATCCGAATAAAAAGTTTTCCCCGGCTCCGTGAGGAGCCGGGGTTTTTTAGTTCCGCCGCGCAATTCCGGTGTCGCAATTGCGCGGCGGTGCTTTTGTCCTGTCCTTTTCGGGGTGACGTTACCCTGTTTGCCTCTCTCAGCCGCGCTTACCGCAGCCGCGGTCAAAGCTCGGGTTGCAGGCGTAAAAGTTTTTGGAGTCGAGCCGGTCCTGCGTCACGCGCAGCGCGTCGCAGAAGCGCTGATAGTGTACAATCTCGCGCTCGCGCAGGAACTTTATAGGATCGCGCACGTCAGGGTCGTCGCAAAGCCGCAGAATGTTGTCGTAGGTTGAGCGGGCTTTTTGTTCTGCTGCCAAATCGTCATGCAGATCGGCGAGGATGTCACCCTTGACGGCGAAGCATTTGGCGTCGAATGGGGCACCGGAGGCGGCCTGCGGGTAGGCTCCGAGGGTGTGGTCGACGAAGTAGTTGGCGAAGGGCGTGCCCTTGATGTCGTCCTCGCTGAGGTCGCGCGTCAGCTGGTGGATTATCGCCGCGACCATCTCGAGATGCGCCAGCTCCTCGCTTCCGACATCGGTCAGTATGCCGATGACCTCGTCGTACGGCATGCTGTAGCGTTGGTTTAGATAGCGCATGGAGGCGGCCAGCTCGCCGTCGGGACCGCCGAGCTGGCTGATTATTACCTGCGCCAGCTTGGCGTTGGGGGTCTTGATTTTGACCGGGTATTGCAGCTTTTTCTCATATATCCACATTGGGCTCACCTATCCTCTCCGCCGGACTGCCACGGCCAGGGGCCGCGCACCCATTGCCAGTTGTCGCCGCGGTTGCCGTACATGGTCAGCGGGCCGCAGGACGATTCGTATTCCTCAACCGCCGCCGCGCGCCGCGCCAGCATGCAGTTGTAATATTCCAGCGCCGGGGCGCTGTCGGGGTAGACGTCGAGGTAAAGCGTTACCTCGTTGATGGCGAAATCAAGCTCCTTGACCCGCTGTGCAAGCTCACGGCAGCCGCGTCCGCCGCAGGAGCAGTTGTTCTTGGGATTTATCATTGACGACAGCCTCCTTTCCCTGTGAACGGAAGGTCGAGCTGACGGAATATCGTGCCCTGCGAGAGTCCCTTGTCGGGCTCGTACAGCTCGCCGAAGCACTGCACCGGCGCGTAGACCATGGCGAGCGGGTAGCCGTAAAGCCCCCAGCTGACGGTGTCGCCGCCGTTGCCACTCATGCCGTTTCTGTCGGTGGTGCCGTTGCCACGTATGCCGTTACCGTTCGTACCGTTGCCGCCACAGCCGCAGTCGCCGTTTCCTGTGCCTCCGCAGCCACAGTTTCCACAGCCACAGCCGCCGGAACCGTTACCGCCGTTGCCGGACTCGTTGCGGGAGAGCATTCCGGACTCACCGCGGCGCATCGTGCCGTCAACGACGCCACCGCGACCTCCAACAGGCGGCCACGGCATCGACGGGCCGTCCTCACTCACGCCGCGTCCGTTGCGCCGCGGCCCGCGCGTTGTGCCGGGCATGGCGTTGTTCTGTTCTATTAAACGACGCAGCAGCTCGCCGTCAATGCGCTCGGACGGAGTGCGGCTGTCGTTCGAATTGAATCTCATATAAATTACCCTACCTTTCCGGCCGCGCGCCGCGACGCGCCGGCCGCCGGGGAGGGCTTTTTTGTCGCCGCCCCCCGGATTATCAGATTATTGAGCGCAAAGCTCAATACAATAATATGCGGCGGGGTCGGATTTTGTCAGAAAACATGTTATCGAAAAGGAAATCCGGGGCGTGACCGCGAAAAGTTTGACGACCAAAATAAATCCTCCCGACAGTCAGAGGGGACTGACGGGAGGATTTGGTTTTGCGTGGGTCGGACTTTACACTCTCACAGTTTCCGCCTCCGTGTGCGCGGCGCGCTCGGCGCGCCAGCCGTAGATGGCGCTCGAGTTGAGCGACGACTCGATGCGCAGCAGGCGATTGTATTTGGCGACGCGCTCGCCGCGGCAGGGCGCGCCTGTCTTGATGAAGGGGGAGTTGACGGCCACCGCGATGTCGGCGAGCGTTGTGTCCTCGGTCTCGCCCGAGCGATGCGAGAGAATGAAGCGGTAGCCCGACTCGCGCGCCAGCTGAATGACGCGCAGCGTTTCGCTGAGCGTGCCTATCTGGTTGGGCTTGATGAGAATGGCGTTGGCCGCGCCCTCGGCAATGCCGCGCGCCAGCCGCCGCGTGTTGGTGACGAACAGGTCGTCGCCGACCAGCATCATGCGGTCGCCGAGGCGCTCGGTCAGGCGGCTCCAGCCGTCGAAATCGCGCTGGTCGAGGCCGTCCTCGAGCGAGATTATGGGGTACTTTGAGCAGAGGCTTTCCCAGTAGAGCATGAGGTCGTCGCGGCTGTAACGCTCGCCGTGCTTGTGCATGACGTAGGAGCCGTCGGCCTCGGAATACCACTCTCCCGAGGCGGCATCGAGCGCGATTTTGACGCGGTCGGTATCGTAGCCCGCCTCCTCGATGGCGCGGCAGATGAGTGCTATGGCCTGCTCGTCGTCGGAAAGGTCGGGGGCGTAGCCACCCTCGTCGCCGACGGTCGAGGCGTAGCCGTCGCGGCGGAGTATGCGGCCGAGCGCGTGGAATATTTCGCTGCCCATGCGCAGCGCCTCGCAGAAGCTCTCAGCGCCGAGAGGGACTATCATGAATTCCTGAATTTCGATGTTGTTGGAGGCGTGCGCGCCACCGTTGAGGATGTTCATCATGGGGACGGGCATGCGGCATGCGCCCATTCCGCCGAGGTAGCGGTAGAGGGGGAGGCCGTACCAGTTGGCGGCGGCGCGTGCGCAGGCGAGCGAGACGGCGAGCGTCGCGTTTGCGCCGAGGCGGGACTTGTTCGGCGTGCCGTCGAGCTCGCAGAGAATCTTGTCGATTTCGGCCTGCTCGGAGGCGTAAGCGCCTGCGACGGCGGGGGAAATGCGCTTTATGACGCCCTTGACTGCCTCAAGCACGCCGCGTCCGCTGTAGCGTTCGGTATCGTTATCGCGCAGCTCGTGCGCCTCGAAGATTCCCGTTGACGCGCCCGACGGCACTCCTGCAACGCCGACCGTGCCGTCGCTGAGAAAGACGGTGGCCTCGACTGTGGGATTGCCGCGCGAGTCGAGAATTTCGCGTGCGGAGCATTTTACTATCTGGGGTTTGTTCATGGCTTTATACCTTCCTTGTTATGTTGTACGTTCATATTATTTCCGCGCTTGCGCCGAATATGCACCGGGTGGGGAGGGAGGGAATATAATGGGGTGTGGGCTATTACAATCAATGAAGTGCGGCAGCACTTCGTTGATGTTGCACGTATGCGTTTAAGAAAAGTTCTTTGACCTTGGCGGGCGCACGCCGGGGTGAGACGTATTGCATATGCCTATGCGCTGAAGGTGTGCCTTCAAACACGGCAGTGCGCCGGGGTGCTCGGCGGGAAGCGTTTTTTAAGAAAAGTTCTTTAGCCTTGGCGGGCGCACGCCGTGGAGGCCACCGACGGTGGAGAAGTGTACTCGCCGAACGTCGGCGGAAAGCGGTTTTGAAAAAGAGTTCTTTAGCCTTGGCAGGCTGCCGCCGTGGCGAATTCCGACGATATCGAAGTGTACTTTTCTGTTATGCAACAGAAAAGTACCAAAAGAGTGCACCAAAGGGGACTAACCTACGGTTCGCCCCC
>CAKRSS010000048.1 GCA_934401725.1 uncultured Eubacteriales bacterium | reverse complement strand
TTAAGGGAGCGTTCTCACCCTCATTGGCGCACGCATCCGGCGCGGCTCGGTCAGAATCGCTCTACCGCGCCTTTGTTTTAGTACGGCTTTGTCCCCGGTTGTACGTGTTCCGGGGGTTCAGCCTAAATCGATTTTCTGCTGGCAAAGTAGTTTGTTGATGGCGGGCGGGAAAATTGAGCTTTCGGGGCTCGACGAACGTTCAATTTTAACCGCTTTTCTGCCCAAAACTAACTTTTTCAAGCATTTCGTGCCCATCTTCACCCCTGTAAGCTGCCATCCGCATGCACGCACTGGTTGACCCCAAAAGACGTCCCGCTAAGTTTAGAGAAAACGCCTAAAGTAGCCTTCCCGGCGAGTCCGAGCGGGGACAGGGCGTGCGTCACCAAAAGGCGTGATGCCGGATGCGTGCGCCAATGATGGTGTCACCCGCCACCGCCAATCCATCAAGGGAGAGGGGGAGTCCAGAGGGGGCGAACCGTAGGTTCGGCCCCTTTGGTGCATTCTTTTGGTACTTTTCTGTTGCACAACAGAAAAGTACACTTCTTAACGTCCCGCCGACGTTCGGCGAGTACACTTCTCCACCGTCGGTGGCCTCCACGGCGTGCGCCTGCCAAGGCCAAAGAACTTTTCTTAAAAGCGCAGGTGCATATGCAATTAGCCCACACTCACCCCAAATACTCCTCCAAACACTCCCCCGACAGTCTCATTTCGGCGGCGGCCTTCTGGCCGACAAAACGGTAGTGCCACGGCTCGTAGCTGTAGCCCGTCACCGAAACCTTGTCGGCGGGGTAGCGCAGAATAAATCCAAACTTGTAAGCGTTGTCGCACAGCCACGAGTAGACGGGCTGCGCGGCGAACGTCTCGTCGAGTTCGGTCATGCCGACGGCGATGAAATCAACACATAGCCCCGTCTGGTGCTCGCTTGTGCCCGGCTCGGCGGAGTATTCAAGCACGCGACGGCGCGCCGCCTCGTAGTCCAACGACGGGTCGGCGGACATCTCGCGGTTGATGTAGGTCGAAAACAGCGCCTGTTGGTAGGCGTAGTCGCGGTAGGCGCTCGTGACGTATATGTCGCCGTACCCGGCCGCGCGCATCTCCTGCATCAGGGCGGTCAGCGCGCCCGCGGCGGTCTGCTCCAGCTGCTTGACCCCGCCGTATATCGTCAGCGACGTGTCGAGCGTCACAAGCGTACCCGGCACGTAGTCGGCGCCCAGCTTGTGCACCTTGTTCGCAAGCACGAGCATGGACGGGTCGCGCGGGTCGAGATATTTCTTGTAGGCCGAAATGTCGGTCTTGAAGGTGTATGAGCTTATCATAACGTCAATGTCCTCCCCCTGTCCGGGCGTGGTGTCGACGCCCGGCGTCGTGCCCGAGCGCAGAAACGTCACCGTGCGGTAGACCGGTGAGGTGGTCGTGCTCCCCTCGGCCTCGTCGCGCCACACGGACAGCTTGTTGTATTCCGTGTCAATCACTATGCTGACAAAATTGAAGTTGCTGTTGACAAATTCGCAGGGAATCCACAGCGCGTCGTGGTCGTAGTAGGCCGGACCCGGCATAAGCACCTCAACCCCGCCGAGCGACGCCGTCGCCGAGCCGGGGACAAAGTCTGCGTACTCGCCCTCCGAGGCGTAAAGCCGCAGGCGCGAGGTGTCGCCGCCGACCGTGAGGTCGCAGTATTCGGCGAGGTCGAAGGCGTTGATGTAAACGACGCCGCCCCGCACGGTATTATTATATGCAACCGTTTTGCGCTCGTCAAAATAAACTCTGAAGGCGCTCGTGTTGACGCGCGGGCGCGCGGCCGCTATCGCCACCGCCGCCACAATCGCCGTAAGCAGCATTACGGCCACCACGGCAATACCAACCCTCTGACGCTTGCCGAGGCGTCTCCAGAAGCGTCTGACGCTGTCTGCGAGCTTCATGCGTCTGCCTTTCTTTCGACGATGATAAAATACGGTGAGGTCGGCGAGTTGAGAATGCGAATCTGGGTGGCGCACAGCTGCCAGCGCGGGAGCGTCGAAAGGTACTCGGCGAGCATTTTGCCCTCGGCCTCGCCCTCGGCGTGCCCCGGATAGACGGCGATACAGAGTATTCCGTCAGGCGCGAGCAGATCGAGCGCAGCCTCGACGGCGGGCATGGTGGTCGTGCGCAGCGTGGTTATGCGTTTGTCGCCGCCCGGCAGGTAGCCGAGGTTGAACATGCCCGCCCTGATGGGGACGTCGACGTATTTTTTGACGTTGTGATGCGAGTCGTTTATCAGCGTATAGACCTGCGGGCAGCCCGACGCGGCGAGGTTGGCCGCCGTCGACTCTACCGCCTGCTTCTGTATGTCAAACGCCCAGACGTGGCCGCTCTCGCCGACGGTACGGCAGAGAAATTCGGTGTCGTGTCCGTTGCCCATGGTGAAATCGACGGCGTTGTCGCCGGGGCGCAGATGCTTGCAGATGAAATATTTGTGCAGCTCAAGAAGATCAAGCATTACTGTTTATCCTTTCTGCCTGCGGGCGGAGTATGCAGGTCCGCGCGCAGGAACTTTATGGCACGCTCGACGGCGTCGCGGGAGTTGTTCCACGGCTCGTCGGCGTAGCGGTAGTCGAATTTTTTGCAGAACCAGCTGACGTCGCCGCGCAGCTCGTCAAAGTAGGGCTCGACCACGCCCGCGCACTCGCGCGCGAAGGCGGCGTACTTTTTCTTTTGCAGGCGCGCCCGGGCGTGCGTCAGCAGCAGCCGGTAGTGCGGCAGACAGAAATAGGGCTGCCCGCGCAGCTTTTCGGGGAAGCTCTCGTCGCTGTCCCACAGCAGCACGACGGTGTCCGTCATGCGCTGGAAGTGGTAGTCAATACGGCGGCAGACGTAGCAGCTGTCCTCAAGGCTCCCGATGCGCCCGACGGCTCGTCCGGCCGGGTCGGTCGGCATCAGAGTGCCGAGCTTTATCTGCCCGCGCAGCTCGTCGAGGTGACTCTCGAGCGTAAGCGCCATGCCGAGGCGGTTTTTGCGCCCCATCATCATGTCGTAATGCGTGCGGCAGAAGCCCTCCTTGTTGGTCTGGATTCTGACGTCGGGTTCCATCATGGAAGCGCCGAGTATCAGATCGAGCTCGTTTTCCTCGAGGCGGTTGTACAGCGCGCATATCGGGCAGCCGAGCGAATGGTCGGCCGCCGCGGCCTCGAACGCCTCGTTGACGGGTATTGTATATATCTGTTCCATTTTTTGAATCCTCCGCGGCTCTTGAAATACGGTCGGAAATGCGTTATAATATCCACAGACCGAAGCATTATTATTATAACAAAATTCTTCCAACAAAGCAAGTACAATTTTCAATATGCGAGGGCTTTTTTATGGTAAAAACCGACACATATCGTCTCTCCGCCTCAATGCTCGGCAAAATTCCCGTTGTGCGCCTGGACGGAGTGGAGAGATTTGACGTTTCAAAGACGTTCGACTGCGGGCAGTGCTTCCGGTTTGAGCCGGTGGCGGGCAGTCAGCACGCGGCGGAGTACGCAGGTGTGGCACACGGGCGGCTGGTCTCCTTCGCGCAGGACTGCGACACGCTTTACATCTACAACTCGACCGAGCGCGATTTTTACGGGCTCTGGCGGCGTTATCTCGGTCTTGACGTCGACTACGCCGCCATCGACGCCGACATACTTTCGCGCTCGGACAATCCGGCGCTGCGCGAGGCGGTTCACGTCGGCAGCGGCATACGCATACTGCGCCAGCCCGAGTGGGAGACGGTGTGCTCCTTCATAATTTCGCAGAACAACAACATCCCGCGCATCAAAAAGATAATCTCGGCCATGAGCGAGCGCTACGGCGAGCGTATATCCGCCCCCGGCATGGAGTCGCACGGCGGCGCGGCGGCCGGGGCAGGCGGCGCGGGCAGCGCGAGCGGCGGCGCAAACGGCGCGAACGGCATGAGCGGCGCGCTATACAGCTTTCCGACGCCTGAGTCGCTCTGTGAGGCGGGCGTTGACGGACTTTTCGCGCTCCGAACCGGCTTCCGGGCAAAGTACATACACGACGCGGCGCGGGTCTGGTCGGGCGGCGGCATTGACGTCGCGGCGCTCCCGACCGCCGACGCGGCGCGCGTACTCGAGGGCATCAAGGGCGTCGGGCCGAAGGTTGCGGCCTGCTCGCTGTTATTCGGCTTCGGGCGGCTCGACGCGTTTCCCGTTGACGTATGGATCAAGCGTGTAATCGCGCGCTATTTCGGCGAGGGCTTCACCGCCGAGTCGCTGGGTCCCTACGCAGGCGTGGCGCAGCAGTATTTGTTCTACTACGAGCGGTATTTGGGGGGAGGAGGGCGTATTTGAGCATATGCCCGTATGCTGATTAAAATGTTTTTTGCGGCTCTCGCCGAACGTCAGCGGAAAGCGTTTTTGAAAAAGAGTTCTTTAGCCTTGGCGTGCGCACGCCGTGGAGGCTTCCGACGGTGGAGAAGTGTACTCGCCGGGCGTTCGGCGGGAAGTGTTTTTTGAAAAAAGAGTTCTTTGGCCTTGGCAGGCTGTCGCCGTGGACGGTCTCCGACGGTGGAGAAGTGTACTCGCCGAACGTCGGCGAAAAGCGTTTTTTAAAATAAGTTCTTTAGCCTTGGCGAGCCGCCGCCGGATTATTCTCCGACGAGAAGAAGTGTTCTTTTCTGCCGCGAGCAGAAAAGAACCAAAAGAATCGCCCCAAAGGGGGCTAACCTACGGTTCGCCCCCTCTGGACTCCCCCACTCCCGTGGGATGGCTTAGGGTGGACGGAATCCGCCTCCATGAGGCTCGCATCCGGCGCGGCTCGGTCAGAATCGCTCTACCGCGCCTTTGTTAAAGTACGGCTTTGTCCCCGGTTGTACGTATTTTTGGGGACTCACTAAACCGTTTTTACGCTGGCAAAGTAGTTTGTTGATGGCGGGCGGGAAAATTGAGCTTTCGGGGCTCGGCGAGCGTTAAATTTTAGCCGTTTCCCTACCTGAAACTAACTTTTTCAAGCTTGTTTTGCCAAAACCTCATCACTATCAGCTGCCATCCGCACGCACGCACTGGTCGACCCCAAAAGACGTCCCCATAAGTTTAGAAAAAACGCCTTCAGAACCCCTCCGGCGAGTCCGAGCGGGGACAAAGCCGTACTATAACAAAGGCGCGGTAGAGCGATTCTGACCGAGCCGCGCCGGATGCGTGCGCCAATGAGGGTGACGCCCGCCACCGCCAATCCATCAAGGGAGTGGGGGAGTCCAGAGGGGGCGAACCGTAGGTTCGTCCCCTTTGGTGCACTCTTTTAGTACTTTTCTGTTGCATAACAGAAAAGTACACTTCGATATCGTCGGAATTCGCCACGGCGGCAGCCTGCCAAGGCTAAAACTAACTTTTCCGCATACAGGCATATGCAATACGCCTCACCCCGGCGCGCCCGCCAAGGCCAAAGAACTCTTCTTAATAAAAAAGCGATTCCCGCAGGCCACCCCTGCGGAAACCGCAAAAACAATCTTAACTCATTGCACCGAAAACTTAATATCAAACTCCGCCGTCTCACCGGCGATCTTCAGCCGGTACGTCCCGTTGTCGGGGAAAACGTATCCGCACTCCCCGCCGCCGACGGCGAACTCCGCCACGATGCCCTCGTCGTGCACGACAACAACGCGCAGATTCCCCGAGCGAAGCTCAATATCACATCTCAGCGTCCGGCCGCTCTTGCCGTCAAACGTCTCGAGCGTCTGTACGCCGGAAAATTTTTTTATCGTGATGCTCGTCCGTCCGTTCAGCGACGTCTGAAGACGCCCCGAACTCACCGACGACATCCCGTGCACTATCTCGTCCTCCGTTATGTCGGCGAGCGAAATGTCGTGCACTCCATTGGTGTCCGCTATGTGGCCGCAGCTGCTCGCGGTGAGTATCAGCAGCAACAGCAGCAACGCTATAACTGTCCTTTTCATTTTTATTCGCTGCTTCCTCCGTTGTTGTCAGACTCGGCAGACTCGGCAGACTCGTCTGACGAGTCTGTTTCGTCGAGCTCGTCGGCCGCGCGCTGCGACTTGATCTTGGCCTCGAGCATCATGTCCTTGACCTTCATCAGACGCGTCGTGTTGCCGCGCTCGTTCTCGTCTAACTTCATGCGTATGGACTTCATGGTCTCAAGATACTGCGGCATCATAATGTACTCAAGCGCGTTGACGCGTCGACGCGTTTTTTCTATTTCCTGCGCCAGCAGCTGTGCCGTTTTCTCAAGCTCCGCCATGCGCACAAGGTCCTCAAGCAGCCCGGAAAGCGAACGCAGCGACGCGTCCAGCTCCCCCGATGTAAAGGCCAGCCCGTAATTGCAGGAGTCGGCTCCCTCGCCCGTGAAGCGCGTGGAGAACTCCGGCACCGTGACGCTCATGACGTTCCTGTAGCCGACCTCGATGTGTCCCTCGCGGCCGGGGCAGATGAGCGCCTCAACCAGCGTCTGCGGACTGCTCGCGGCACTTGCCGCCGCAAAGCTGCCGTAAACGCCCTCAAGTCCTGCCTCGACGCGCTCGCGAAGCAGCTTATCCTCGCGCACCACGTCAAGGAACTTTTTCATCAACTCGTCGCGCTTATCCTTGAGCAGCTTGTGTCCGCGACGGGCCGTATCGTACCGGGCCTGTATTTTTTTGAGCTCCATCCGGGTCGGATTTACTCTGAGCTGTGCCATGACAGGCCTCCTTTCCTAAAGTTCAGTCCTTTTTGTCCCAATATTTCTCAAGCAGCGCCGGCTTGATACGCTTCATCTCGCTCTTGGGCAGGATGCGCAGCAGCTCCCAGCCGAGATCGAGCGTCTGCTCGATGGTGCGGTTTTCGTAGAAGCCCTGGTTGATATAGCGCGCCTCAAACTCGTCGGCGAACTTGGCGTACAGCCGGTCGACCGGCGTCAGCGCGGCCTCGCCGAGCACCACCATAAGCTCCTTTGCCTCCTTGCCGCGCGCGTAGGACGAGAACAGCTGGTTCATGGTGTTGGCATGATCCTCGCGCGTCTTGCCCGCGCCGATACCCTTGTCCTTGAGTCGGGACAGTGAGGGCAGCACGTCGACAGGCGGCATATAGCCCTTGCGGTACATCTCGCGCGACAGAATGATCTGCCCCTCGGTGATGTAGCCGGTAAGGTCGGGGATGGGGTGGGTCTTGTCGTCCTCGGGCATGGTCAGGATGGGGATCATGGTAATCGAGCCGTCCGAGCCCATTTTACGACCCGCGCGCTCGTACATGGTCGCAAGGTCGGTGTAGAGGTAGCCGGGGTAGCCGCGGCGGCCGGGAATCTCCTTGCGCGCGGCGGACACCTCGCGCAGCGCCTCGGCGTAGTTTGTGATGTCGGTCATTATGACAAGCACGTGCATATTGCAGTCGAACGCCAGATACTCAGCGGCCGTCAGCGCCATACGGGGCGTGGTGATACGCTCGATAGCGGGGTCGGACGCAAGGTTGACGAACATGACCGTGCGGTCGATAGCGCCGGTGCGCTTGAAGTCCGAGATAAAGAAGTCGGCCTCCTCAAACGTGATACCGATAGCCGCGAAAACGACCGCGAACTTGGTCTCCTCGCCGCCGCGAACCTTTGCCTGACGCGCAATCTGCGCGGCGAGGTTGGCGTGCGGAAGTCCGGAGCCCGAGAAAATGGGCAGCTTCTGACCGCGAACCAGCGTGTTAAGGCCGTCGATGGTGGAAATGCCCGTCTGAATGAACTCGGACGGATAGTAGCGCGCCGCGGGGTTTATCGGCGTGCCGTTGATGTCCATATATTTGTCGGGAATCATGCGCGCGCCGCCGTCTATGGGCTCGCCCATACCGTTGAAAACGCGTCCCATCATGCCCTCGGACACTGCCAGCTGAACGCCGTGTCCCGTGAAGCGGACCTTGCTGTTTGCGAGGTTGATGCCCGCCGCCGAGTCGAACAGCTGAACCAGCACGTTGCGCCCGTTGACCTCGAGCACGCGGCAGCGGCGAATCTCGCCGCCCGGAAGCTCGATCTCGCCGAGCTCGTCGTACTTTACGCCCTCGACCTGACGAATGAGCATAAGAGGACCCGCAACCTCTTCGATTGTTTTATATTCTCTTATCATTTTGCTTCTCCTCACTCTCACTCGGCGCTCTCGGACACCAGCTTTTCAAGCTCGGTGTCTATCTGGTGGCGGATCTTGTCGAGCTCGGCGCGGTAGGTCTCGGTCGCGAGCTCCTTGGCGCGGCCGATTTTCTCGCGCACGGGCAGGTCGGACACCTTCTGGATGTCGGCTCCCGCGGCGACGGCGGCTCTCGCCTTGTCCTCAAAGCAGAAGATGAGCGACAGCAAATCATGCTGCTTCTCAAGCGGGCAGTAGCTGTCGAACTCGCCCATGGCGTCCTGCTGCAAAAAGTCCTCGCGGATGGAGCGTGCGACCTCGAGCGTCAGTCGGTCGTCGGCAGACAGCGCGTCGATACCGACCAGCTTGACTATCTCGTCGAGGCTGCTCTCCTCCTGAAGTGTCTTCATGCAGCGCGCGATGTTGGCGTTCCAGTCGGCGGCGACGTTGTCTGCGAACCAGCCCGAGAGGCGGTCGCGGTAAAGCGAATAGGAATTGAGCCAGTTGATGGCGGGGAAGTGACGGCGATAGGCCAGCTGGGAATCCAGCCCCCAGAACACCTTGACTATACGCAGCGTCGCCTGTGTGACAGGCTCGGAAATATCACCGCCTGCGGGCGACACGGCTCCGATAGCGGACAGCGCGCCCTCTCTGCGGTCAGCGCCGAGGCAGACGACCTTTCCGGCGCGCTCATAGAACTGAGCGAGACGGGTGGTAAGGTAGGCCGGGTAGCCCTCCTCACCGGGCATCTCCTCGAGACGTCCCGACATCTCACGCAGAGCCTCGGCCCAGCGCGAGGTGGAGTCGGCTATAACGGCGACCGCATATCCCATGTCTCTGAAATATTCGGCTATAGTAATGCCGGTGTAGACGGACGCCTCACGGGCCGCCACAGGCATATCCGAAGTGTTTGCGATAAGGACGGTGCGCTCCATGAGCGACTTGCCCGTCTTGGGGTCGATAATCTCGGGGAACTCGCGCAGAACGTCGGTCATCTCGTTTCCGCGCTCGCCACAGCCGATGTAGACGACCAGGTCAACGTCGCTCCACTTGGCCAGCTGGTGCTGGACGACCGTCTTGCCCGAGCCGAAGGGGCCGGGGATGCAGGCCGTACCGCCGCGGGCGATGGGGAAGAGCGAGTCGACGTTGCGCTGACCCGTCACCATAGGCTCGACGGGGGGCAGCTTCTCGATATAAGGCCTTGCGACACGCACCGGCCACTTCTGCATAAGCGTGAGATCCTCAAGCGAGCCGTCGGCAAGACGCAGGCGGCCGATGCGGTCGGTGACGGTGAAGTCGCCCTCGCGCAGCTCCTCGATGACGCCGCTCTTTTTGGGCGCGACCATAATCTTATGCTTTATGACCTCGGTCTCTTCTACATATCCCAGCACGTCGCCGCCCGACACGGTGTCGCCGAACTTGGCGACGGGCACAAAGTGCCACTTGCGCTCGCGGTCGAGCGCGGGCTCGTCGACGCCGCGCACCAGGTTCGCACCGATTTTCTCGCGCATGGTCTCCAGCGGGCGCTGGATACCGTCGTAAATATTCTTGACAAGGCCCGGCCCCAGCTCAACGGAAAGCGGCGCGCCCGTCGACACGACGCGGTCGCCGCGTCCGATGCCTGCCGTCTCCTCGTAGACCTGAATGGACGCGCGGTCGCCGTGCATCTCGATAATCTCGCCGATAAGGCGGTTCTCACCGACACGCACCACGTCGAACATATTCGCCTCGCGCATACCCTCGGCCACGACCAGAGGTCCCGAAACCTTCAGTATTTTTCCTTCAACCATAATTTAAGCTACGCCTTTCCGGTTTAATTTTTGAATATGATGTCGGCACCCACAGCGCGCTCAACCGCGCTGCGTATTGCGGCCATGCCGTAGCCCGTGTTCCCGGACACGCCGGGTATGGATATAATTGCGGGCAGGGGCGCGTCGCGGTAGCGCTCGCACTCCTCCTCGAGCTCGGCGGCGTAGTTCTCCACAAGGAAAATCACCGCGTACTCCCCGCTCTTGACGAGCCTGTGCAGTATGCGTCCGGCCTCGGCCGGGTCCGCCGCCTCGTGGACGGCAAAGCCCAGCGACATGAAGCCGAGCACGCTGTCGCGCTCGCCGATAATTCCGATTTTATACATACATTTCCCTCAGCCTCTCCCGGATAGCGGCCGCGTCGTTGTGCGCGTCCTTACCCGCCATGATTATGCGGAGGTTTTTGATGCCGACCTCGAGCCCCACAAGGTAGGCGACGGCCAGCTCCGCTCCGAAGGGCAGCCAGCGCGCCTCGCGGACGAGCGCCATCAGGCGCGCGTCTGTCGCGCGCTCGACGGCCGAGAGCGGCGTTCCGATGCCGCAGGTCTCTGCCACGGGGGCATACTCGCCCTTGCGGACAAAGCGCCACAGCGCCTCCTCGCCCTCGCCAAGCAGGCTAAGCCATGCATCCGGCGCGACATTTCCGCCGGGCAGCAGTGCCGCCTCGAGCAGCCGCGAGCCGCTCTCACTACGCCCGGCGCTCCCGCCCATGCGTATGACGCGCAACGTCATAGCGAGGTTGGTGAGGTCCGTCAGCGTGGCGACGTACCGGCGCGCGAAGGGAACTCCGCTCGCCTCTGCCGTCCCGGCCATGTCGGCGAAGCAGGCGCGGTCGAGCGTGAGGTCTATGCTCTGCGTGTCGGCGGTGCGCAGGCAGTTTTTGTACGCCTCGCCCGCCGCCGCGGCCATATTGCGGGGCAGCACCGAAAAGTCACCGCTCCCGACGGCCTCGCGCAGCGCCTCAAGCGGCACGCTTCCAGCGTCCGACAGCATACCCGTCGGCTCCACTCCGCGAACGCGGCATTTGAGCAGCGACTTTATGTTGTTGCAATCGTATTTGTACTGTAGAAACACCACCGCGTCGGGAGTCGGGAGCATTTCCTTGACCTCGCGGAAGGCGTCCACGAGCATGGTCATAAGCGACGCCTCGCGGTCGACTCTCTCGCCGTCCGCGCCCGTGGTGCTGACAGTCCGGCACCCGAACTCGCCGAGGGACGCTATTATCTCCTCCGACGACCGCGCGCCGACAAACCGCTCACACGCCTCGGCGCTGAGCATATGCGTCTCCATGGAGCGTATGCGTGCCGAGCTGAACATATATGCGGTATCGTCATATCTCATTCAAATGCACCTTTTCCCTTCCCTGCATCAGGCGAACAGCGCGCCGCATACCGCGGCCTCCAGCTCGTCGCGCAGGCCTGCGAGCAGCATCCCGACCGAGCAGTTTATCTCAACGTCGCCGTAGCGCAGAATTATTCCGCCCTCGATGTTTGCTTCCTCATCCGCGAGCTTCAGCCGCTCGACAAGCTCATGCGGCACGCGTCCCGCAAGCTGATTGCGGACGGCTCCCAGCACGTCCCGACCCAGCTTTGCGCGGTCGGAGGCGTTCAGAATGAGCTCGTAGCATTCGATTTCGGGCATATCGTCGTCGCCGTAGAGCTCGCGGTTGACGCGCTCGGTCTCTACCTGCTCTGCGAAGGCCGAGCAGGTCAGCCGCGCGAGAAAGGCGATGTAGTCGCCGCGGGTCTGCCCGAGAAGTTTCTCGCGCGCCCGCGCGAACGCGGCGTCGACAAGGCGGCTGCGCGCCGCCATGGTTATATTTCGCTTTTCAAGCGCCGCCGAGGACTTGGCACGGGAGATGACGTCATTGGCCTCTCTCTCGGCCTCGTCGTTAAGGGCGGAGCATATAGCCGTCTCGCGCTCAGAGAGCTCGGCGGCAATCTGCCGGCACTGCGCCTCGGCCGCCTCAAGAGTGCGGCGGGCGTCCTCATTGGCGTCGGCGAGAATTTTTGAGGTTATTTTATCAAGTCCTGTCATGCCGTCAGTAGTTTATCAGCCGATGGGGGCGAAGAGCACCAGAAACAGCGAGACGACCAGCGAGAAGATGGCGTAAAGCTCAACCAGACCCGCAGAGGTGATGGACTTGCCGCTCGCCTCAGGCTGCTTTGCCATAAGCGTGATACCGGCAGACGCGACTCTTCCCTGCTTGAGCGCCGAGAAGTACCCGACTATAGCGACGGGGAGAGAGGCGAAGATGAAGTACATGCCCTGTGCGAAGGTCAGCTCGGGGACGCTGCCGCCGATGAAGCCCAGCTTGATAATCATAACGAACGCGGTGATGAAGCCGTAAAGTCCCTGTGTGCCGGGGAGCGCCTGAAGAATAACAGCCTTACCGAACAGCGAGGGATTCTCAGCCATAAGGCCCGCGACGGCCTCACCGGCCTTACCGACCGCCTTAGCAGAGCCCATACCGGCGACTATCATAGCGATAGCGATACCGACGAGCGCGAGGTTAAGTCCGGAGGTAAGCTCTCTGATAAAGTCCATGAATCTGTATCTGACTTCCTCGTTAGCGACGACCGCCGTGACCATGTCGTTTGCGCCCGTGAGCGCACCTACCAAAAAGTTTCCCATTGTTATTTTCTCCTTTTAATATTTATATATTACTGTTATCAATGGTGTAGTTATCGGCCGGAGATGCCGGCTTGAAGATACGTCCGCCCTCAGTAAAGAACTTACCGAAGAACTCGATATATTGCAGTCGGCTCGTGTGGACGAACGAACCGAGGATATTGATGACCATATTGAGCGCGTGCCCGACAATGAGCACCAGTACCATGAAAAACGACCCGACGACGCTGCCGCCCATCATAGTCGCCAGAATGTTGACGACCTGCGCGACGACGGCGGAGGCGAGACCCAGCGCCATTATGCGCGAGTAGGAAATGAGGTCGGAGGCGAAATTTATGAGCCCGTAAAGGCTGTAAAGGCCGCCGCCGAGCTTCATAAAGATGTTTTTGTTTTTGCGCCCCTGGGTCAGCACCATAGCGACAACGCCCGCGAGCGCCACCCACTTGCCGACGGCGGGGTCAAGGACGAGCAGTCCGAGCCCGCCGAAGAGCAGCCAGATGGGGACGGTATCGAGTATAGCGTCGAGCGGATGACCGTCGTGCCATGTGATATACAGCTTGAGCGCCATGCCCGAGACAAGGTGAATGCCGCCCATGATGAGCGAGTAAATCATAAAGCTCATGGGGTCGACGAGCGGGTCTACGAGTATGGCAAGCGTTTTCGGAGCATCGACGCCTATCAGATTGGACATAATCTGGAGCGGCAGATCGCCGAAGTAGCCGCCGAACAGCACGCCCATAAGCGCACTTCCGAAGCCACACCAGCCGAACATGAGCAGAAAGCGCTTCATGCTCTCCTTGGGCTTCAGCAGCCTGACAGCGCCGAAGCAGGCGATTATCATGAGAATTCCGTAGCCGAAGTCGGCGAACATCATGCCGAAGATGAGGCAATAGAAGATAGACATGATGAAGGTGGGGTCGTACGTTCCGTACTTGGGGTAGGAGTACATGCCGACCACCCACTCGAAGCTCTTGGCGAACTCGTTGTTCTTAAGCAGGACAGGCGGGTCGTCGTCCTCGGTGGGGTCCTCGAGCTCATAGGCGCACATGTACCGGTCGAGCACGGGTGTGACATGTTCGACACGGTCGGCGGGCACCCAGGCGGTCATGACAGAGCAATAATTTGTCTGCGCGAGCAGCAGCTTGGTGCGCGCGGCGTTCATTTGCGTCTCGGTGACGTCGCAGAGCGCCTCGAGGTCGTCTAGGGCGAGAGCAAGCTTGCGGAGTTTATCGTTGAGTTCGACCTCGCGTTTTGCGATATTCACGAGCTCGAGCTCGATTTTGCCGTGCTCCTCGAGCGCCGAGCCGTCGAAGCCGTCGAGCGCGGCCTTATTGAAGCCGGACTTGACGAGCAGCTTTTCGACGTTGTCCGCCTGAGATTTGTGGAAAAAGACTGCGATGTAGCGCGCTGACTTATCGCTGTTGACCGTCTCGACACAGGCACCGGCCTCCCGAAGCTCGGCGAAGCGTTCCTCGGGCAGCTTAGCCGACACCGAGCCGAATGTAACGCGGGTGGTTTCGGTTTCGCGGGTGCCGAGCGGTATGTCGAGGTTGCTCCACGGTTCGAGTGTGACGAGCCTCTCCTCGAGCGATTTGCGCCGGAGTGCGAGCTGAGCGATTTCGTCGCGCGTCTCGCCGGTCTCGCGAACCGCATCGAGCGCGCGCGCGTAGCGTCCGTCGGAGACGAACGCGTCGTAGTCCAGCTCACGGCGTTTCGGGAACAGCGAGTGCTTTTGCTGCGAGTACCTGCGCAGGGCGGACATTGCCGCTTTTGCCTGCTCAAGCTGAGCTCCCAGCTCTGCGACCTCACCCTCGCACGGGGTGAAACGCAGTCCCTCGGCGTCCTCCGCGCGCGCTACGTCCACGCACCGGAGCTTTATCAGCCGCCGTATCAGCTCATCAACGTCTCCACCGGAAGCCAGCAATGTCAGCTTTTTCATTGCTACAATTGACATTTTGCATTATCCTCCGTGAATTTATATGAAAGGAATTTTTACAGGAATAGTCCCGCGAAGCGCGGGGGAGCGTTCCGCCGTATATGGGCGGCGACCAGCGCAAGGGGTGTTCCGCCGCCTGCGGGCGGCGGCCAACGCTACGCGGCGCTGGACTCGCGCCGCCTTTTGAAAAAGGCGGGCGAAAACTTTGAAAAATGGGCGGGTTGAAGTTATGAAAGACGCCGGGGCGCAAGGTTTTAGGCGTTTAAGTGCGTACGTTGCGGCATCACGTTATGGACGAGCACCGCCCTGCTTCGCGTCCGGTGCGCTGCCGCGAACAATGTACCCCATCTGTGGCGGCCGACGCGGAGATTCCGCGCTCTGCGGAGCGCGGCCAACGCCGCACGGCGCTGGACCCGCGCCGCCTTTTGGAAAAGGCGGGCGAAAACTTTGGAAAATGGACGGGTTAAAGTCTGTGGGACGCCGGGGCGCGAGGTTTTAGGCGTTTAAGCGCGTGCGATGCGACATCACGTTATGGACGAGCACCGCCCTGCTTCGCGTCCGGTGCCCCTTCGGGACGGTGGAAGCACCGTTTGTGAAGCACGTCTGGCGCGTTGTGACCAAAGAGATACACCGCCTGCGGCGGCTAATGAAAGAGCGTTCCGCGCTCTGCGGAGCGCGGCCAACGCCACACGTGCGCAACGGCAAGAGCTTCGCCCTTGCCCCGTGCCGCCTCCCCAAAGGCGGGCGAAAACTTTGAAAAATGGGCGGGTTAAAGTTATGAAAGACGCCGGAGTACGAGGATTTGGTATCCCACAGACTCTGACTCGCCCTTTTTGTGAAAGTTTTGCGGGGTCTCGGGGGCTTTTTCAAAAGCCGCCCGAGCAGGGTTCGGGACAGAGCCCCGAGAACTATCGGTTCCCGCGCTCTCATCCCATCCGCCATTCCCTTTTTGTGAAAGTTTTGCGGGGTCTCGGG
>CAKRSS010000047.1 GCA_934401725.1 uncultured Eubacteriales bacterium | reverse complement strand
GCTACAGTCAAGAATTTTTGTGAAATATGACGGAAAAGATGCAAGCAAGTGTGCCACTCGGACATTGCGCGGTGATGCCTTACCTCCTCCATAGAAAGTACGCTGACTCTCCGGGAGGTTTGGCGTGTGTGGATTTGCCCGACCTCCCGGTCAGCACACACTATCCATTGATGAGTTGATAAGCTTCAAACAGCTCTCCTTGTTTCGTTTTTATTTTTGCGGAGGTACGGCTTCGGGCCGCCGTCCACGCTTATTATAGTCCCGCATCGGGCATTTGTCAAGCGTCCGCGCAGCAAAATCCGGCGCTTACCTGAACTCGCGCCCCTCGCCGTCAAGCACGCGCTCGCGCACTATCGCGCAGGACTCGACCGTCGGGTCGCCGCAGAGTATTCCGAGGCGCTCACGGAGCACGCCGACGATTGACGTCGGATTGAGATTATCATCCTGACCGCTGGCCAGGCGTGTGCGCAGCACCAGCACGCCGTCATCGACCGCGCAGTCAACCTGACTTATCATGGGTATGATATTGACCTGCTTGTCACCCGACTTCGAGCGCTTGGTGATAATAAGCTCCCCACCGCTAAGCAGCTTTGCGACTGATGCAGCCATGGCCGCGTCCGCTCCCGCGGTAACAATGCGGAAGGTGTAATCCGCGGCGGCGATGTCGGAAAATTTGAACACCGGAACCCCGACGCTGAGTACGCACATCTCGTCCGTCAGCTTGGTGTTGAGCATGTCGCGCACGGCGAGGTCGGAAATATCGCGGTCAAGCCGCAAATCCAACATCTCGCACTCGCTCTCGACGCCGACCGGCAGCGGCAGTCCGAACACCAGCTTTGGGTGCGGATTGAAGCCCTTTGTGTACCACACCGGAAGCCCCGCGCGCGCGAGGATGCGCCCCATCGTGCGCTGAAGGTCGAGGTGCGATATGTACTGAAGCCGCCCTGCCTTGCGGAAGAATATCCGGACGGTTTTGGGCGGGTCGAGAAAGGGCAGCGCGCGAACCTGCTCGTCCGTCAGTATCTCGCGCGGCGGCGCCATGTGAAACTCGCGCGGCGCGCTGGCGGTACCGTTATTTATCGTCTGCATTTTTCGCCTTCGGACAGCAAATGCCCTTTCCTCCTAACTTATTCGCCCCGCAGCCCGAGCAGGACTCGCGGCAGTTTGGCGTTGTCTTGCCCTCGCGGGCGCGGTGGCGCTCACGGAGCAGAAATTCCTTTGTGACGCCGCAGTCGATGACATCCCACGGCAGCACCTCGTCCTCTCCGAACTCGCGGTTGGCGTAGAAACGGTCGTCAAGCCCCAGCTTCGGGAAGAGCGCCATCCAGCGGTCGTAGTCAAAGAACTCGTCCCACGCGTCGAAGCGGAAGCCCTCGCGCTGCGCCTCCTCGAGCAGCGCACCGAGCCGCCTGTCGCCGCGCGCCAGCACCGCCTCAATGTGCGACGTGCCGATACTGTGATACTGATACTTTATGCGACGGTCGGTTATGCAGCTACGCAGATACGTCTGCTTTTCCTCAAGCATTTCGGGCGTATCGGCGGGCTCCCACTGAAACGGGGTGAAGGGCTTGGGAATAAAGTTCGAAACGCTGACCGTCACCTGCGGCTGTCTGCCGCGGACGCGTCCCGGCGAGCGAAAGTAGGCCTCGATAACGTCGCGCGCAGTGTTTGCGATGCCCTCAAGATCCTCGTGCGTCTCGGTCGGCAGACCCTGCATGAAATACAGCTTGACCGACGTCTTGCCGCCCTCGAACGCCGCGCCGACCGCGTTCAGCAGGTCGTCCTCGGTGACGTTTTTGTTTATGACGTCGCGCAGTCTCTGCGTTCCCGCCTCGGGCGCGAAGGTCAGCGACGACGAGCGCACCGACGCCACGCGCTCCATCAGCTGGCGCGAGAAGCTGTCCACGCGCAGCGACGGCAGCGACAGGCTGACCTTTTTGTCATCCGTCCAGGAGAGCAGGCGGTCACACAGCTCGGGCAGACGCGTGTAATCGCTGATGGACAGCGAGGAGAGCGAAATCTCCTCGTACCCCGTCTGGCTGTAAAGTTCGCGCGCCTGTCTGTCAAGCACCTCGGGCGACTTCTCGCGCACCGGACGATAGACCATTCCCGCCTGGCAGAACCGACAGCCGCGTATACAGCCGCGGCAGGTCTCGAGCATTATGCGGTCGTGCACCGTCTCGATGTAGGGCATGACGACGCGGGCGGGAAAAATGGCGGTGTCCATGTCCGTCATTATGCGCTTGACTATGCGCGGCGGGATGTCGTCGTATTTCGGCGTGTAGGCGCGGACGGTGCCGTCGTCGTTATAGCTGACCTCAAACAGCGAGGGGACGTAAAGCCCGCTGATGGTGCGGGCGGCCTCGTGCAGAAAATCGGCACGGTTGTAGCGTCCCTCGGCCTTCATTTTTATGTACAGCTCGGTAAATTCGTTGAGCATGGTCTCGCCCTCGCCGATGGAGAAGCAGTCGAAAAAGTCCGCCATGGGCTCTGCGTTGTATGTGCAGGGGCCGCCGCCGATTATCAGCGGGCAGTCCTCGCCGCGGTCGGCCGCACGAAGTGGAATACCGGCAAGATCCAGCATGTTGAGCACGTTGGTGTAGCACATTTCGTACTGAAGCGTGAAGCCGATGATGTCAAATGCCGGGAGCGGGTCACCGCTCTCGAGCGCGCACAGAGGTATGTTATGCGCGCGCATCTGCTCCTCCATATCGACCCACGGCGCGAAAACACGCTCACACCATATGTCCGGGTCGGCGTTCAGCGCGTTGTAAAGTATGCGCATACCGAGGTTTGACATGCCTATCTCATACGAGTCGGGAAAGCAGAAGGCAAAGCGCGCCTTGACGCGGCCCTTGTCCTTGAGCACCTCTCCGTACTCGCCGCCGGAGTATCGCCCCGGCTTCTGCACGGAGTTCAACACCCCGCTCATGCGCCGCACATCATTCGGAATTTGTTGCATAACAGGTCTTCCTTTTCATTAAACATTGATCCGGGTTCGGACGACGCGTCGTCCGAACCCATTTGCTGTCCCGGCGACGTCCCGCCGGAGTATTTTACGTTGCAGACGCCCGGTCAGCCCCGTCGGCCGCCGAACGACATAATCACGGCCGGCAGCGTCCAGACAAGCATGTAAAGCGCCACCGTACCCGAGACCGCATAGGCGGTCAGCCGCAACGTGACCGTGAGCGTCGCGACAATAACGCTCACAAGGAATGCACAAAAGTATAAAAGCAGGCTTTGACGACGCTTGTTTTTGAGTTTGTGACATTCATTCATGATTCCGATCAGCTTGACCGGGTCGTCGAGCGCCACAGCGCCGCTGTCAACCGTCTCTCTCGGCGAGCCCTCGCGCGCAGAACCGGGACGTATGACGCTCAGCTCGTAGTCGGGCAGCGTGCGCTTGCGCGAGATCATGACTTCGTCGATTCCGGGGTCAGAGGTGCGGATTGCCGCGGCGTCGCGGCCACCCTCAAGCAGCGTCAGCTGCTTCTCGAACTGCTCGTTTGTGCGGTAGTCGGCGTAAAGCCGGGCGGCCGGGCGGCCGTCAATCACGATGAATATCACGCTGACCACGCCCTCCGAGATGAGCTGTCTGTCGCGCGGAGATGTGGACGGATAGACGCCGTAATGCGCGATAAAATCAAGATTTCCGGCGAGTATCTTAGTCTTGCCCTCCAGCTGCGCCTCGACGCCGCCGCGCTGTACGCGGACAAGCTCAACGTCGTGTATACGATGGTAACGCGCACTCTCAGTCTTGAAAACCTCACCGAGCGGCCCACCGATAAAAGCGAACAGCGAGCCGGTCTTTATCAGCACGTCGTAAAGCTCGAAGCCATCGTATAGCTTGATGCCCTTGGTGCCGATGCGCTCGGCCGGGAACATGGCGCTGTCCTCAAAGACAAGCAGCTTGGGGGGCGCGTATTCGTCAACCGAGCTGTCGCCGACGATGGCGCAGCCTTTCTTCTTGAGCGCCGCCGACGACACCAGTGGCGGCAGTGTCAGACAAATGAGCAGCGGCGCTGGCAGTACCATGAGCACCGCCGCCATGAGCGCTGACATGGAACCGACGACCCCGCCGCCCATGCTCGCCGCAATAACGCACTCCACCACACCAACTGCAAGGGCAGGCAGCAGCATGAAGTTGAGTATATAGACGCTGCGTTTTTTGCTGTATGTGCGGCGGAGGTAGCCGTCGGTGAAGTCGGATGCGACCGCGCTGTAAACGCGGCGGCGTACGCGCTCGCCCTCCTGCGCCGCAGGCCGCGAATTGTACCTGTCCTCAAACGCCCGCGACTCGCGCACCGGCGAGTAGCGAACTGCTTCGGCGCTCACGACGTCGAACGTAGCGCGCTCACGGCAGCGGCCAAACAGCTCCGCCGCGACCGACATCACCATGCACAGCGTCACCGGGAAGTTGTAAGCCACAAGCCCCTCGGGACGCAAAATCAACATCACAATATCATAAATCAACCCTATTATAAACGCCACACTTGTTATGGAGTGAGGCTCCGGATCAAATCTCACAAGACTGACAACACCGTCCCGTATCTCACGGAAGCAGATCAGCGCCGCCGTCAGCAACAGAGCCGTCAGCGTCAACATGAAGATGGCCGGATCCTCCGTCGGCTCAAACGGACGCAGCAGCTTGAAGCCGAATGCCCCGAGATTTTCCATATAGGCGCAGACGCCGCATATGAGCGACACGAACGCCAGTCGGATCGCCGCCAGCGCCGTCGCGCGCTTGTAATCGGACTTTATCTTGCCGTCCTGCGCATGCGCGCTGTACTCCGCGCCGACATACTCCCAACCGTCCGACTGCGCGTCGTCCTGTGTTGGGTCATGGTCGTGAGTGGTGGTAATTTCGGGCTCCGGTTCCGGATCAGGCTCGGGTTTCGGTACAGGTTCAGGCTCGCAGGCATCCTCGGGCTGAAGCGTCTCTTCGGTCTCTGCGGAGTCTTCGGGAAGCTCGGGCTCTTCCGGTTCCTCGAAAATTTCGAGCGTTTCGGTGGCTTCCGGCAGCTCGGATTCTTCCGGCGTTTCCGGCAATTTGGGCTCTTCCGGTTTCTCGGAAATTTCGAGCGTTTCGGGCGCTTCCGGAAGTTCCGGTTCTTCGGGTTCCTCCGGAATTTCGAGCGTCTCGGGCTCTTCCGGGAGTCCCGGTTCTTCGGGTTCCTCCGGAATTTCGAGCGTTTCGGGCTCTTCCGGGAGTCCCGGTTCTTCGGGTTCCTCCGGAATTTCGAGCGTTTCGGGCTCTTCCGGGAGTTCCGGTTCCTCGGGAGTTCCCGACAGCTCTTGCTCTTCCGGTTTCTCCGGAATTTCGAGAGGTTCAGGCTCCTCCGGCAGCTCCTGCTCGTCGGCCGCTTCCGGCTCGCGGATTTCTTCGGCGTGCGCCTTGGCGGGCATCTCCCCGAACCACGGAACCTCGCCCTCGGGCAGCTCGTCCGGGCAATCGTCCACCGCAAAGGCTGCGGCCAGCGCGTCCGAAACTGCGGGCGGCATTTCCTCGCTGCCTGCGTCGGAAGTCTCGTCCGCAACGTCGTCTATCGCGTCTGTTGCAACGGTTGCAACTGGTTCGACGGTTTCAGCAGTTCCGACGGCGTCTTTGTCGTCGGTGGGGCTGTCCTCGGGATCGGGCTCGTCCGGAGCGATTTCCGGCTCGTCCGGTTCATTCGACACGTCCGGCTCATCCGGCACGTCCACCGTATTCTCGGCCTCGGGCACCTCCGGTTCGGCTGCGGGCGCTGCCTCCGGTGTCGCCTCGGGCGTCACTGCGGGCGCTGCCTCATCGGCAGTATCGTCCGTAACAAAGTCCTCCAAACGTATCTCGTCCGGGATGAGCGAGCCTGACAGCGCGCTGTCGTCCTTTTCCTTGTCGCGGGGCTTGTCCGCCCGACTGCCCAGCTGCTTTTCGATAAGCGCGGCTATCTCGCGGTCAAAACGGCTCATGTCCGCCCCGCCGCTGCCGCGCGCGGTCGACGCTCGCCGCCCGGTGTCGCTGTCGACGCCGTCAACGGAGGCGCGCAGCTTGTTTACAACATCATTTATATCACGGTCATTCTTGCCGTCCATAGCCCGGCTCACCTCCCACCAATTTATTTCTTATGGTGCTGACGCGATGCCTCCGCCAGCACGACCGCGGCCGCCGCCGCGACGTTGAAAGAATTCACGTGTCCGTACATTGGGATTGAGACCTTGAAGTCGCATTTCTCGAGCACAAGACGCGAAACGCCCTCGCCCTCGCTTCCCATAACGATAGCGCACGCGCCAGAGAAATCGGTGTCATAATAGTTCTGACCGCCGACCTCCGCGCCGTAGACCCACACGCCGTGCGACTTAAGCTCCTCAATCGCGGCGCTTATGTTCGGCACCTTTGCAATCGCCAGATGCTCGACCGCACCCGCCGACGCCTTTGTGACCAGCGGCGTCAGTCCGGACGCGCGGCGCTTGGGTATGATAAGCCCGTGCGCGCCGACGCCCTCGGCGCAGCGTATGAGCGTTCCGAGATTGTAGGGGTCGGTGATGCCGTCGGCTATAACGATGAGCGGCGCTTCCCCTCTCTGCTCTGCGATGCCCAGTATGTCCTCGACCGAGCAATAGCTCTTCTCGGCCGCCATTGCGATAATCCCCTGGTGATTCGAGCCGCCGGAAAGCTCTTCCAGCTTGTTTCTCTCAACCTCGATGACAGGTATACCCGCCTGCTTGGCCTGCGCGATGAGCACGACTATCGAGCCCTCGCGGTCGCCGCGGCGCACCAGTACCTTGTCTATCTCGCGGCCGGACTTGAGCAGCTCGCGCACGGCGTTCCGGCCTATGACGGCTCCCGCCGCCGGCTCGCGCGCCGGACGCGCCTCGCGTGGAGCGTTGTTTTTAAAATCTGATCTTTTTTCGGAATCGTCCTTCATGATGTACTTCCTTTTCGTCATTCTATTCATTATAAATTATAGCATACCACAAACTTTTTGTATAGATAATTTTCACATTTTCTTTGATTTATTCGCAAAAGTGAGGCGGCGGGGTGTCGAAATATGGCAGCATGGCCGTGGCGGCGACCGTTTTTGATAAAAACCGCCCAATCGCCGCGCCGTGGGGCGCCTGTCTTTGTAAAAAGTGCTGAAATATAAAAAAATTCGTCAGAACTATTGCAATCGCTGAGAAACTGTGATATGATATCTGCAATCGAATAAGTCTTGGTAGAGGCGCGACGGTCAAAAGTAGCCCGGATAACAGTCATTCAGCTGCGGGTGAAAGGGGACGTCGCCGAAGTCAACGGCAGTTTGAATGGACGCCGCGGGCTGGGTCAGCGCATAATATGCACTGGACTGTCACGAAAGTGGAGCGCTATTGAGCAGTTGGTACATTACCTGCACCGGGTGTGTTGTTTTTGTATTTGTTGCCGTGGCGTTCGCGTCACGGCTTATTTTTATTAATTCCGAAAGGACACACCATCATGAGAAGAACATTAGCTCTCCTGCTCACAGTCGTCATGGCTGTATTCGCCCTCGCCTCCTGCGCCGACAATTCCGTTGACATCTCGAAGGCAACCTCCATCGCCGACCTTGAAGGCGCGAAGATTGCCGCTCAGTCCGGCACCTTTCACGCCGAGGCCATGAATCAGATAAAGAACGTCAGGGGCTCGACCTACCCCGAGTTCTCCGATATGCTCATCGCCCTGAAGTCCGGCGCTATCGACGGCTACATTGCCGAGGAGCCGACAGCGCTTGCCGTCTGCCCCGGCGACGAAACGCTTGACTATCTGCACCTCGTCAACAACAGCACCGGCTTCACCGCAACCGACAAGCAGGTCGGCGTTGCAATTGCCGTTGCCAAGGGCTCGGGGCTCGGCGCAAGCATTTCCGCCGTTCTCGACTCCATCCCTGCCGCCACACGTTACGAACTCATGCTCCAGATGGCCGACATCTGTGCAGGCAAAACCGTCACCTCGCTGGCTCTGATCTCCGAGGCTCCCGCCAATCCCACCGGCACGCTGCGTATCGCCATGGAGTGCGCCTACGAGCCCTACAACTGGACCGACCTCAACACCCCCTCGCTCGGCGCTGTTCCGATCTACGGTGAGGGCGGCAAGGTTCAGGAAGGCCGCTACGCCAACGGCTACGACGTCCAGATCGCACAGTACGTTGCCAACAAGCTCGGACTGCGTCTCGAGGTCTATGCCTACGACTGGGACTCTCTCATCCCCGCCGTTCAGTCTGGCGCCGTTGACTGCATCGTTGCCGGCATGAGCCCCACCCCCGAGCGTGAAGCCGAGGTCGACTTCACCTCCATGTACTACACCTCAAATCTGGTGGTCATTTACAGAAAGAAGTAATCATGAGTTTTCTTAAAGACGTCTGGGCCATACTCCGGGACTACTACCCTTACCTGCTCTCGGGTGTCGGCTACACAATGCTCATCGCGCTGGTCGGAACCGTCGCCGGTTTCATCATAGGAATGTTCACGGGCGTCATCCGCACCGCGCCGATGCCCAAGAACAAATTTCTCCGCGTCCTGCGCAAAATACTCGACATAATCATCACCGTCTACGTCGAGGTGTTCCGCGGAACGCCTATGATGGTGCAGTCGATGGTCATATACTGGGGCTTCGCCTTCGCGACCGGCGGACGCACGCTGCCGCTCATCCCCTCCGGTATACTTATCGTTTCCATCAACACGGGCGCATACATGGCCGAAATTGTCCGCGGCGGCATCATTTCCATAGACAAGGGGCAATTTGAAGGCGCGCAGGCCGTCGGCATGACGCACTTTCAGACCATGATCCACGTCGTCTTGCCGCAGGTCATACGCAACATTCTGCCGTCCGTCAGCAACGAGTTCGTCATAAACATCAAGGACACCTCGGTGCTCAACGTCATCGGCGTGACCGAACTTTACTACTTCGCCGCCATCATCAAGCGCCAGAATTTCCAGACGTTCCAGACCTATCTTGTCGTCTGCGTAGTATATTTCATTCTCACCTTCACCGTCACGCGCCTGCTGCGGCTTGTCGAGCGCAGACTTGAGGGCAAGGAAAACTACACGATTTTCGGTTCGCAGTCCGACCCCCAGGCTGAGATACACGTCATGAAGGAGGAACAAAGCCGTGGCAGATAACAACGAAATCGTTTTTGAGATACAGCATCTGCAAAAGCAGTTCGGCGACCACCGCGTGCTCAACGACATCAACATGACGGTGCACCGCGGCGAGGTCGTGAGCATTATAGGCTCGTCGGGCTCGGGCAAGAGCACGTTTCTGCGTTGCATCAACCTGCTCGAAACGCCGACCTCCGGCGCAATCCTTTATCACGGCAAGAACATTCAAACCGAGATTCCGTCGCTGTACAGCTACCGTGCCGAGGTCGGCATGGTGTTCCAGCAATTCAACCTTTACAACAACATGACGGTTTTTCAGAACTGCGTGATAGGCCAGACGCTCGTCCTACGCCGCGACCGCGACGAGGCCGCCGAGGTAGCAATGAAGTACCTGCGCCGCGTCGGAATGGAGCAGTACATCAACGCCAAGCCCGCGCAGCTGTCAGGCGGACAGAAGCAGCGCGTCGCCATAGCTCGGTCGCTCTCGATGTCGCCCGAGGTCATTCTGTTCGACGAACCGACCTCCGCGCTCGACCCTGAGATGGTCGGTGAGGTTTTGACTGTTATGAAGTCGCTTGCCGACGACGGTCTTACGATGCTCGTCGTGACGCACGAAATGAGCTTCGCCCGCGACGTTTCAAGCCGCGTAGTCTTCATGGACGGCGGCGTCATCGAGGAGGACAACGTCCCCGAGGTCATATTCGGCCAACCCGAAAAGGCCCGCACTAAAGAGTTTCTTTCGAGAATACTCGGATAAAGTTTATTTAAAAGCCCACAAAAGCTGATATGCACCCCAAAAGTTATACACTTTTGGAGGTGCATATTTTTATGTCAAGGAAACAGAAAAGCTACTCGCCAGAATTCAAGATTAGTGTTATAATGGGAATGCGAGAACACCGGTGGAATTACCACGAAGGCGTACGAAAATATGAATTATGCTCATTTTCTCTTTTCGTTTTGGTGGAGCGTAGGGGACTCTGAACCACGCTTCGGCTCCCGGACGGTGGAAAGCGATTGTACAGCAGGGATTTTCGCCGAAGCAAGCGTTTTGCGGGGCAATACGCCGGGGGTTCTCGCAGACGAAGGCCGCCAAACCAAAAGGCAGGGCGCTGCGCGTCCTGCCTTTTGGTTTGGTGGGCCATCAGGGACTCTGAACCACGCTTCGGCTCCCGGACGGTGGAAAGCGATTGTACAGCGGGGATTTTCGCCGAAGCAAGCGTTTTGCGGGGCAATACGCCGGGGGTTCTCGCAGACGATGACTCACGCAAGCAAAAAGCGGAGCGCACAGCGCTCCGCCTTTTGCTTGGTGGGCCATCAGGGACTCGAACCCCAGACCGACCGGTTATGAGCCGGTAGCTCTAACCAACTGAGCTAATGGCCCGCTCAATCGACTTCACTATTATATCTTAAATCGGTCCGGTTGTCAATACGTTTTTACAAAATTTCTTGAAAGTTTGCCCGTATGGAACGGTCATTTCAGCTTCTGCTGGCGCATCCATATGCCCATGACCCATTTATGCGGCAGCACCTTCACACCGAACACCTGCATCTTAGCCTTGAAGCCGGGGACGCAGTAGTCCTTATTCGGGTGCTTCATCGCCTTCCACGCTGCGCCGACTATCTGCTCGGGTGTGTACATGGCGGTGTATTTTTTGACGATAGTATCGGAATTTTTCTTGACCGCACGGTCGAAAAAGGCGGTTTTCGTCCAAAACGGGCACACGGCCATGACGTGAATTCCATTCGGGCGCAGCTCGCGCGACAGGGCACGGGTAAAGCTGAGCACGTACGCCTTGGACGCCCCGTAGACGTTGATGTACGGTATCGGCTGGAACGCGGCCACGGACGCAATCTCGATAATCTCGCTGCCGCGGCTCATATACGGCAGGGTGACGTACGTCATCGCGGTCAGCGCGCGGCAGTTGAGGTCGATCATGCCGAGGTTGTCCTCGAGAGATATGTTCTGCGTCGACTCAAATTTGCCGTATCCGCTGCAATTTATGAGGATTGAAACGCCCGGCTTGTGCTCGGCGAGCATTGAGGCGTAGGTCGTAACGGATTCAGGGCGCGACAGGTCGAGGGATATCGGGACAACGGGAATCGGGGTTTCAGAGCGGAGCTGTTCGAGCCGTGCGGTGTCCCTCGCGATGGCCCACAGTTCGTCATACTGACCGTGTGAGGACAGCGTGCGGACAAACTCCCGTCCGATGCCGCTTGAAGCACCGGTGATAACAGCGATTTTCTTCATAAATCACACCTCACATAACAAAATGTTAATGTAAGTATATCACGAGTGGGATGAATTATCAATAGCTTATCGCGTCAAACTAAAAAAATCTGATTTTTTTCAAAAAAAGTTAAAATAGCTATTGCAATCGTCGCGAGTTTGTGCTATAATACACGGGTACGAGCGGTGAGGCACCGCGACGTAGCACGGAGGCATAGCTCAGTTGGTCAGAGCGCACGGTTCACATCCGTGAGGTCGTAGGTTCGAGCCCCACTGTCTCCACCAGCAGGTTTACCTGCCCCCGGGGCGTTAGCGCAGTTGGTAGCGCACAACACTGGCAGTGTTGGGGTCAGGGGTTCGAATCCCCTACGCTCCACCAAAGCAAAAAAGAGGAGTCAAAACGACTCCTCTTTTTTGCTTTGGTCGAAACGTTTGGTTATTCGATTCCCCGGCGTTTTGCTCCGCAAAACGCCTGCTTCGGCGAGAATCCCGCCGCACAATCGATTTCCGCCATCCGAAAGCCGAAGCGTGGTTCAGAATCCCCTGCGCTCCACCAAAACAGGAAGCAGGAGCCATTACGGTTCCTGCTTCCTGTTTTGATAGACGCGCTGGCTAAGAGAACCCCCGGCGTTTTGCCCCGCAAAACGCCTGCTTCGGCGAGAATCCCGCCGCACAATCGATTTCCGCCATCCGAAAGCCGAAGCGTGATTCAGAATCCCCTACGCTCCACCAAAACAAGCAAATCTGAACTGTTTCGTTACGACGGAACTGTTTGGATTTGTTTTTTATTTTAAGGCTTCACCTCGTAATTCCGATGGCGCAATTGCGCAGTCAGATTTTTCGTCAGATGAAACAAAAATTCGCAAAGAATTTTTTTGAAATATTACAGAAAAATGCCCGGCAAGTGTGCCACTCGGGCATTGCGCGGTGATGCCTTAATTATACAAGTACGCCAACCAGTCTGCCTTCAGTTCTTCATAACCCTTCCCAAATGCAACTGCAATATCCTGCGAGTGATAAGCATCGAGTACCTTTTCAATACCGTAATTATCCACAAGATAAAGCACAAGAGAGGTCGCTTGTTCATAGGAAAGCTCGCTACCGATTGCGTTACAATCGGTTTTATTGACAAGCTTATATGTGTATCCCAGAGTTTTATATGTATTTGCATCTAATTCCATCTTGGCGTTTACATCGGTATACAGACGAAAATCAAAGGTATCTACCGAATCCATTTTACCGCCCTGCACAGATTACAAAGTCCTTCGCTTAATCAAATGCTATTGTTTTTTGTAATACCCATTGCGTGAACTGCTTCGTGAAGCGTAGAATAAGAATCGTTAATATACATATTTCCATTGGAATAAACGGTTGTGCTATATATGCTTCCATCAAAGGTCATATAGTAATTAAACTTTCTTTCAGTATCAAAGCCTTCACTCATATTATTGGATTTCAAATAATCAATCATCTCAAACAAGCCCGTGGTGCTATAGTAAAGGAATCCATGATATTGTGTGGGGCTTTCTGCACTAAAGCCCTTGAAATAGTAGGTTGCATTGTCAAAAGATGTGATATATTTATACGTTGCGTTGGTTAAAAAATCCATTGAGGTGAGAAAAACTTCAACCTCCGGGGCGTTGGTGTATTCAACATCCAAACCAAGTGATTCAAGATATTCGCTCTTATATTCACACCGCTTTTCCACGTTGAGAACCGCTTCTGCGCCGTATTTATCATAAATTAAAGCAAATCTGCGGGAATGGATTTTGCTTTATCATATATGAAGGAATGGTCGTATAGTGTCAGATATGTCATATTGGTGCGGCCGGCGAAAAACTCTTTTGGGTCAGCTACTTGTTTCCCGTCTTCGTACGCAGCAAGACCATACGATATCCATTCTTCTCCGCTTGAACGAAGCAATTCAAACGGATCTTCGGGTGTTTCAGTGGAGGTATCCGTCGAGTTATCCGAAGCCGGAGGTTCTGTGTTCACTGGCATATCCGGAGTGCTGTTACATTAACCGAGCAACATTGCCATCAATAAAAAATGCTACAAACAAAATTTTAGTTTTCATTAGGCTCTCCTCGCATTTGTGAAATGTATTCCTCATACCTGCTGTGCAAAGCAGAAATTTTATCTTTGTATTGTTCGAATTCTGAAATGTTTACCATGTTTTGCAAAAGTTTTTGGCATATCTGTTCTGTCGGAACGGCATTTCGCAACGTGGTGGAGTGCAGAATTTGAGATTTGCTTTCCTTCTCGGGCTTTGTCATATGCATTTCCAACACAGCAAGAATACGGTTTATATATTCTTCTGCCATATCTGTTTTCCCAAGCTGGACGTATATCTTTGCGATCTCGGCATAATCGGACATAAGCGGCGGATCATAAAATCCCGCGTATTTCCCATCTAATACCGTTTCCAACAGCGTTGCAGCCTTTTGATAATAAAAAAGTTTTTCTTGGGGAGGCATATCGGGCAAGATCAGTTGCCGTATCGAACATTCTGCAAGATCGACTGTGTAAATAATATTTTTCAAAACTTGCGCTCTGTATTCCTCGCCGTCCATTACAAACTTCGCGTATACCTCTCGGCTATGTCGAAAGGACGGCAACTTTTTGTAATAATACTTCCCTTTTTCCTGAACGTCAGGATCTTTCGACTCGGAGCAAAGCTGAAGCATGATTCGATAGATCTCATTGCGCTTATCATCATCGGTACAACACTTTTCAGCGTGTTCTGCAAGAGATATCATTTTTTCAACCCGATCTTTGTCATAAAGCTTTTTTCGGTATACATGAAGCATAACGTCGGCATAATTGCCGTAATGGTCGGGATTCAACTCTATTTCACGAATCCATGCTTGATATACACCTTCCCAATCCTTTTTCTCGTGGAGAGCATGAATTTTTTCAACGAATTCTTTTCTATGCTCAATACTCCAAACCAAATCCATATCGAACAAGGAATCGATAGAGCATTTGAAAAGCAAGGCGATTTTTGGCAAAAGAGCAATATCGGGTGACAACAACCCGCGCTCCCACTTTGAGACGGTTTGCGAGGAAACACCAAGGTGGTCGGAAACAGCCTCTTGCGTCATGCCGTGAGTCACGCGCAATTCTTTTAATTTGTTTTTGAGTTCCATATTTATGCCCACTCCTTTCCGCTGCGCTACAGGGCACAAAAGGGATATGAAATCCGAGTGCTGTCACGCAGAATTCAATAATATGTGTTAAGGCATCACAGCGATTGCGAGAATGCTGTTGACTGCGATTTACAACATTCTCAAAAAAATGAACCTTACAACGCCGACCTTTATACCCGGTCGAATAATCCACCAGAACATCGTACAGTCTCGGTGGATGAGGCTATCTTTATTCTTCAGCGTCCATGGTATCTCGTCTCCCTTGCTGCTTCTTAACCTTTGTTTGTTTTGTTTTTTCGGCTACTGTCGGTAGCCTTTATTTCTATGCCTCTCGGTTGGCTGGATGGTAATTGTTTATTTCAAACTTTTTACACCTTATTCTTCATCCAATAATCGTATTTCTTTTTTCGGTAGAGCAAAAGAAAAGCTATATATGTCAGGCAGTCGAGAATGGCGCTCAAGAGGTAGCCCACAAAAGGAATATTGATCATTAAATCAAACAAGCACATCGGGGCAAAGAAGAAAGTCGGAAAAGAGATCGTTTTCTTTTCAAACACTACACTATCGAACGTATTCAGTATAAAACAGATCAAAACGATCGAAGCAATGCAGATAAGCATTTTGGATTCACGCTTCACGGTCAGCTTGAAATCATCTGCAAAAGAAATATACTGCCTGTCTTTGTAATCTGAAATGACTTCATCCTCACCGATGCTTTTTCTGATCTTTGATGTGTACAGTAAGAAGAAGCCGAATGCAACAGTTGTCATCAGCGCAATGATAAGTAACTTCAAAGTAGGGTTCTCAAGTCCGCTCAATATTGCTCCCCAAATGGCATAAAGCGCAATGTATGCTACCAACGTGATAATTGACGCAAATGTGATATTCCAAAGTGTTCGTTTCATAAATTTTCTCCATAAACCTTTAGTTGATTCTATTATACCATAAATCCGCTAATTGTAAATAGACAATACAGCTCACGGTTGTGTCTGTTTTATATCAATACAAATCGCCGAGAGAAAAGTACTCTCGGCAGCTTTGCTCTTGCTCCGCCTGTCTGTTCGTCACCTAATTCATACTTCCGTACGGTTTCGCTGTAACTCCACCGGTGTTCTCGCATTTCCATTATATCACGAATCTTGAATTCTGGCGAGTAGCTTTTCTGTTTCCTTGACATAAAAATATGCACCTCCAAAAGTGTCTAACTTTTGGGGTGCATATCAATTATGAAATCTCTTTTCCATCCGTGGAGATTGTGACAATCTGCCACGGGATAAATTTCCCGCTGTTTTTCAGAGCGGTTATCGCCGCCTGCGCAAG
>CAKRSS010000046.1 GCA_934401725.1 uncultured Eubacteriales bacterium | reverse complement strand
GTTAAAACTCGTCCCGCCGACGTTCGGCGAGTACACTTCTCCACCGTCGGTGGCCTCCACGGCGTGCGCCCGTCAAGGCTAAAGAACTCTTTTTCCAAAAACGCTTTTCGCCGACGTCCCGGCGAGTACACTTCTCCACCGTCGGAGACCGTCCACGGCGGCAGCCTGCCAAGGCTAAAACTAACTTTTCCGCATACAGGCATATGCAATACGCCTCCCCCGGCTCGCGCCTGCCAAGGCCAAAGAACTTTTCATATAAAAAAGCGGCTCCCGCAGGTCGTCACCTGCGAGAACCGCAAAAACAATTTAATCAATCATCCGCATACGGCCATATGCAATAGCCCCAGTCACCCCTTGACCTCGAACTCCACAACCAACGCGTTATGATCCGACGGGTAAACCGTCCCGCCGTAAAGCGAGGTGAAGACGAGATAGGTGTGAATGTTCACGTCGCGGGAGAGGTAGATGTAGTCGAGGATGGAACCGCTGCCGCTGCCGTAGTTGTTGAAGGTCATGGCGATGCGACGGTCGGCGGCGTCGGTGCGCGAGTCGCACAAAAGGCCCGTCATCTTGGTGTATACCTCGTTCGACATGTTCGAGTTGAAGTCTCCCGTCACCGAAATGGGACAGTCGTACTTCGCAAGGAAGCTCAGCAGCACGTCCGCCTGCTTGGCGCGCGCCGACTGCGACGCGTTATCAAGATGCGTGTTGACAAACAGCATGTCTCCCCCCGTCTCGCGGTCGGTCAGCTGTGCATAGGTCGCTATGCGCACGCGCTTTGACTCCGAAAACTTGGAGCCCGCCACGTCCGGCGTGTCGGACAGCCAGATTGTGCCGCCGTCCTTGAGCGTGAAGCGGTCGCGACGGTAGTAAATGTTGTCGTAGGTGTCGGTGTAGCCCGCCTCGTTGGTTCCGCGGCCGACAACGTCGTAAACGCCGTCAAGGCAGGAGGCGAAATAGGTCAGCCAGGCGTCCTTGCCCTCCTGAATGCCGAAAACGTCGGGCGCGTTGGTCGCAATGACCCACGTGACCGCCGAGCGGCGCTTGTCCATGTCAAAGGTGCTCGCAATGTTGAAGCTCATGACGCGAACTGTGCGCGTCGGGTTGTAGACGTAGACGGCCTTGCCCTCGGTCAGCGCGAGGCTGCCGAGAACGCCGAGCGACGTGCCGAGGTCGTTCGCCGCGGCGTAAAGATCGCCAGCCGTGCGTCCGACAAGCACAATCTGCCCGCCGGAAAGGCCGAACGCCGCCGCATTCTCGCCGAGCAGCGCCGCGTATTCGGGCGACTCGGTCACGGTGGTCAGCAGAATGTCCGCCTTGCCCGACGACGATGCCCACGCGCTGTACCCGTAGGCCGAAGAGAGCCGCGTCGCGAAGACGTTGGCCGCCTCCTTTGTGAAGGCGTTCGACGTCTTGACCGCGACTGACACCGCGCCCACCTCGCTGCCCTCACGCATGAAGGATCTCAGCTCGTAGGCGGCGGTAAAGTCGATGTTGTCCTCCGGCGTCAGCGTCAGGTTGTCGGAGACGCCGACGAGAAATTTGTTTATAAATTTGTCCATAGCAATCCCAAGTGCGGCGTCGGATGCGCCGGTGATAAACAGCTTCTGCCCCGAGACGCCGATGAAATAGTCACCCCGGCGGTGCGAGTCGGCGTCCCAGACGCCGCCCATGTCGCGCGTGGTCTTGCCTACGACTATTTCGGTCGCGCGCTCGACGTAGCCCAGCTTTTCGTTGACAAGGTCGATGGTCTGTCCGAGCTTTACTCCGAGGTGTTGGTTAAAGGCCTTGACCAGCTTGTCTGCCGCCTCGGCCTCGGCCGGGGAAGCGTTTTTACCGATGACGACGACGTACTCCGTCGCCTCGCCGCGCGCGAGGGTGAACCCTTTCTCGGGCGCGGTGGTTCCGGAGTCGTCGGCGCTGTCCGAGCTGCCCGCTCTGTCCGAGGTATCTGCGGGGTCGGAGGTTCCGGGCTTGGGGTCAGTCGTGACGGCGGGGGTGGTGTCGCTTCCCTGCCCGTCCCCGCGGCAGGCGGTGAGGGTGAGCAGCGACAGCGCCATAAGCGCCGCAAGTGCAAGGACAGCCGCCACGCGGACGGCTGTTCTGAGGTTGTTTTTCATAATGTCAGTCTTCGCGGCGACGGCGAATGACGGGCAGGCAGGCGCATGCCAGCACTGCAACGAGGCCCACGGCTACGCTCGAGCCGCAGCCGCCCTTTTTATCGTCGGCCTTCGAGGTATCGGAGGCCTTCGGAGTGGTCTCGGCGGGCTTTACGGGAGTAGTTTCGGTGGGAGTGGTCTCGGCGGGAGTGGTCTCGGTGGGAGTCGTCTCCGCGGGAGTGGTCTCGGGGGGCTGCTCGGGGGTGGTCTCGGCGGGAGTGGTCTCGACGGGCGTCACATCCGCGCCGGCCTGAAGAAAGAGCGACACCACGCCGCAGTTCTTGAGGTTGGTGGAAAGCGCGCCGTTCGCGTTGTTGGAGTAGACCAGCGCGTCGCGCTTGCCGTCGTTATCCATGACGTCGTTGACCTGGATAGCGAAGCCGAGCAGTGTATCGGTCTTGGTGGCGATGTTCTCGGCGAGCGTCTTCTGGTAAGCCTCGTTGAAGTCGAACTTCATCTCGAAGTAGTAGTCGCCGCCGTTCTCGGTCTTGTAGCCGCCGACGTAGTTGAGCGTATTGAACAGCTGGTTGAGCACGGTGAGTCCGCCCCAGGATGCGGCGCGCGCAGGCTCCTCATCGATGGTGCAGTTGGGGTTGTAGCGGAACTGGCCGCTGTTCTCGAGCGAGCGGTCGGAGTAGTCCTTCTCGATGGAGAAGTTGGGGTCGCAGAGGACGTAAATATCGGTGTTGTCCATCTTGGCGGCCGACGCGTTGAAGGCTCCGGGGTCGGAGCGGGTGGGGTCAGTCACCTCGCAGTAGATATAGAGCGAGGTCTGGTTCCATACAAGGCGGTACTTAGCGGTGGCGTACTGCCCCTCCTTGACGGAGGCGGAGGAGGCGAAAGCGCCGTTCTCGGCGTACATTTCGTCGGAGAGCAGGTAGATGTCGTCCATCTTGCCGTCGATAACGGGGGTTCCGTAGGCGGCCTGGTAGACGATGGTGCGGTCGATGTCAGCGGCTGAGGCGCCGAAGGTGAACATAGCCGCGAGCATAAGTGCGATAAGTGCGATGCTGAGAATCTTTTTCATGATTAGCTTCCTTTCGTCAATTCACTTTTTCATCAAAGGCTTCGATAACGGTTTCTATGACTTTCTGGTTCTTAGTGAGGTTGGACTTCCAGATGGAGCTGACCGCGCCGGACATGTTCATATCCATGGCGTTGCGCAGCACAGTGTCGAGCGAGAAGCCCGTCTGCACCAGCGGCTGGACGAGATCCATGTAGACGTTGGAGTAGATTATGTCGAGCATTTTGGTACTCTCGGCGTCGCGGGCGATAATGCCGTCGAACAGAACGTCAAAGTAAGCGGGGCGGATGATGTCGCCGGACATTTTGCACATCTGCTCAATCACGCAGGCGACGGTATCCATATCAGGAGTGCTGACGGGAATGGAAATGAGCGAGGTCTTGGTGTGCAGGTAGGAAATGTACTCCTCCTGGGAGACATCGCGCTTGGGCAGCGGCAGAATGCCGAAGTCGAACTCGGCGTCACGCAGGCTCTTGGAGCTGACCATCAGCTGCACCCAGAACAGGCCGCGGCCCTCCTGGAAGGTCTTGGTGGTGGAGCCCTGCTTGTCGTACTTTGCCTTGTACCAGCAGTCGGAGCTGTTGACGGTCTCGATAAGCGAGCGGAGCGCGTTGTACTGCGACTCGCTCAGCTCTCCGAGCTGCGGGTTGCCGTTGGCGTCGGTACCGAGCAGCTTGTAGCCCATGCCGTAGAAGTAGGGCTGATAGTACCAGTTGGCGGCGATGAGCATGAACCGGTCGCCCGCGTCAACGACGCCGTTTGCATTGAGGTCGCCGGAGACATGCTTGCCCATGGTCATGTGCTTCTCGTATGTCCACTCGCCGTCCTCGACGAGCTGATAGCAGTCGCCGATGTCGTACTCCTTGGCCAGCGACTTGTTGAAGAAGATGACCGCGGTCGAGGTGTAGGAGGCCGTGCACATATCGCCGACGGCGAAGGCGTTCTTGCCGTTGATGGCGGTGTCGTTCATGGTATCGGTGTACCACCAGGGATTGTCGAAATTGAGGTATTCCAGCTGGTTGAGGTCGCAGATCATGCCGTTGACGGCGTAGTACATGGTGTTTCCGCCGTAGTCCATGACGAAGTCGCAGATGCGCTCGTCGGCCTTCATTGTGGTCTCGAGCTTCTGGCGGCGCGTAGCGTTGTCAGCCGGAAGCACGAGGGACTTGAGCGTAATGTTGAGCTTTTCCTCGATGGCGAGGTTGCGCTCGTAGAGGGCGTTGTTGATGACCTCTGCCGAGACCTCGGGAGCGTTGATCTCGTAGTAGGTGGTGGTGCCGTCCTGAAGCTCGCGCTCCATGACGGTGATGGTTCTGCCGCCGAGGTTGAATTTTTCTTCCTGGGCCGCCGAGGTATCCGACGAGTCGCCGCCACCGGTGTCCGGCGTCGAGGGCTTGGCGGTGTCGCTTGTGCCGCCTGACGGCTTGTCGTCGCCGTTGTTACTGCATGCCGCGAGCGGCACGAGCAGCGTCAGCAGCAGCAGAACCATGCAGACAATTCGGGTGGTTTTTTTCATGATTTTCTCCATTCTTAAGGCTTCGCCGCATAATTCCGACGGCACAATTGTGCAGTCAGATTTTTGTCAGACGAAACAAAGATTCGCAAAAATTTTTGTGAAATATGACAAAAAAAGACGCAAGCAAGTGTGCCATTCGGGCACGGCGCGGGGATGCCTTCAATTTTTGTGGGCGTATCAGACAAAGGACTTGTAATACTGTTCAAGCTGGGTTGTGGGCGGGCGGAGCGGGTCGCAGTACTGGCGCGGCCAGAGCGTGCGGGACTTTTCCTCCGCGGTGCGGCGGGGGCCATATGACTTGCAGACGACGCCCTTGACGCGCGCGCCGGGCGTGACGCACTCGCCTGCCAGAATGTCCTCAATGCGGAAGACGGCCAGCTGAATCTCCTTATCGCCGTATCTCTCGCGGTCGTAGACGGCGTAGACCTTGCCGGTCTCGTCGACGAAGGCGTCAGGGTAGGCGACGGAGGAGCGCTCGTCGAGCATGAGCACCTCCGAGTAGGAGCGACCCTCGTCATGCGAGAGCATGACGGCCATGTTGTTGCGTCCCTTAAAATTATAATGATGGATGAGGAAGAACTCGCCCGTCGGGAACTTGCCGAGGTACATTCTCGCCGAGGGGCTGGGGACGCAGTAGCGCTCAGCTTTGCTCCAGGTTGCGCCGCCGTCGGTCGACTCGGAGTAGGCGATGCCGTCGGAGATGCGCATGAGCATGAGCAGACTGCCGTCGCTGCGCTGGCAGAGGCAGTTTTCGTCGAAGGTGGTGTCCTCGTGGTAGGCGCTGCCGAGGTATGTCAGCGTCTCGCCGCGGTCGGTGGAGATATAGACATTCGACTTCTCAAGCTCGGGCATGGAAGCGAAGCGGGTGACGAAGTTGTGCCAGATGGAGATGGGGAACAGCCACGCGCCGTCGTTGCGGACGATGGGCTTGCAGGCCATGACGCCGTCGGCGAGTCTGCGGGGCTCGGTCCAGCGGGGCATGTCGGCGTCGGGATCTATGCACTTGGAGGCCCAGACGCCGCCGCGGCCGTCCCAATAGACATAGGACTGCGCCCAGAAGTGCCACAACGTGCCCTCGGGGTCGACCCAGAGGATGGGCTCGTGCATGCGGACGATCTTGGGGTGATCTATAATAAGGTAGTCGTTGCGCCAGGTCAGGCCGTCGTCGTCGCTGTAAGACATGCAGTTATAGTTATTTGGGCCCTCATCGACGCCGCCGCCGCTGTACGCCGCGAAGAGGCGGCCGGACGGGGCTTTTGCTATCGTCGCGGCGCTCTGCCAGCGGCGATTGTGACGGTCGAAGCAGTCCTCGGGGTGATCCTCGTAGTAGAGGAAATCCGGGGGCAGCAGGGCAACGTCCTTATCGGGATCGATGTTGTCCTTTGTGAAAAATGTTCTCATTTGATGTTACCTTTTTGGTTTTTGTTGTTTTGCGGGCTTCTTTACGAATACCATTATATCACGTCGCGCGCCCGAGATGTGAAATAATGACACAAAGAGCACAAACAATATCACAAATGTCGAAGCGTGTCCGGCGGAAACAATTGTGATATTGTTTGCATAATGTGTGATAATGTTGTGTAAAGGCGGGGGTTTTATGTTATAATATTAAAGTTGAGGCGTGTTCGCGCTGCGTGCGCGGCACCGCGGTTTCTTTACAAAACAAAAACGAACAAAAAACTCAACACTCTAAAGAGGCAAAACAATGATTCGCACCAAATTTCTTAAGGATCGTCTTCACGAGAACCTTGTGGGGACTCACATTTCCATGACTGACAGCATTGTCAGCGAGATGGTCGGCCGGCTCGGCTACGACTTTATCTGGATTGACACCGAGCACTCCGAAATGTCCTACACCAACCTGCGCAACCACCTGACGGCCGTCAACGCAGGCGGCACGCCCGCCATTGTGCGCGTGTCGATGAACGATTACAACCACGTCAAGCGCGTCATGGAGATGGGGCCGGACGGTCTGATTTTCCCCATGATAAACACGGCCGAGGAGGCGCGTGCGGCGATGGAATTCTGCATGTACCCGCCCGAGGGACGCCGCGGCTTCGGTCCTCTGCGCGCCGTCAACTACGGCATTGACGACATGGACGAATACATAGAGCTTGCAAACAAAAAGACCTGTCGTTTCATTCAGATTGAGACCATCACGGCGGTTGAGAACCTGCCGGAGATAGTCAAGAACCCCTACATTGACGGCTACATTTTCGGGCCGTGCGACCTTTCGGGCTCGCTCGGCGAACTGAACCACGTCTTCAACGACCGCACACAAAAGGCCATTCGCCGTGCGATCTCCATCCTGCGCGATGCAGGAAAGCCTATCGGTGTCTCGACGGGCTCCGTCGACCGTGCAGTGACCGAATTCTGGCACGACCTCGGCATCAACATCATTTCCACCGGCACCGACTACGATTTTATTATGCGCGGAGCGCGGGATAATCTTGCGGTCATGCGGGAGTTCATGAAGTAAGGCGTATTGGCATATGCCTGTATGCTGAGAAAGTTCTTTGCCCCAGAGGGCTGCCGCCGTGGACGGTCTCCGACGTGTTCGAAGTGTACTTTTCTGTTATGCAACAGAAAAGTACCAAAAGAATGCACCAACGGGGAAGAACCTACGGTTCTTCCCCTCTGGACACCCCCAACTCCCTTGATGGATTGGCGGTGGCGGGCGCTGGCCTCTTTGACGCACGGCACCGGCATCACGCCTTTCGGTGACGCACGTCCTGTCCCCGCTCGGACTCGCCGGAGGGGTTCTGAAAACGTTTTTTCTAAACTTATAGGGACGTATTTCGGGGTCGACCAGTGCGTGCATGCGGATGGTAGCTTATAGGGGTGAAGATGGGCACGAAATGCTTGAAAAAGTTAGTTTTGGGCAGGAAAACGGCTAAAATTGAACGCTCGCCGAGCCCCGAAAGCTCAATTTTCCCGCCCGCCATCAACAAACTACTTTGCCAGCAGAAAACCGATTTAAGCTGAACCCCCGAACGAGTAAAACCGGGGACAGGACGCACGTCCGCAAAGGCGCGGTAGAGCGATTCTGACCGAGCCGCGCCGGATGCGAGCCTCATGGAGGCGGATTCCGTCCACCCTAAGCCATCCCCACGGGAGTGGGGGAGTCCAGAGGGGGCGAACCGTAGGTTAGCCCTCTCTGGGGCGACTCTTTTGAAGATAATTATGCCTTCGGCATAATTATCTTGCTCTTTCTCTGCTCGCGGCAGAAAAGAACAGTTAAAACTCGTCCCGCCAACGTTCGGCGAGTACACTTCTCCACCGTCGGTGGCCTCCACGGCGTCCGCCCTTGGGGGCTAAAGAACTCTTTTTTCAAAAAAACGCTTTTTGCCGAGCACCCCGGCGCGCACCCCCACGGGTGCAGGAACTCTCCTGCTAAAAAAGCAGTCCCCGCAGACTTCACCTGCGGGAACCGCAAAAAAACCATTTTTAATTCATCCCCCGAAAGGAGCAGCACCTTATGATAAACGTCTCGCGGGTCAGCGAAAACACCAGCGGAGCGACTATCCCTACCCCCCATTGCCACTCGACCGTCGAGGTCGACTGCATACTCGAGGGCTCCGGGTGCTACTCGGTCGCCGGCGTCGAGCACAATATCTCACCCGGCGATGTCTTCGTCTTCAGCAACAATATCATCCACCGCATCACCTACATCGCCCCCGTCTCGGCAATGCAGATACTTAAAGTCCATTTCTCCCCCTCTATCCTGCTGCAGGATTCCCTCTTCGCCGGACTCGACGAGATTTTCTTCCGCACCGCGGGCTTTACCCGCGTCCCCGGCTCCGATCCCGTCGCCGCGACCGTCCGCGAAACGCTCGGCGCTATGCTCGGCGAGGACGCCCACCGCCAGGACTTCAAATCCGAGGAGCTTATGCGCGCGCTGTTGCTCGCGCTGTGCGTCAATATCGGCCGCTACGTCAAAGCCCATATGGACACCGACGGCGGCGAGGCCTACCGCGGCGACAATCACCTCGCCGTCTTCAACACCATCCAGTACATCAGCCAGAACCTCAGCTCGCCGCTTAATCTCGACACGCTCGCGCGCATGGCCAATATGTCCAAAAACAGCTACCTGTACTGGTTCCGCCACTTCAACGGCATCTCTCCCTACAGCTACATCCAGTCCATGCGCATTCTGCGCTCGGTCGACCTGCTGAAAAATTCGCAGAAGTCGGTCACGCAGATTGCTTTCGAGTGCGGCTTCAACAGCACCGTCAGCTTCAATAAAATGTTCAAAAAAGTCATGGGCTGTACCCCGACCGACCTGCGGCGCGGTCAGATATATCAATAATGAGGTAATTTTATGAAATTCAGAACCGTAGTCAGGCTCACGGCGCAGGCGCTTACCGCCGCGCTGCTGCTTCCGCTCGCCGTTTCCTGCGGCGTCGGCGGGAGCGGAAACGTTACCACATCCGGAACGACCTCCGCCACCCCCTCCGTCACCACTCCGCCCGACACGACAGCACCCAGCGCCGTTGTCATCGTCGAGAAGGGCGCGAGCCGGTACAGCATCAGGGCCGGACGCACCGTGGCCACCATGTGCGCCGACTCGCTCGCGCTGATAGGCAACGCCATGAGCGGCGTCTGGGGCGTCACGCTGCCCGTCGGGGCCGACGTCGCCGAGCCTTACATCGAGCTTTCCATCACGGGCGGCCGCAAGGACTACTCCATATCCATCGACGTGGCGAGCGGCAACATAAAGGTCACGGGCGGCTCGGCCGCGGCGCTTGACCGCGCCGTGCGCGTCCTGCTCGCCAAGACCTGCGCCGGAAAGCGCGCGGGGAGCGCGGACGGTGCGAACGGCGCGGACGGTGCGACGCTCACCGTCGACGCGACGCTCGACTTTGACTTTGTCTACGACCGCGACAGGACGGACAACTCCTCCCTGCTCTCTTACATCCCGACCGATTCGGTGTCCCTCGTCCCCGGCAACGCCTCGGGCAGCATCATGACGCCCGAGTGGGCCGAGAGTCTCATCATGGTCGAGCTCAAGACCGACCTCGCCTCCATCGGCGGCTCGTTTGCCGAGTCTCACGACCTCGTCGACTTTTACGCCTCGGTCGGCGTCAACGGCCTGTGGATAACGCCCGTCTACGAGAAGGGCAAGGACGGCAACGGCTACGTCAACAACGGCCCGCACACCGTCGACCCCGTCTACTCGGGCACCGACGACTACGCCGCGGGCTGGCAGGCCGTGCGCGGGTTTGTCGACTATGCGCACTCGCGCGGCATGTACGTTTTCCTCGACATAATCACCTGGGGCGTCAACAAAAACGCGCCTCTCATAACCGAGCACCCCGACTGGTTCGCGGGCGAGGCGTGGTCGAATGTCGCCTTCAACTGGGCGAACGCCGGGCTGCGCGAGTGGTTCATCTCGGTCTGCGTTGACAACATCATGACGACGGGCGCGGACGGCTACCGCTGCGACTGCGAGCCCGGCATCACGGGCTACGACATATTCGGCGCGGTGCGTTCGCGGCTTGCGGCGCAGGGCAAGCACGTGCTCATCATCTCGGAGGACGGCTCCGACCGCTCGGCGACCTACGATTTCGAGCAGGACGGCGTGCTCAAATACTCCGAAATGGACCGCGGAACCTTCTATCAGAAGCCGGTCAACTTCTACGTTGACGGGTATCTGCGGATAGTCGACTCGGTGAAGACGGGCGAGGGCTTGGGTCAGAACACGGTTCAGGCCGACCCCGAGCGCCGCGGAACCGGAAAATACTACACCAACTGTCTCTCGAACCACGATTTCAAGCGTCGTTCGGTCTGCGGCGACCTTCAGAAGATAGGCTACGCGGCGATAATGGCGCCCGTAATTCCGCTGTGGATGATGGGCGACGAATTCAACGCCGACACAGGCGAGGGGACGCAGTACTTTGTGCGCGTCAACTACGGCGAAGCGCAGACGGACTCCAAGGCACTGTTTCTCGAGGACGTCACGAGGCTGATAAACATCCGCCGCACGAACGCGGACATATTCGAGTACTGGCCGGAGAACCACCGCGAGAGCAACATCTGCGAGGTGAATGTCGAGGGCATAGACTCGCTGCAAAACTACGCGCGCTACGCGGGCAACCGCGCTATAATCGTGATAGCGAACAACTCGACCGACTGCGCGGGGCTGGGGCGCGTGACTATCCCCTTCGCCGAGGCGGGCATTGACTCTCACGCGCGCTACACAGTAACCGATCTCATGACCGGCGAGGTCATCGCCGCCGGCACCGCCGCCGAGGTCGACGGATTTTACGCCGTCGTCGCCTACCACGGGGTGGGAGTGTATGCCGTCGACGCGGAGTGAATTTGTGCTATTGCATATGCCAGTGTGCTGATTAATTAAATTGTTTTTGCGGTTCTCGCAGGTGACGACCTGCGGGAACTGCTTTTTTGATAAATAAGTTCTTTGGCCTTGGCGGGCGAACGCCGTGAAGGCCACCGACGGTGGAGAAGTGTACTCGCCGAACGTCGGCGGGACGTTAAGAACTGTACTTTTCTGCCGTACGGCAGAAAAGTACCAAAAGAACGTACCCAAGGGGGCGAACCTACGGATTCGCCCCCCTTGGGGATCCCCCCACTCCCGTGGGGATGGCTTAAGGTAGCGGAATCCGCCTCCATGGGGCTCGCATCCGGCGCGGCTCGGTCAAAATCGCTCTACCGCGCCTTTGCGAAAGTACGTCCTGTCCCCGGTTTTACTCGTCCGGGGGATTTGCTAAACCGTTTTTGCACTGGCAAAGTAGTTTGGTTGATGACGGGGGGAGGATGGCAAGGTAAAACCGGCACTGCAAACAGACGGTGCCGGTTTTGTAGGTTATTATTTGACAATCACTTGCTGTCCCGTGTACCTCCCGGAGACGGGGACGAGGTAGATGAAGTACCCGCCGTCGTCCTGCGGGGTGGAGGCGGGCTCCGCCGCCTGAACGGAGACGGTGACGGCGCTGCCGTCGGCGGTTGCCGTCACGGAGTAGCGGTCGCGCGAGCTGTCGCACCTCACGGCGACGGCGATCAGGTAGTTGTCCGCATTTCTGCCGTCGGGGCCGAAGAATTTGGCGGTGTAAGTGTTGCTCAGATAGTCGTTATAGGCGCCGCCTGTGACGGTCTCATCGCGCAGACTGATAAGCGCGTGTGCGTCCTCAGACACGATATAACGGTAAACATCGAGCAGGTCGTACGCGCTCGGCACAACTACGGCGGCGACGCGCTTTCCGGTCTGCATTCCGCCCGAGCTGTCCGAAAAGAAGATTTTCAGCGTGTCGTAGACGGACGTCGCGGCGGGGTCGGGCACGACCGGGGCGGGGCTTGAGGTCGAGGGCACGACCGCGGCGGGGGTGGATGACGTAGTCACGTCCGACTGCGCAGCGTCGGGCGGTGTTGTTGCGCCCTGCGGGTCATTCGCGCCGATGCTACACGAGCACAGCAAGAGGCAAAGACTCAACGATAGGAGGGCAAATTTTTTCATAGTATTCTCCCAACTTACGCTAAATTGTTTGTCTGGGCCTGTGTTTTATGCCATTGTGTTTACAGTATGGCGTATTTTTCGGGGGAATTGCAAGAGGGGGCGTGAAAGGAGAGGCGTATTGCATCTGCCTGCATGCAAGAACCGCAAAATCAATTCAGTTGCTCGCATATAGGCATATGCCAACACGCCGGTCTCTTACTTATCCTCGTCTTCGAACTCGTCAAGAACAGCCAGCTTCTCGCCGCACTTGGGGCAGACGAGATCCTCGAGCTTGGTGTTGCAGGAGAAGTGAACAACCTCGCCGCAGACCGGGCACTCGATGGCGCAGCAGTCGGCGTCGCAGCAGTCGCAGTCACCGTCGCACTCGCAATCGTCGTCGTCCTCGTCTTCGTCGTCACAGTCGCAGCAGTCGCACTCGTCGTCGTCGCCGTAGAGGTATTCCTCAACGTCGCCGAGGTCTTCGTCGATCTCCTCGATGTAGTCGTTCAGATACTCAACGTCGTCGTCAACCTCCTCCAGCTTTTTGGCCATATCGGAAGTCAGGTCGATCAGAGCGGCAATCAGCTTGCCCTCGGCGCTCTCGCGGTCGTAGTTCAGACCGTCGGCAAGACCCTTGAGGTAGATAGCTTTTTCGTTAATCGTCATGGTTCTAAATTCCTTTCGTAAAATTTATGCGCTTATGCGCGGGACAGATACTCACCCGTGCGGGTGTCTATCTTAATCTTGTCGCCGGGGTTGATGAACAGCGGAACCTTGATGACAGCGCCGGTCTCGAGCGTTGCGGGCTTGAGAGTGTTGGTGGCGGTGTTGCCGGCGAAGCCGGGGTCGGTGTCCGTGACCTCGAGGTCGACAAATGTGGGAGGCTCAACGCTGAAAACGTTGCCCTTGTAGGAAATAATCTTGCAGATCATCTCTTCCTTAACAAACTTGAAGTTGTCCGGCAGCTTGTCTGCATTGAGGGGCAGCTGCTCGTAGGTTTCGAGATCCATGAAGTAGTAGAGATCGCCGTCGGTGTAGGAGTACTGCATGTCCTTGCGGTCGATGAAAGCGCTCTCGAACTTGTCTGTGGGTGAGAAGGAACGCTCAATCACCGCGCCGGTGATGACGTTCTTGATCTTGGTACGCACGAAGGCCGCGCCCTTGCCGGGCTTGACGTGCTGGAATTCGATTACCTGAAAAACGCCGCCGTCCATCTCGAACGTGATGCCGTTTCTGAAATCGCCTGCTGTTACCATAAATATACCTCCAAATAACGTATATTTTATTCAAATTCCCATGCGCCGGCGGCGCATAGCTCATAGTTACATTATATTGTACTACAAAAACTCAAATATTGCAATAGTTTTTTTGATTTTTCCGGCGCGCGACGGAGATTTTTTCTTTAATTGTGCTAAAATTCATCGCGGTTGTTGAAATCGGCGGAGTTGTGTGGTATACTGTACTATATATCGCAAAAAAGCGGAGGGACGATAATGCTATCAACTGTATGCGGCGCGGGACTTTTCGGAATAGACGGCTACGTGGTCACAGCGGAATGTGACTGCCAGGAGCGTATGACATCGTTTGAGCTGGTCGGCCTGCCGGACGCCGCCGTCAAGGAGTCGCGGGAGCGCGTGCGCGCGGCCTGCCAGAACAGCGGCTGGCCCTTCCCGGACACGGCGGTGACGGTCAACCTCGCGCCTGCCGACCGACGCAAGGAGGGCTCCTGCTTTGATTTGCCGATTCTGCTCGGAGTTCTGCGCAACATCGGCGCGCTGAAGCCGGGAATTGACCTTAGCGCGAGCTGCTTTGTGGGCGAGTTGTCGCTCTCGGGCATGGTGCTGTCGGTGCGCGGGGTGCTGAGCATGTGCACGGCCGCGCGCGACGCCGGACTGCGCGAGTTTTACGCGCCGACTGTCAACGCTGAGGAGGCGGCCACCGTCGAGGACATCACCGTCTACGCCGTGAGCAACGTGCGCGAGCTGGTCGCGCACCTAAACGGCGAGCAAGTTCTGACGCCGGTGGAGCGGAGGCCGTTCGAGGCGACCGTCTCGCCCGAGGGCGAGCCCGACTTCTCGGACGTTCACGGTCAGTATATGGCGCGCCGCGCCATGGAGATAGCTGCGGCGGGCGGGCATAACATACTTCTCATCGGCCCGCCCGGGACGGGCAAGTCCATGGTTGCGCGGCGTCTGCCGGGTATTCTGCCGCCGCTGACCTTTACGGAGGCCGTCGAGACCACCAAAATTCACTCAGCCGCGGGTATGCTGGCCCGCGGGCAGTCGCTCCTTCGGACGCGCCCCTTCCGTTCGCCGCACCACACCATGTCGTCGATAAGCCTGGTGGGCGGCGGGACGTACCCGCGGCCGGGCGAGATTTCGCTGGCGCACAACGGTGTGCTGTTTCTCGACGAGCTGCCCGAGTTCCCGCGCCAGGTGACGGACGCGCTGCGTCAGCCGCTCGAGGACAGGATAGTGACCATCACGCGGGCGAGCGGTCGGGTGACGTTCCCGTGTTCGTTCATGCTGGTGGGGGCGATGAACCCCTGCCGTTGCGGTCATTACGGCGACCCGACGCACACCTGCACCTGTCACCCGCTGGAGGTGCGGAGATACATATCGCGCATAAGCGGCCCGCTGCTTGACCGCATGGACGTTCAGGTCGAGATGCCGGCGCTGAGCTACGACGAAATATCGAGGACAGACCCGGAGGAATCGTCGGCCGACATACGCGCGCGGGTGCTGCGGGCGCGTGAATTTGCGCGGCGGCGCAGCTACGATGCGTTCGAATGCAACGCGAAACTCGACTCGGCGGGCATCCGGCAGTTCTGCGTGACGGACGCCGAGGCGGACAAGCTGCTGCGTAACGCATACGACAATCTTGGTCTTTCCGCGCGCGGCTACGACCGAGTTCTCCGTGTTGCGCGGACGATAGCGGACATGAGCCGCAGCAACGTCATCCGCGCGCCCCACATCGCCGAGGCGATACAGTTGAGGAGTTTGGATCGCAAATATTGGGGGTGAGTGTGGGCGTGTGTGTGCTATTGCATATGCACCTGCGCTTTTTAAAAAATAGTTCTTTGCCCATGGGGGCACTCGCCGAGCGTCGGTGGGACGTGATTTAACTGTACTTTTCTGCCGCGAGCAGAAAAGTACCAAAAGAGTCGCCCCAAAGGGGACGAACCTACGGTTCGCCCCCTCTGGACTCCCCCACTCCCTTGATGGATTGGTGGTGGCGGACAGTGGCCTCATTGGCGCACGGTTCCGGCATCACGCCTTTTGGTGACGCACGTCCTGTCCCCGCTCGGACTCGCCGGAGGGGTTCTGAAGGCGTTTGTTCTAAACTTATAGGGACGTTTTTCAAGGGCGACCAGTGCGTGCGTGCGGATGGCAGCTTATAGGGGTGAGGCTTGGGCAAAGCAGGTTTGAAAAAGTTAGTTTTGGGCGGAAAAGCGGCTTAAAACACACGCTCGCCGAGCCCCGAAAGCCTCATTCTCCGCCCGCCATACCCCATTATTCCGCCTAATTAGCCTTCATGAGCGGCGGAGCCGCAATATGGCGGCGTGGGTAGTGCGGCGTGAGCTATCGGTTCTATCAAACCTCATCCGAGCGGTGAAGCGCTCTCCGAAAACTTCATTCCAACAGCCATTTGTACCGCAGACGCTCCCACCGGGACGCACTTAAG
>CAKRSS010000045.1 GCA_934401725.1 uncultured Eubacteriales bacterium | reverse complement strand
TAACAAAGGCGCGGTAGAGCGATTCTGACCGAGCCGCGCCGGATGCGAGCCTCATGGAGGCGGATTCCGTCCACCCTAAGCCATCCCACGGGAGTGGGGGAGTCCAGAGGGGGCGAACCGTAGGTTAGCCCCCTTTGGGGCGACTCTTTTGGTACTTTTCTGCTCGCGGCAGAAAAGTACACTTCTTAACGTCCCGCCGACGTTCGGCGAGTACACTTCTCCACCGTCGGAGACCGTCCACGGCGACAGCCCGCCAAGGCAAAAGAACTTATTCTGCATACAGGCATATGCAATACGCCTCCCCCTCCCCCCCGGCGCGCCCCTGCCAAGGCCAAAGAACTTATTTATAAAAAAGCAGTCCCCGCCGGACTTCCCGGCGAGAACCGCAAAAAACGTTTTAATCAGCATACTGGCATATGCAATACGCCCACACCGCGGCAGAAACCGCAAACCTAAAAAATCAATTCTTAAGACCTGATCTTCAGCCCCAGCCGGTACTCGAGCGACTTGAGAATCTTGGCAACAAACTTGTCCGCGTCCTCGGGCATGAGCTCCTTGTCCTCGGGCGTGAAGGTCAGCGCGAAGGCCATGCTCTTGAAGCCCGACGGCACCTGGCCGCCGCGGTAAATGTCAAACAGCTCAACCTTGCTCACCGGCTTGCACGCCGAACGGATGACCTCCTCAATCTCCCCGCAGGTCATGGACTCGGGCGCGAGCAGCGCGAGGTCGCGGTGAATGCTGCGGTAGGGCGAGACGGGCGCGTATGTCATGCGCGTCGCAAACGCCGCGGAGAATGCGTCGTAGTCCAGCTCGCAGACAAAGGCGCTCTGCGCAATCTCGTTCTCGTCGGCAACCTCGTAGGAGAGCTGACCGACATATCCGATTTCACGCCCGCCGCACGTCACCGCCGCGGTTGCGCCGGGGTGCATGAAGGGACGAGTCGTGCGCGTGTAGCCGAGCGTCACGCCGAAGCGGGTCGCCAGCGTCTCGAGCACGCCCTTGGCGGTGAAGAAGCTCTCGCCGTCGCCGTAAAGGCCGAAGCACAGGCGTCTGCACTCGCGCGGAAGCACCGTTCCGTCGCCCTCGGGAATGAAAATATTGGCTATCTCGTAGACGCGCACGCGGTCGTTGCCGCGCTTGGCGTTGGTCGAGAGAATGTTGACAATGGACGGCGCAAGCGTCGTGCGCATGATTGCGTACTTCTCGCTGAGCGGGTTGGAGACGCGAACGACGTTCCGCTCGGGCGCGTCGGGCGCGAGGCGCAGCATGTCGAGCTCGGCGGTCGAGTAGAAGGAGTAGCTCATGGTCTCGCAGAAGCCCTGCGCCTTGAGGCACAGCTTGACGTTCGAGGTGTTAAGCTGGTCGCGGTTGACTCCGCCCGCCGTGATGGCAGCGTTGACCATGAACCGCGGCACGATGTGCTGATAGCCGTACATCTTGATGACGTCCTCGGCGAGGTCGGCGGCGCTGCCCTCGATGTCCTCGCGGTAGGCGGGCGGCGTTGCGACGACGCGGTCGCCGTCAATGCCGACGGTGTAATTCATGCGGCGGAGAATGGCGGTGATGGTGTCGTGCGGAACCTCGATGCCCAGCACGTCGTTGATGGCGCGGAAGGTCGTGCTTATGGCGGGCTGACTGCGGCCGGGGTCGGCGCAGGCATCGCATTCAAGCGTCGTGACAGTGCCGCAGCCGAATTCCTCAATCAGGTGCAGCGCGCGCTTCATGGCAAGGCCGGTCGTGTACTCGTCGACGCCCTTCTCGAAGCGGTGCGACGAGTCGGAGGACTGACCGAGCGAGCGCGAGGTCTTGCGGATGTTGCCGCGCATGAACTTGGCCGCCTCGAACAGCACCTCATGGGTAGCGTCTGTAATCTCGCTGTTGAGTCCGCCCATAATGCCGGCGAGCGCCACGGGACGCCCGGCGTCGCAGATGACCAGATTATCGGGGCATAGCGTGAACTCGCGCTCGTCGAGCGTGACGATTTTCTCGCCTTCGGCCGCGCGGCGGACTATTATCTTGTGCCCGCCGACGTTGTCAAAGTCGAAGGCGTGCATGGGCTGACCCATCTCGACCAGCACGTAGTTTGTTATATCGACTATGGTGTTTATCGCGTTGATGCCGCACATTTTAAGGCGGCGGCGGATGAGCTCGGGCGACTTTTCGACCTTGATGTCCTTGACGTAATGCGCGATGTAGCGCGGGCAGAGGTCGGGAGCCTCGACGCTGACACCGACGCTTACGTCGTCGCAGGCGACGGGGTGGTAGCTCATATCCGGCTCGTGGAAGGGACGGTCAAGCAGCGCGGCCAGCTCGCGTGCAACGCCGTAAACATGCTGGCAGTGCGGCAGGTTGGCGGTGACGGAGATGTCCCAGACCTGATCGTCGAGGCCGAGCAGCGCTTTGACGTCAGTTCCTGGAACGCTGTCGGCGGGCAGCATCATGATGCCGTCGACGGACGCGCCCTCATACCAGTCGTCGTCGATGCCCAGCTCCTCGCCGGAGCACAGCATGCCGTTCGACGCGACGCCGCGCAGCTTGCCGTTCTTTATGGTCACGACCTCGGGCGGGCGGTTGTCCTCGCCCTTGCGGCGGCCGTAGACGCGCGCGCCGTCGAGCGCCGCGGGGACGTGGTCGCCCGCGTGGACGTTCTGCGCGCCGGTAACTATCTGAATATCATGCCCGTGCCCGCCGCAGTCGACGATGCAGACGAACATGTGGTCGGAATCGGGGTGGCGCTCTATGCTCTTGACCACGCCGACGTAAACGCCCGAGACGTCGGGCGCGACGTCCAGCTTTTCCTCGACCTCGAGGCCGCAGGAAAACAGGCCGTCCTCTATTGTTTTGAGTTCGATCCCGTCGAGCTCGACGAGCTCGCGGAGCCAGCTTAACGGTAAATACATTGCTCTCTCCCCCTATCAGTGAAATTGCGAAAGGATACGGACATCCCCGTCGTAGAACAGGTGGATGTTGTTGAGTCCGTACTTGAGCATGGCGATACGCTCGATGCCCGCGCCGAAGGCAAGGCCTGTCCACTCGTCGGGGTCGAGGCCGCAGTTCTCTATGACACGGCGGTTTACGACGCCGCCGCCGAGAATTTCAATCCAGCCGGTGCCCTTGCACAGGCGGCAGCCCTTGCCGCCGCACTCAAAGCAGCTGACGTCCACCTCGACCGAGGGCTCGGTGAAGGGGAAGTAGGAGGGGCGGAAGCGCGTGCGCGCGTCGGACGAGAACATAGCCTTGGCCAGCGTGTCGAGCAGGCCGTGCAGGTCGCACAGCGACAGCCCGCGGTCGATGACAAGGCCCTCCATCTGGTGGAACATGGGCGCGTGGGTGGCGTCGTCGTCGCAGCGGAAGACGCGTCCGGGGCAGATGACCTTGAAGGGCGGCTTGGTCGTCTCCATCATGTGAATCTGGCAGGGCGAGGTGTGGGTGCGGAGAAGAATGTCGTCGGTGATGTAGAAGGTGTCCTGCTTGTCGCGGGCGGGGTGATCCTTAGGCTGGTTGAGCGCAGTGAAGTTGTGGTAATCGTCCTCAATCTCGCGGCCCTCGTAGACGGTGAAGCCCATGCCCGAGAATATACGCGTCAGCTCGTCGCGCACTATGGTGACGGGGTGCAGCGATCCCTGCGGCGCGGCGACGGCCGGCATGGTGATGTCGACGGTCTCGCGCTCATAGCGATCTGCGAGCTCGCGCGCGGCAAGCTCTTCCTCACGCCGCTCGATAAGGCCGGACGCCCACTCCTTGAATTCGTTGATGTATTTGCCGGCTTCGGGGCGTTCCTCCTTGGGAAGCGCGCCGAGCTGTTTCATAAGCGCCGGTATCTCGCCGGTGCGGCTGAGAAACGCCGATCTTATCTCGCGCAGTGCCGAGGTCGAACCCGCATTCTCAAGACTTTTCTCAATGCGTTCCCGCAATGCCTGTATTTTTTCTTTCATAATGACCCCCATATGATAAGCGTCTTACTTTCATTAACAATACATTATGTTATCACAATCCCCCGTTTTTGTCAATAGCACCGCGATTGGTTATTGACAAAATCCGTGCGGTATGATATATTGGTATCACAAAATACGTTTTTCAGACTGGTAATATACATGAAAGACACGAAAATTACTGTTTCCGGGCAGTCGGGCGCGCCCGCGTCCCCGGCGCCGGACGTTCCATCTCCTCCCGGCGTCACGGCGGACGCCCTGCTCTGCAACGCACTCGACATCGGCGAGGGCATACTTCGCTGCGGCGGCGAGATACGCCGCGTCGAGGACACAATCAACCGCATATGCTACGCCTTCGGGGCGGTGCACGTTGAGGCGTTCACCATAACCTCGCTTATGATAGCCTCCGTCCGAATGCCGGACGGGTCGTATTCGAGCCAGGTGCGGCGCATACTCGAGTCGAGCAACGATCTGCACAAACTGGACATGTACAACCGCATCTCGCGGCGCATGTGCGCGCACGAAATCACGCTTGACGAGGCGCAGGCTCTCATCCGTGAGGTCAAGCACTCGCGTCCCTACCCCGCGTGGGTTACCTACATAGCGGCGATATTCGGCGCGGGCGGCTTTGCCATGTTCTTCGGAGGCAACTTTGCCGACGCGGCCGCGGCGGCCGTCATCGGCGTTATCATGATGCTGCTTGAGCGGCACCGTCCGAGCTACGTCAACAGCATGGCGCAGGCGATAATCAGCTCGTTTGCGGCAGGCGTGCTTGCGGTCGTGGCGGTCAAGCTGGGGCTCGGCAGCAACGTCGATAAGGTCATGATAGGCACAATAATGCTGCTCATTCCCGGCATGACCATCGGAACCTCGATACGTGACATGCTGTGCGGCGACATCATAACGGGATTTTTCCGGCTGGTACAGTCGCTGCTGCTGGCGACGATAATAGCGCTGGGCTACGGCGCGGCGATGCTTCTCATGGGGAGGTTATGGCCGTGAAGGATTTTGTTATCGGCGTCGTTTTTGCGTTGGTCTCGACGTTCGGTTTTTCGTTTTTGTTTCAGGTTGACTTAAAGCGGATTCCGTTAGCGGTGCTCGGAGGCGGCGTGGAGTGGGCGACATATCTGATAGTCACGCAACTCGGCGGCGACACGTTTGTAGCAACGCTGATAGCGTCGGTGATCGCGACGTTTTACTCGGAGACCTGCGCGCACATCTGCCGCACTCCGGCGACGGTGTTTCTGATGCCGAGTCTGATTCCGCTGGTTCCCGGCGGCAGTCTGTACTACACCATGAGCAATCTTCTCTCGGGGGACTACTCTGAGGCGTGGGTTTACGGCCGCGCGACGATATACGTTGTGCTCGGCATAGCGGGCGGCGTCGTCGCCGCATCGCTGCTGGTTTACGCGATGAGGAGCACGGGTATCGCCCGACGCAGGTAGGGGGGCGTATTTATGCTGCCCCGGCGCAGGGAAGCCTTAAATTTGTTTTGCGGTTTCCGCAGGGGACGACCTGCGGAAACCGCTTTTATTGTTCCTCGGTGTGCACCTGTCAGGAGGCCGGAACTTCTTCTGCACACGGGTATATGCTAAAATACGCTCGTCTTCACCTCGTCTCACTCCGGCAGTGCCGTGCCGTCATACAACCCCTCAAAGCACTCGTCATCGGACGTCTCGACGCGAAAGCCCCGGATGCCGATGACGCGCATGCCCGAGAAGTTGTAGCTCGTGAGCGGACGGTCGAGGCGGTCGTCCGAGTGGGCGGCGACGAGAGGTATGCCGCCGCGGAAGTCAACTATCAGCAGCGAGTGGTAAAAGTCCCCCGCCGCGTCGGATAGCTGGATTACGTCCCCCTCGCGCGCGTTGGACATCCCGATCTCCTCGCCGTACGGACCTATGTGCGTGACGGACGGCGAAAAATCCCCCGTGCCTGTCATGTAGTTGTAAAAGTATTCGACTCCCGTCCACGCCGGGGCGCGGTCGGACGGGCTGATGTAGTACCAACCGAACGTCGGGGTGTAGTCCATGACGCAGCCGCCTGCGAGGACACACTGCGAAACAAAATTCGTGCAGTCGCCGCCGCGGCCGGTGAAGTTGAAAAACAGCGGATTGCGGTCGAGCGCCCAGCGCCGCGCGTAACTGACCGCACGTGCGCGGTCGTAGGGCTTGAATATATACATTAATATTGACACCTGCCTTTTTTGTTTGTAAAAGTCCACATTATTATTATATGGCCGCGCCGCGCGGCAGGTTCGCCAAATTGCGACATAAAAACACGCGCGGTATTTTGTGTTGAAATCGGTTAGAATATATGTTATAATGTAATCACCAGCCCCAACGTAATTATCAAACCCACCGGAGGGTCGACGATGAACCTGATTTATATGAAATACGCCATGGAGGTCGCTGCGTGCGGCTCGATAAACAAGGCGGCGGAAAAGCTTTATATCGGACAGCCCAACCTCAGCCGGGCAATAAAGGAGCTGGAAGCGTCGCTCGGCGTCGCCATTTTCGAGCGCTCGCCGCAGGGTATGCGCCTGACGCCCGACGGCGAAAAGTTCGTCGAGTACGCAGGCTCGATACTGCGCCAGGTCGACGCCGTCGAGAACATGTTCCGCAAAAATTCGACTGAGAAAAAGCACTTTTCGATCTCGGTTCCGCGCGCGAGCTACATCTCGGAGGCCTTCACCGCCTTCTCGGCGCGCCTGTGCGACCAGCCCGCCGTCGAGGTGCTCTACCAGGAGACCAACTCCGCCAATGTCGTCAAGAACGTCCTTCAGCAGAACTATAAGCTTGGCATCGTCCGCTATGCCGAGAACCTCGACAAATATTACAAGGAAATGCTCGACGAAAAGGGGCTTAATTACGAGCTCGTCAACGAATTTCAGTATATTCTGCTCATGAGCGCCCGCTCGCCGCTTGCCGCGGCCGAGCGCGTCAGCGAAGCCGACCTCGCCGACAGCATCGAAATCGCGCACGCCGACCCCTACATGCCCGCCATCCCGCTGCCGGACGGCAAAAAGGAGGAGCAGCCGGACGTGCTGCGCCGCATTTGCGTCTACGAGCGCGCAAGTCAGCTCGAGCTGCTCGCCGCCAACCCGGCGACGTACATGTGGGTCTCGCGCGTGCCGCAGAAGCTGCTCGACCGTTACGGTCTCGTCCAGCGCCCCTGCGAGGGAAAACACAGAGTCTATAAGGACGTCATGATCCACCACCGCGGCTACCGCCTGACCGGGCTGGATAACGATTTTATCGCGGAATTATGCCGCGTAAAGCGCGAAATATTCTCGTAAGGCAAGAAAAATGCCCTCCCTCCGCTTTCGCGGAGGGAGGGCACGGTATTTGATCGCCGAGCTATGCCGCGTCAAGCGCGAAATATTCTCATAATATAAAAAGCACCCTCCGCATTTTAATGCCATCCCCCGCCGCGTCAGCGGCGGGGGATGGCTTGTAACAATAAAAAAACACTCCCCGCCCTCGCGGAGAGTGCGATTTTTATTATGTTCTGCGGAATCAGTCTTCCCACGGGAACTTGTACTGGGTGAGACCCAGCTCGTCGCGGACCTGGCAGATTTCCTTCTGAACGGACTCGTTGATCGGCACACCGTCCTTGCGGGCAAGGCGAACGAGGTGCTCCTTCTCGCCTGCGGTGTAGATGCGCTCAGCGCCGGGAGCCTTCTTGGAGTTGCGGACCGAACGGATGATTTCGCCGGCCTTCTTGCGGCAGAGCTCCTCGCCGAGGAAGTGGTTGGTGTCGATGGCGATGAAGAAGTGACCGAGGTGATAGGGAACCTTCTCACCGTTCGGACCCTTACCGTCAAGAGCCTTACCGTAGTTGCCGTCCTGAAGCACGGCGGACAGCAGCTCGACAACCATAGCGTAGCCGTAGCCCTTGTAGCCGCCGAGAGCCTCGCCGATGCCGCCGAGGGTGGTCAGCGCGGCTGTGCCGTTGCGGATCTTCTTGAGAGCGACGCCGGCGTCACCGGAGACGGGGTTGCCGTCGATGTCGATGATGGTGCCGGGATGTACATTCTCGCCGATTCTCTCGTAGTACTCGATCTTACCGTTCTGGGTAATGGAGGTAGCGCAGTCGATGAGGAAGTCGAAGTCCTCGTCGGTGGGGATACCGATGGTCAGGGGGTTGGTACCGAACATACCCTCAACGCCGAAGGTCGGAGCAACGGAGGGACGCGCGTTTGTACCGGTCATACCGATGCAGCCTTCTTTGCAGGACATCCAGGGGTAGTAGCCTGCGATACCGTAGTGGCAGGAGTTGCGGACAACAACCATGCCCATGCCGTACTTTTTAGCCTTGTCGATAGCCATTCTCATGGACTTGTAGCCGATGACCTGACCCATACCGTCGTGACCGTCGACGACAGCGGTGGTTTCGGTCTCCTTGACGACCTCAAAGTTGGTAACAGGGTTCTGAATACCGGCCTTGATGCGGTCGAGGTAGATGGGCTTGAAGCGGTTTACACCGTGGGACTCGATGCCGCGCTTGTCGCTCTCGAGGAGGACGTCAGCGCAGATTTCGGCATCCTCGCGGGGGATGCCGTAGCCGACGAAGGAGTCGACCACGAAGTTCGTAATTGTTTTCCAATCGACAATGTTGGTTTTAGCCATGTTAGACCGTGCCTTTCTTGCCCGTGAAAAAATTGGATTTGGAGCAGTGGACGCTCCTTTTTTCACGTCCTGACGCCCGCGGAGTGACCCCGCGGGGGCGTCGGAAATCATTCTGCCCATATTGTAACACAACCGCTCACAATTTTCAATAGCCAGTCGTGAAATTATTTTCGGCGTATATTATAATAAAATGTTGAAATTGTCCACCCGACGCAAACGAATTTTACGAAATTGTGAATTTTTATCTTTTCTCAAAATTGCTGTTGACATGATGGGGAAAATATGATATACTCAACATACTATTAAGCATCAGGACCCCTATAACGATTTCAAAAGGAGAAAAACCATGAAAAAAGCATTGAGCTTTCTGCTTGTGCTGTCCATGCTGCTCGGTATGGCAGTTCTCGCCCCCATCGGCGCTGCCGCTGAGGAGGAGGTCACTGTCGGCACTGTTGCCGCGGACTACAAGCCTGAAGGAACTGCTGTTGCAACAGCAGAGGAATTTGCTGCAATGGATCCTGCCGGCAAGTATTATCTTTCCGCAGACATTACGCTTTCCGAAACCTATACGACCGTGTTCACCGGTACCTTTGACGGTAACGGTCACACCGTCACAATCTCCGCTCCGCTCTTCCAGACCGTGAACGGTACTGTCTGCAACCTCAAGATTGAGGGCGCAATCCGCATTGAGGCCGGAACGACAATTGACGGCAACATCGGTGCTGCTGTCGCAAACCGTGCATGCTACGGCGGCGACGCTTCCTTCTACAATATCGCTAACCGCGCTACACTGACCTCCTTCGCAACCGGTATGGCCGGTATCGTCGGACGCGGCGGCAACGGCACTAACGATACATACGTCCTCACCATTAAGGACTGCGTGAACTACGCCCCCATCACCACCGACTTCGGCTCTGCCAACAGAGACTCCGGCGGTATGCTCGGCTACTTCGTCGGCAACCATGCATCCGGCGTTATGCAGCTCGTCATCGAGAACTGCGTCAACTACGGAACCATTAACGCATGCGGCCGTCCCGGTGGTATCATCGGTGTCTGCGATTCCTCCGTTACCATTAAGAACTGCGTCAACAACGGCGCTGTTCAGGCTATTGACAACTATGCCGGCGGCATTGCTGCCCGTCTGGGTGACAACTACAACGGCACGGCTGACGCTGCCAAGAACGCAGAGGGCATGACCATTCTCGTTGAGAACTGCGTCAACAATGGCGACATTTCCTACGACGGCGGCAAGGCTACTCAGGTCGCAGGTATCTGCGGCTACACCAGCCCCTCCAAGTCCATGACCTTCAGAAACTGCGTTAACAACGGTAACCTCAGCGCGGTTTACAAGAACAAGAACGCTTCGTTCGGCGGCATTCTCGCGGCCGGTGACAACCTGAACGACGCTACCAAGAACGTCAACGGCACAATGCTGTTTGAGAACTGCGTCAACAACGGTAACATCAATGTTCCGGATGGCTGGGCAAGCAACGCATATGTCGGCGGTATCGCTGCATACGTTCAGTCCCACGCAACCGCTAAGTTTATAAACTGCACCAACAAGGGCGATCTCACCAACCGCGGCGCAGCCGGCGGTGCCAGGCTGCAGAATCACACAGGCGGTATCGCAGGCTACACCAGATACAAGCGCGTATTCACCGATTGCTACAACTACGGTAACATTATCGGTAACGTCAACATGACCGCGGGTACCGTTTCTGTTGGCGGTATAGTTGCATACGTCGCCCGTGACGCTAAGTCCGAGGGCACCTCAGAGTTCACCCGCTGCGGCAATATGGGCGATGTCACCGGCGGTCGCAGCCAGGCAGGCGGTCTGGTCGGCTATCACTGGGGCAGCGATAAAGTCGGTGCCAACTTCAATTACTGCTTCAACACCGGCGATGTTACCGGTTCGGGCTTTGTCAGCGGTCTCCTTGCTTATATTAACTCTTCTCGAGTTACTGTCAAATACTGCTATGTTGCAGGCAAAATGACCTGCACAACGGACGCTACTGCCGTTCCGTCAGACGGCGCGGTTAAGGCACAGGTCGAATACACCTTTGAAGAGGGCGGAAAGAACTATTACTTCTATGCGCCTCTTGCCGGCACGGCGACCATTACCGGAACTACGGTTAAGATTGACACTGTTGATGCTATCACAGCTGTTTCCGATGGAGACACAGTCGTTAAGAATAAGATTTACACATTCACACATGGGAGTGATACGTACCTGTTCAAGGCAAATGGAGACGGCGTTGTCCATATAAACGGTACAACCGTCAACGTTGGCACCGGCAATGCAATTTACGTAGATAAGATCAATTCCCTTGACATTCCGGTTTTTGACCACCGCATCAACACCCGTGCACTGTTCTGGAGCAACAACATGAATTCAACAGTCGATCTGTCACTCAACGTGATTGCTGAGAACTGTGCTGGGCTCGACTATGTCAGCGGCGCCAGCAACGCACTCGGCTTGGTCGGCATGACCACCGCTGCTGCCGCTAAGTACGATATCGGTCGTTTCGCAACCGGAGAGGTTGCCGATACCCTCAACAAGCTGAGCGGCACTGACACCTACCGTCAGAATCTGCTTGCCAGCATCTTCGATGTCGACGCTTTCCCGACGACCGAGGATACTCACGCGAAGGTTATCGAGTCTGCCGGCTCCTACACCAACCTGCTGTTCGAAATGAACCCCGACATCACCCCCGCAACCGGTGACGCTACTGTTTACGTAGTCATCGCTCTGGGCGTGTCCGCCGTGGCTCTGGCCGGACTTGTCATCGCAAAGAAAAAGAAGGTCAGAGACTAATCTGAGCTTCAATAAATAAAAGCAACCGGGCGCAAGCCCGGTTGTTTTTTATTGATTCATTTTTTGTTAACAATTCGTACACATTTTTTGAAAAACCTATTGACAAGCGGGAATGAGCATGGTATAATATGGCCAATGGAGCGTTTGCACGCATTGTGAAGCCCGTCTTTAGACCGCGTGACGGAAATTTCACAGAAATGTGAACGCGAAAATGTCTGAATTGTGAATAAACAGCCGCTAAAAAGTAAATTTGCCGAAAAAAATTACAGTCAATCGCCGATTATTTGCATAAAGGTGTTGACAAATGCGCGGTTTTTATTTATAATCTAAGAGACATAGTCGGTGGAGGGTCCATCGGCCGAAATGAATGTTTTATTATATTAATAATTAAACATATCAAAAAAGGAGAACAACATGAAAAAGGCATTACTTATCCTGCTTGCTCTGACCATGATCATGAGCATGACCGTGCTTGCTCCCATCACCGCTTCTGCGGCTGAGGAAGGCGCTGTCGGCTCCGTCGCGGCAGATTACAAGCCCGAGGGAACTGCTGTTTCCACAGCAGAGGAATTCGCTAAGATGGACGCCGCCGGAAAGTATTATCTGGCTGCTGACATCACGGTTTCCGAAACCTACACCAACGACTTTACCGGCGTTTTCGACGGTAACGGTCACACTATTACCACAAGCACCACTCTGTTCGACAAGGTCAATGGTACCGTTAAGAACCTCACTGTTTCCGGCGCTGTTACTATCGGTGCGGATCAGCAGGGCAATATCGGCTCCAGTGTGACCGGCGTTGTGGCTCACTACGCCGCTACCACTGCCAATGCTACGTTTGACAACGTCTGCAACAAGGCCGCTATGACCTCCAAGGCCTGCGGTATGGGCGGTATCGTTGGTCGCGGCTGCGATAGCTCCGAGTTCATTCTCACTATCACCAACTGCGCAAACTATGGTAACATCACCACCGAGATTAACACCACATCCAACATGGACTCCGGCGGAATTATCGCTACCTTCCGTGGCGTTAAGGCTAACTCTGAGTACCAGTTGCTCATGGATAACTGTGTCAACTACGGTACCATCAATGCTGACGGTCGTCCCGGCGGTATTGCAGGTAACATAGATACCTCCGCAAAGATTACCAACTGCGTCAACAACGGCGCCGTTCAGGCTATCTACAACTACTGCGGCGGTGTTATCGGTCGTATCGGCGCTAATGGTTACGCCGCTGCAAAGTTCCTTATTGAGAACTGCACCAACAACGCTGACCTGTATCAGTCCTGCACCAAACTCGATCCCGATGGAACCAACCCCTACAAGACGGCTCAGATCGGTGGTATCTGCGGTTACCAGGGCGACGTTGCCGAGATTATTTACAGAAACTGCGTCAACAACGGTAATATTTCTGCTGCTTCCAAGCAGGCTTCCGGTAACTTTGGCGGCATCAGCGGCCAGAGCAGAAAGGCGACAACAACTGTTATTTACGAGAACTGCGTTAACAACGGTAACATCAGCTGTGACGGTCTCGTTGGCGGTAAGGGTGCAAGCGCAGCAGGCATAGCTGCCACCATCTACGCAAACGGCACTATGAAGTTCGTCAACTGCATCAATACCGGTAACATTTCTGCCAGCACTGACGGCGATGCAAAGGCGGCCGGTATCTGCGCCAACGCTCAGAACCAGAATAAGCATACTGTCGCTTACAAGTGCTTCAATGGCGGTAACATTACTGCTAATGGCGCCAGCGACAATGCTGCTGGTATCTTCGGCTACTGCCTCGGCGGCCCCAACAGCGGTGACTTCGGTGTTCCCGGCTATGGCTTCGACATTCAGTATTGTGTTACCACCGGTAACATCACAGGCACCAAGTGGGTTGCCGGTCTCGTTGGCTATGTAAACGGCTACTCCTGCAATGCTAAGTACAACATCGTTGCAGGCCAGATCTACAACACCACTGCTGCTACTGCTGTTGCAAATGGTGGAGCTGTATCCACTCAGGTTCAGTACACCTTCACCGATGGCGCTGACAACTACTATTTCTTCGCTCCCGCAAAGGGCACTGTTGCCATCTCCGGCAGCACTGTTACCCTTACTCCTACCCAGGCGTTCACCGCTGTGACCAACGGCACAACCGTTGCTGCTAAGGCGTACGTCTCCTTCGAGTTCAACGGCGTTACCTACGGTATGTACAACAATACCGGTAAGAAGGCTGCTATCTCCATCACCGGCACCACTGAGCCCGTTGTCACCATCGACGGTAAGCTCTGCCAGGTGTTCCCGATGAGCGCGCTGACCAACGTGACTGTTTACAATCACCCGATCGGTGTTCGCGCTCTCTACTGGAACAACAACAATGCTGCTTGCAAGCCCGCTGACCTCGCAACCAACGTTATCGAGCAGCCCGTTGACGCCAACGGCGTTGCCGAGGAGCGTTACATTGACTACGTCCAGGGTCTCTGCAATGCGTTCAACGTTATCGGCGGTGCTTCCGACACCATGCCTAAGACCGTTAAGTCTGACTTCACCTCCGGTGCTGTCACTTACGCTCTGAACCAGGCTATCGGCGAGCACGTCTTCTTCCAGAACCTGATGTCCACCATCTTCGTCGTTGACAAGTATCCCACCACGGATGCAACCCATGCGAAGGTTGTTGAGATTTCCGGTGCATACACCAACCTGCTGTTCGAAATGAACCCCGACATCACTCCTGCTACCGGTGACGCTACCGTTTACGTAGTTGTCGCTCTCGGCGTGTCTGCTGTCGCTCTCGCAGGCCTGGCTATCTCCAAGAAGAGAAAGGTCAGAAACTAATCTGACATCCAAATAAACACAGCGACCGGGCGCAAGCCCGGCCGCTGTGTTTTTTTCAGCTTTTGGAGGCGCTTTGTGTGGCGTCCGACAGGAGCGCGCGGTGTGTCTCATTGTGTGCTTCTCCGCCCGCCTCGCCGCTCGCCTTGCCGCCCGCCTCGCCGCTCGCCTCGCCGCTCGCTTCGCCGCTCGCTTCGCCGCTCGCCTTGCCGCTCGCCTCGCTGCCCGCCTCGCCGCTCGCCTTGCCGCTCGCCTTGCCGCCCGCCTCGCTGCTCGCCTTGCTGCTCGCCTTGCCGCTCGCCTTGCCTCTCGCCTCGCCGCTCGCCTCGCCGCTCGCCTCGCCGCGCGCCTTGCCGCTCGCCTTGCCTCTCGCCTCGCCGCTCGCCTCGCCGCTCGCCTTGCTGTGGGTTTCGCTGTGGTTAGGCTCTGTGCGTTATGCCCAATATTTCGCCCGTATATTTGTGCAACAGGACGATAAATTCGGCCGCGGACAAAAATCACTTGAAAATTTCGCGGGAAAGATGTATCATATTATTCAGAAAGATAATTTGAGAGCGCGGCCCCGCCGCGCGTCGCCACGGCGACAGAAAGGAAATAAACATGAAGCTTAGCGTTCTTGCGAACCTCTACGGAGCCAAGCCCCTTGACGAAACCCTCAAAATCCTGACCGGGAAGGGAATACACACCGTCGAAATCGGCGCGGGCGGTTACCCCGGCAAGGCTCACTGCAACCCGGCAGAGCTGCTGGCCGACGAGGCAAAGTACAACGAATTTGTCAACACATTCAAGAAATATGACGTCGAGATCTGCGCACTCGCCTGCCACGGCAACCCCGTCCATCCCGACAAGACCGTCGCGAAGTCGTATCACGACGATTTCGTCAACGCCATCCTGCTCGCCGAGAAGCTCGGTATCGACACCATCATCGGATTCTCCGGCTGCCCCGGCGACTCCGAGGGCTCCAAGTACCCCAACTGGGTCACATGCCCCTGGCCCGAGGACTACCTCCACATCCTTGACTGGCAGTGGAACGAGGTTCTCATCCCCTATTGGAAGAAGATGGCCGCATTTGCGCTCGAGCACAAGGTGACTCACATCGCCTTCGAGATGCACCAGGGCTTCTGCGTCTACAATCCCGAGACGCTCAAGCGGCTGCGCGCCGCCGTCGGCGATGTCATCGGCGCAAACTTTGACCCGTCCCACCTCATCTGGCAGGGGATGGATCCCGTCGCTGCCATCCGCGAGCTGGCCGGCATGATTTACCACGTCCACGCCAAGGACACCAAGATTGACGTCTACAACAAGGCGAGAAACGGCGTGCTCGACACCAAGCATTACAGCGACGAGCTGCATCGTTCGTGGATTTTCCGCACCGTCGGCTACGGCAACGGCGAGACCTACTGGCGCGACCTCATCAGCAATCTCCGCCTGTGCGGTTACGACAAGGTGCTCTCCATCGAGCACGAGGACAGCGTCATGACAATCGACGAGGGGCTGAGCAAGGCCATCGCCTTCCTGCGCGGCGTCACTATTTTTGAGGAAAAGCCCACGACGATGAGTTGGGCGTGACGGCACGGAGTTAAATTGAATTTTTGCGGTTCCCGCAGGTGTAGCCTGCGGGGGCCGTTTTTTTGATAAATAGTTCTTTATCCTTGGCGGGTGGTCGCCATAACGTCAGCGAAAAGCGCTTTATATAAAAAGAGTTCTTTAGTTTTGGCAGGGCTCTCGCCGTGGAGGCCACCGACGGTGGAGAAGTGTACTCGCCGAACGTCGGCGGGACGTGTTCTAACTGTACTTTTCTGCCGCGAGCAGAGAAAGAGCAAGATAATTATGCCGAAGGCATAATTATCTTCAAAAGAGTCG
>CAKRSS010000044.1 GCA_934401725.1 uncultured Eubacteriales bacterium | reverse complement strand
CTGATATTCAGCGTCATACTATTCGTGCTGGCAACGATGGAGCGACCATTCGTTGCAGCTTCGGGAACGACAACGCTGCCGCCCTTGATGTTCACGGTGCAGGTCTTGCTCTTCTCGCTGTTGATCGCAACAGACTGAAGGCTGGTCACGTTGGGGTCGCTCTCGATCGTGCCGCTTTCCAGCGTAAGCGCTGCGCCTGCGCCGTTGAGATAAACCGTGCTTGGGTAAGCGCTTCCAGAATAGCTGTTGACGATCTTGCCGCCGCCAAGGCTATCCTTCACAGCCAGATCGCCGGTCGAAGTCAGCTCAATCGTCCGATACGCCGTGCCGGTGAGCGTTTTGCCGTTCAGGTCGAGGGTGATTGCCTTGTTGATGCTAATCTTAGTGTCAACTGTGACATCGTCAAGAAGGGTGATGGTGTCATTGTCTTTTGCAGCCGCGAGAGCTTCTGCAAATGTCTTATACTTAGTCCCGTTGACGGAGGCTACGTAGCTGACCTCAGGCTTTACGCCGTAGGTGCCATCAGCATTCTTTTCAAGGGTAAATCCACTTGCCAAGTAGTCCTTAGAAACTTCGTTCTTGAACGTACCGCCGGAGATGGAGATCGTGCCGTTGGTGCCGAGCATCTTCACCTCACCATTGAATATACCGTCTTTGACGGTGATCTCGCTGGGACCGTTACAGGTCAAAGTTCCTTCAACTGTACCACCGGAAATCTCAAGCGTCGCTGGGTAAGTAGAGCTGAGGGAAATGATATTTACACTGCTTACAGTACCGCCGGTAATATTGGTTTTGACCGTGGAGGGGCTACTGTTACTTGCAACCTTCACACCGTCCTTTGTACCGTTGATCGTTCCACCATTGATATTAAGTGTTATCTGCGGTAGCTTCGTACCGCTACCTTTTGTTTGCTTTTCAATATAGACACCGGATTCTGTGCCATTCGTAACAGTTCCTTCCCCGATATCGACGGTAACAGAAGCTGTATTGGTTATCGAATTGCAAACATAGAGACCGCTCTTGTTGGAAACCAGCGTCACATTCTCGAGCGTGGTCGAACCACCGCCGGTCACATAGATCGCAGAAGTCGCGGTCTTGGTTCCCGTAGAGGTGTTCTCGATCGTGCCGTTCTTGATGACGAGTCCTGCCTTCGAGGCGATGACCGTGCCATTGCCAGCAACCGCTGAGGTGATCTTGTGTCCGCCCAAATCAAAGGTTAGATTTGTGACAGAACCATTGTAGAAGCTCACCTTGCTGGTGCCGAGATTGACATCCTTCAGCAACTTGATGGTGTCGCCGGACTGAGACGCTTTGATAGCATCTGCGAGAGATGCGTAGCCAACGCCGTTGACTTCAGCAACGACACTTCCTGTTGCACCCTCCGCGAAAATCGCCACCGGAGCAATCGAAAGCACCATGACGAGCGCAAGGATGATGCTCAAAACACGATGTTTCAAATTCATTTTCATACAGTTTTTCCTTCGTTGTAATATTTGCCCGCGGGTGGGTGCGGGGCATCCTCACCTTTGCCGGGGTCCCCCGGCGCGCTGGCAGAGCTCACAGTCGCCATTCCCTGTCACCTCCAAGCGCTCATGAGGCGGACACTATATGATATGTAGGCTTTGTCCGCTCAATCAATTTGCAATCCTGCCATCAGATACGACCATTGTAGCATAAAATGGGCGTAATGTCAAGCCGTTTGGTGCAATTACTGCGTTTTTTGCAAAAATGTCCGAAAACCCTTGCGCCACAAGGCTTTTTGCGGCTTTTTTGCACCAAATTCCGCGAAATTTTTTAGTTTTTTCAAAAAATTGGGCAGACCCGCTTTTTCGGGGGTCTGCCCGGAGAATTTTTTTATTCCTCGCTCTGCTCGCCCTTGCCATCGGTGAGCGGCTTCATTGTCGGGAAAAGCAGCACGTCGCGGATGGAGGCGCTGTCCGTCAGCAGCATGACCAGTCTGTCAACGCCGAAGCCGAGTCCGCCTGTCGGCGGCATGCCGTGCTCGAGCGCGGTGACATAGTCGTAATCCACCTCGGCGCGGGTGTTGGGCTCCTCTGCGCGCTTGATGGCGACCTGTCGCTCAAACCGCTCGCGCTGGTCGATAGGGTCGTTCAGCTCGGAGAAGGCGTTGCCGTACTCCATGCAGTTGATGAAGTATTCGAACCGCTCGGTAAAGCGTGGGTCTGACGGCTTGCGCTTGGCCAGCGGGCTGTTCTCAACGGGGTAATCGTAGATGAACGTCGGCTGAATCAGCTTGTCCTCAACAAAAGCGTCGAAAAGCTCAATCAGCACCGTTCCGCGCGTTGCGTCCGCCGGAACATCGACGTGCTTCTCCTTGGCGCAGACGCGCGCGTCCTCGTCGCTCTCCCAGGCGTAATAATCACAGCCGCTGTACTTCTTGACGGCCTCCGCCATGGTGAGGCGCTCCCAGTGACCCATGTCAATCTCGACGCCCTGGCAGGTTATCTTCTTTGTGCCGCAGACGGCCTCGGTCACGCCGGAATACAGCTCCTCGACGAGATCCATCATGCCGTGGTAGTCGGTGTAGGCCTGGTAGAGCTCGATGGTGGTGAACTCAGGGTTGTGGCGCGTGTCCATACCCTCGTTGCGGAATATACGGCCGACCTCGTAGACGCGCTCAAAGCCGCCGACGATCAGCCGCTTGAGGTAGAGCTCGGTCTCGATGCGCAGGAACATGTCGATGTCGAGCGCGTTGTGGTGCGTCATGAAGGGGCGCGACGAAGCGCCGATCTCGAGCGTCTGAAGAATGGGGGTGTCGACCTCGAGGAAGCCGCGGGCGTCGAGGTAGCTGCGCAGGTAAGAAATGATGCGCGAACGCATGACAAAGGTGTCGCGCACCTCGGGGTTCATAATGAGGTCTACCTCGCGGTGACGGTACTTGGCGTCGACGTCGCGCAGGCCGTTGAACTTCTCGGGCAGCGGGCGCAGCGCCTTGGAAAGTATCTCAATTTTCTTGGCGTGGACGGAAATCTCGCCCGTGCCGGTCTTGAAAACAAAACCGGAAACGCCGACGATGTCTCCTATATCGTAGTCCTTTTTGAAGGAGGCGTACTCCTCTTCCCCGACGTCGTCGCGCTTGACGTAGACCTGAATCTCGCCGTATCTGTCGGCGACGTGGATGAAGGACGCCTTGCCCATAATGCGGCGGCTCATCAGACGGCCCGCAATGGAGCAGTCCTTGCCCTCCATGGTCTCGAAATTGTTTACGATGTCCACGGAGTGGGCGGTGACGTCAAAACGTGTCTTTTCATAAGGGTTCTTGCCCTCGGCGATAAGCTTCTCGAGCTTCTGACGCCGCACCTGCTCCTGCTCGGAGAGGGACATTACCTTCTCATCTGCCATTGTGAAATCTCCTTGACGAAAAATAGCTGTAATTAGTTTGGATTATATCATAATGTGACGTAAAAGTCAATAGCAAAAATGGCGGCGCCGGAGCGCCGCCGTTTTTTTACTGCTTGTCGGTGAACGACTGGATGTACTTTATTCTCGAGAGCGGCAGCATGAGCAGTGTCGAGAGCACTGCTCCGAACGCGCCCTGAATCAGGTTTCCGACAACGCCGGACAGCGCGCCCGCCGCGCCGTAAAGCACGACCTCATACGCAAAGTAGCCGACCACCATCACCACCTCGCCGCACAGTCCGGCGACGGCGTAGAATGGCAGCGCGTGCCTGCGTCCGCGGCTGAGCATCCGAAACAGCACCGACGCCAGCGCCGCGACGCCCCACTTGATGACGAAGGTTGCGGGGATGTAGGTTGCAGCACCGAGAATGAGGTCGGTAAGTCCCGAACCGACGGCTGCGGCGATACCGCCCCACAGCGGCCCGAGAATATAGCCTGCAAGCAGCACGAAGCAGTCGCCGAGGTGGACGTAGCCTCCGGCAGGCGAATATGTCAGCACTATCATTGTCGAGAGGCAGATGAGCGCAGCCATGAGCGCTGCGGCCACCAGCTTACGGATGTTGTTGTTTTTCATTTCTAATCATCTTCTTTTCATTTTATTTCGTTTATGTCGTACGGTGTTGTCTGATAAACAAAATAATTAAGCCAATTGGAATAAAGCAGGTTGGCGCAGCTGCGCCATCGGACGAGCGGGGGCTTTGTCTCATCGTCGTCGGTGTAATAATTCTCCGGCAGGGCGATGGGAAGTCCTGCGTCGCGGTCGCGGCGGTATTCGAGGCCGAGCGTGTCGGCGTCGTACTCCGAGTGCCCCGTGACAAACACCTGCTTGCCTCGCTCCGTCATACATATCAGCACGCCCGCCTCGGGCGAGGAGGCAACAATCTTGAGCTCGGGATGCCGCTCGATGTCCTCGCGTCGCACCTCGGTGTGGCGCGAATGCGGAACCCAGAACTCGTCATCAAAGCCGCGCATGAGCATGGAGCGGCGGTGGTCAGGGTGATGCCTGAACACGCCGAACAGCTTGTTTTCAAGCGGATATTTGGGTATACCGAAGTGGTAGTAAAGCCCCGCCTGCGCGCCCCAGCAGATGTGGAAGGTGCTTGTGACGTGTGTCTTGCTCCACTCCATTATGCCGCACAGCTCGTCCCAGTACTCAACCTGCTCGAACTCCAGCTGCTCGACCGGCGCGCCGGTGATTATCATGCCGTCGTAGCGGCGTTCGCGCACCTCGTCGAAGGTGCGGTAGAAGGCCAGCATGTGCTCCGCCGACGTGTGACGCGCCTTGTGCGTCGCCGTCTGGAGCAGCTCGAGCTCGACCTGAAGCGGCGTGTTGCCGATGAGCCGGGCTATCTGCGTCTCCGTGACCACCTTGGTGGGCATGAGATTGAGCATGAGTATGTGTAGCGGACGTATATCCTGCGTGATGGCGCGGGTTTCGGTCATCACAAATATGTTTTCTTCCTGCAATGTGCCGGTGGCGGGCAGAAGATTCGGAATTTTTATCGGCATAGCGCCACCTCCCGTAGTTTAGTTGTTAAATGCCTGCTCGAGGTCGGCGATGATGTCCCCGACGTTCTCGATGCCGACGCTGAGCCGGACGAGGTCAGGCGTGATGCCCGAGTCGGCGAGCTGTTCGTCGCTCAGCTGACGGTGTGTAGTGCTGGCCGGGTGTATCACGCTCGTGCGCGCGTCGGCGACGTGAACCACTATCGCGGCGAGCTTCAGCGAGTCCATGAATTTCATCGCAGCCTCGCGTCCGCCGCGCACGCCGAACGAAATGACCCCGCTCGCGCCGTCCGGGACGTACCTGCGCGCCAGCTCGTACTGGCTGTTGGACTCAAGCAGCGGGTAGTTGACCCAGCTGACGTGCGGATTTTCCTCAAGCCATCTTGCGACGCGCAGCGCGTTCTGGCAATGTCTCTCGACGCGCAGGTGCAGCGTCTCGAGGCCGAGGTTGAGCAAGAATGCCGTCATGGCATTCATGGGGTTGCCTATATCGCGGACGAGCTGGACACGCAGCTTGGTGATATAGGCCTTATCGACGCCGAAGTTTGAGGTATACACCACGCCGTGGTACGACTCGTCCGGCTCGGTAAGCTCCGGGAAGCGACCGCCGGTCCAGTCGAAGCGGCCGCCGTCGACAACGCAGCCGCCGACGACGGTGGCGTGACCGTCCATATATTTTGTTGTCGAGTGCGTGACTATGTCCGCGCCGAACTCAAACGGGCGGCACAGCACTGGCGTTGCGAATGTGTTATCGACCACCAGCGGGATGCCGTGACGGTGCGCGAGGTTGGCGTAGCGCTCGATGTCGAGCACGTTCATGGCGGGGTTGGCGATGGTCTCGCCGAAAATGAGGCGGGTTTTGTCGTCTATAAACTTCTCGACCTCCTCGTCGCTCATCTCGGGCGTGACGAAGCGCGTCTCGATGCCAAGGCGGCGGAGCGTGACGCCGAGCAGGTTAAACGTGCCTCCGTAAATAGATGTCAGCGCGACGACATTCTGCCCTGCCGACGTGATATTGAGCACGGTGAGCATATTGGCGCTCTGTCCCGACGACAGCAGCACCGCGCCCGAGCCGCCCTCGAGGTCGGCGATTTTATCCTCGACGCAGGCTACGGTGGGGTTGGAGATGCGCGAGTACATATGTCCCTCCGCCTCGAGGTTGAACAGCTTACCGAGATGCACGGAACTGTCATATTTATACGTTGTACTCTGGCAAACAGGCAGCACGCGCGGCTCGCCGTTGCCGGGCTTATAGCCTGACTGTATACATTTGGTTTCGATTTTGTAGTCTGACACGGCACACCTCCGGAAAGTTTGGTATTTTATTTTATGATGAGATTATATCACATCTCGTCGGAATTGGCAATGTTCCATATGCCGAAAGTAAGCCGGGCGCGGGAGGGTGGGGATGTGTAAAATACCGAAGGGGATGTGGGTGGAGGGCGAGGCGTATTGCATATGCCTATATGCAAATAAGTTCTTTAGCCTTGGCAGGCTGCCGCCATGGAGGCCACCGGCGGTGGAGAAGTGTACTTTCTGCCGTATGGAAGAAAAATACACTTCTTAACGTCCCGCCGACGCTCCGGCGTGTCCTGCCAAGACCAAAGAACTTCTCTTAACAGCGCATGGGCATATGCAATACGCCCACCTTTCAAAAATTACTCCACACCGATTGACAGAACGCCGTTTTGGTAGTATAATTTTCCTATGACAATAAAAAGCGCGGAGTCCGACCGGCTCGCGCATGAAAGGATACATTATAAATGAAGTTTTACGCTTACGAAACAGTTTTTGCACCCGACGGCCGTCTTTGCGGCAGCGCCGACTGCCTCCCGCTTGACGAGGGCGCGCTACTCGTTGTCTGGGAGAAGGAAAGGGGCACCTCGTGGACCATCATGGGCGCTGTGCGTGACGCAAAGGGCAAGTGGACCGAGGCTCAGCCCGTCGTCCCTGCTGACCGCATACTGCGCCGCTATCCCCAGCTCTACCGCCGCGCCGACGGTGCGATCGTGCTGCTCTGCCGCGTCGGCTCCGACCCCGCCGAAATGCACACCGAGCGGCTGGTCTCGCTCGACTGCGGCCTGACCTTCGGCGAGCCTGTCGACGTCATGACCGAGGGCGACAGCATGGTCGGCGGCCCTTCCCGCGCCGCGGTGCTGACACTGTCCGACGGCACGCTGCTGTGCGGCGGCATGACCCCCGAGGGCGACTGCGCCGCTTACGTCTACCGTTCGCAGGACGGCGGCGAGCACTGGAATCGTAGCGACGCCATCGAGCTTCCCGAGCATTACAGAAACGGCTTTGACGGCGGTCTCTGGTCGCCCGTGCTGTGGTCTGAGGGCGGAACGTACGTGCACGCGATTATGCGTTCGTCCGTCGGCTACCTCTTCCGCGCCGATTCCTACGACGGAGGCCTGACCTGGAACACGCCCTACCCACTCAACGTTGCCAACCCGAACAGCCCGATCTGCGGGCTGTGGATGTCCGACCTGCGCGTATTCTTGCTATGCAACCCGAACGGACTGCCCGAGGGCAAGAGCAAGGGCAGGCGCACGCCGCTGGCGCTCTATATGTCGGAAAACAACGGTTGCACCTTCCGCCGCGTCAACTGCCTCGCGACCGGCATCGGCGAGTTCACCTACCCGGCGATGAAGTACGCGGACAACAAGCTGTACATAACGTTTACCAAGAACAAGACCGAGGTCATGCTGGCAATTGTGGAGTCGAAGTAAGGAAACAAAATAATATGTTTTTGCGGTTCCCGCAGGCGAGACCTGCGGGAACCGCAACTTTAAGGCATCACCGCGCATGGGCATATGCAATACGCCCACGCCAAACATCACAGTGCCGACAGCAGCGCTTCGTACCTCGTCATGAGCCAGGCGTAGGCCTCGCTCGAGAAGTGGTGATTCGGCGCGTCGCCGCGGACAACGCCCTCGTCGATCCACGCGAGCTGCGCGGGATTCTGAAAGCTGATGCCGCTGTTGTAGTAGTTGTTGAAGCAGGGCAGCGCGTAGCGACGGCAAACGCGCTCCATCGCCTCGACGTAGTCAATATCGGAAAGCCCCAGCTTGTTCTTCGACGGCCAGCGGTTGTAGTTAGTCATGAACAGTACCCGCGCGCGGGGGTACTTGGCCGTGACGCCGCGTATAAGTACGTTGAGCGCGCCGCAGAAGGTCGTCGGGTCGTCGCTGTCGTCGGGGCCGATCGGGACGTTGAGGCGCTTGTCGTTTGCACCGCCCATTATGACGACGTAATCCGCGCCGTCCTCCATGTCGGCGTAGCGGACGCACATTGCCGGCAGCTTCTGCTCCTCCCCCGACTGAACCGACAGCGTGTTGCCGTTCTGACCGTAGTTGTGCAGCGTCATGTGATGCTTCGCCGCCAGCATCTCGAGCCAGGTGTTGCCCTTGCAGTCCTTGCTGCCGTGAAAAAGCGAGTCGCCGAGCGCGACTATTTTTTTGCCTTCAAGAATATCCGTGTTCATTTTGTTTTCCTCATTATTATTTTTATAGCTTGCCAAGTCCGTCCTGACGACGGGCGGGCAGATCGGTCACAATCCCGTCGGGCACTGACACGACATCCGCATTCTCCGGCAAATCGTCGTACATATGCTCGAGAATCCCCGCGCTGAGCCGCCCGCCGGTGCTTCCGACCTCGGCGTGCACCGTCGCCATGTTGCGCTGACGCATGACCGTCGCGTAGCTGCGTCCGGCGATGATTATGTGCTCGAGCAGCTGTATGCCGACCAGCTCGAACGCCGCACGCAGCATCTCGGTCGTGTCGATGTCGTCGCCGGACGGCACAGCGACGCCGTCCGGATGGTTGTGCGCCACGACCACCGCCGACGCGTGCCGGAACAGCGCCTTCTCGACCATAACCCGCGGCACCATGACTGCGGCGTTGACGCTACCGTCGCAGATATAGGCGCAGTCGATGAGTCGCATAGCGTTGTCGAACATCATAAGGTAGACCTGCTCGCGTGTTGAACCGATGTAAAGCCGGGCAAGGTAGGCGCTGATTTTACCGATCGAGTCGTAGACCATGCGCGGGCTGTTGTCCGGCCGCTCGAGACGGCAGCGTATCCCGCTGACAAGCCGGATCAGGTCGGCGGAGTTCTGTCCGACGCCCTCGACAAGCATCAGCTCATCAGCCGATGCCGTAAAAACAGCCCCGAGCGAGCCAAACCGTTCAATAAGCCGATGCGCCGTTTCGTTTGTGTCGCAGCGTTGGACCGCGTAGAACAACAATGCCTCAAGCAGCTGATGGTCCTCAAAGCTGTCGCAGCCCTCCGCTCTCAGCCGACTGCGCAGGCGCTGACGATGTCCCTCGTGCAGATGCATCATACCCTCTCGGGCTTCATGCCCGCATACCGACGGACGATTCCGCAGAGTATGTCGGTCTGTATATCCATTCCCTCAGCCGTGATGTGCTCATATGGGCCGTGGAAGGCGTAGCCGCCCGTGCCGAGATTGGGGCACGGCAGCCCCATATAGGACAGGCGCGCGCCGTCTGTGCCGCCGCGTATCGGGCAGATAATGGGGCGTATTCCCTGCTCGCGGGTGGCCTCGAGTGCCGTCTCGACAACGTGGTAGCAGGGCAGTATCATCTCGCGCATGTTTCTGTACTGCTCGCGGATGGTGAGCTCAACCGTCCCATCGCCATAGCGTAGGTTCATCTCATCGGCTATGCGGCGCAGCCGTGCCTCGCGCTCGGCAAACAGCTCGGAGCTGTGGTCGCGGACGATGTAGTGCAGCGTCGCGTGCTCAACGTTGCCCTCCATGGCATGCAGGTGGTAGAAGCCCTCGTAGTTTTCGGTGTCGCGGGGCGTTTGGTGAAGCGGCAACATGGAGTTTATCTCCATGGCGAGCAGCTGGGCGTTTACCATAGTGCCCTTGGCACTTCCTGGGTGAATGTTGAAACCCCTGATGCTGAAGGTCGCGGCCGAGGCGTTGAAGTTCTCAAAAACAACCTCGCCCTCCTCGCCGCCGTCGACAGTATATGCGTACTGCGCACCGAAGCCCGCGATGTCGAAGTGATCGGCGCCCGCGCCGACTTCCTCGTCGGGCGTAAAACCGACGGACACCTGCCCGTGCGGCTTGCCGGAAGCGATAACGCGCTCGAGCATGGTCATAATCTCGGAAATTCCGGCCTTATCGTCAGCGCCGAGCAGACTCGTACCGTCGGTTACGATAAGCGTGCGGCCGCGCAGGCGCGACAGGTGCGGGAAGGCGGCGACGCTCAGCGTGCGGCCGCTGCTCCCAAGCTCGACGTTGCCGCCGTCATAGTTCCTGATTATGCGCGGGTGGACATTCTCGCCGTTGAAGTCAGGTGAGGTGTCGAGGTGGGCGATAAAGCCTATCTTCGGAGCCTCCTCATAGCCCGGCGTTGCGGGCAGACAGGCGTAAACGTAGCACTTATCGTCCACGCGAACGTTGGAAAGTCCCATCTCGCGCAGCTCGCGCGCAACAAGCCGCGCCAGCTCAAACTGGCAGGCCGAGGTCGGCACGCCCGAGCTGTGCTCGTCCGACGACGTCGGGATACAAACGTATTTCAAAAGCCGCTCATATGCTCTCATAATAATTCCCCTCTCCGGTCAGAGGCCGAGTATTTCTCTTTCTATCACGTCGGCCACGCCGCACTCGACGCAGTTGAAGCGCGTGACGTTGCGCGCCTTTGACATGCGCTCGGCGTCGCTGTCCTTGAGCGCAAAGCCGTGTCCGGCGTTCTCTATCATTTCAAAATCGTTCCACATGTCGCCGAAGGCATAGCAGTCCTCGTTGGGAATGCCGTAGTAGGCGGCGATGCGCTCGAGCGCGTGCCACTTGCTGGCCGCCGCCGGGCAGATGCTCATGCGTATGCCGCCCTGCGACTTGGAATCGGGGTTCTTTGGCACGAAATCCCACGTCGTAAACGCGACGTCGCTGAAGGACGACACCAGCTCGCTCATGCGGTCGGCCGCGGCGCGGTCGGGCGGAGTGAGAATTATGCGCGAGGCATCGGTGTCGGGCAGACTGTCGGCGTCCATTTTGATAAGCGGTTCGGCGGTGGCGATGTGCTCGCGGTAGTAGCCGTTGTGACGGCCGTCGGTGTACCACAGCGCGTCGTTGCGCTCGACGTAGTAGGGCTTGCAGTCAAGCTCGGCACAAAGCGCCAGCACGCGGCGCACATACTCAGCCGGAATGAAGCACTCATACTCGGGAAAATCCTTGGCCGTCGGGTGGTAGACATGCGCACCGTTTATTGTGCTGACGGCGGTGTCAAGCCCCATGCGGTCGTAGACCCAGCGGAACATGCGCAGGGGTCTCGCGGACGAGCACACCACAACATGCCCCGCCGCGCTCGCCGCCTTGACGGCGCGGACGGTTCTCTCGTCGAGCACCTTTACCTTGGGCAGCACAGTGCCGTCCAGATCGAACATTATCAGCTTTTTGTCCATATGTACTTTTACCTTTCAGTTTTTAACGAACCCAGTTTACCTTGTTTGAGGGCACGTAGTCACAACCCATTCCTATCGCGCGCGCCATGGTCTCGGGCGTGTCAGCGGCGCGGAAGCAGATGCGCAGCCCCGCCGCATGCACCCTCCCGACAAGCCCCTCGGGAACCTCGTCGAGGTCGGCGATTTTGAACGACATGCCGGCATACCCCAGCTCGGCGAGACGCGGGATGTTGTCCTCGTTGCTGAATATGTGGTGAATGAACACCCGCTTCGACAGCGCGCGTGCGTCGCACAGCGGCTCAAACTTTATCGCGGAGTAAATGCAGTGATCCTCAAGCCCGAACTGGCGGACGTAGAACAGCGTCTCCTCGGCGAGTGGAGCCTTGAGCTCGAGAAACGGCACCGCGCCGTACCTGCGGCAGATTGAGAGGTAGTCGCAGAAGGTGGGAATGCGCAGCTCTTCCGGCGTGTGCGCCGCGACGTTGACACCCGTCGTTATGTGCAGGCTGGCAAGCTCGGCGTAGGTCATGTCGGCAATAGCGCCCTCGCCCTCGGTCAGCCCGTCCACCTTTTTATTGTGGAAGCAGACCAGCTTTCCGTCGAGCGTGCGGTGAACGTCCGTCTCGATGGCCCAGACGCCGCGCCGACCTGCCGTCTCAAACGCAGGCAGCGAGTTCTCGGGCTCGACGGCGCTTGCGCCGCGGTGGGCTATTATCTTGGGCGAGGCCGGCGAATTTTCTTTATAAAACAAGCATCTTTCCATTTTATTTCTCCCTCAGGTTGCGTCTGTCAAGTCCCAGTCTGTGGCGCAGACGAAGCACGTACACCCGCACCAGCCGCGTCAGTGCAACATCGTAAAGCACAAACGCAACGTTCACCATGGCGTACAGCACCACCGACAGCTCCATGACCTCATGCGACAGCGCAAGAATATATTTCGTAGCGAGCGCGACCAGCGTCGTTGCGGCGTTCGCCGCGACGAGCTTGATAAGCCAGCCCACTGGGCGGCATTTCATGCGGTCAAGCCGCGGCTTGATTATCGGATACCAGCCGCAGAACATCAAATATATCGCGCCAGGCAGCTTGCAGGGCAGAAACAGCACGCCGATAATTCCCGTGGCGGCGTAGACAAGCCACGGCCAGAAGCCGCCTATCTCGACCACCACCATAACCGACAGCATGCCCGCCAGCGCCGCCGCCGAAAGGTCAAGCACGTCGATAAGCGCGCCTATCGTCATTATCACGACGCCGAGCGCCACGCAGACGGCGCACAGCGTCAGCCGCTCTGTTTGTTTACTGATTTTGTTTTTCATGCTTCTCCTCAACAGCAGCGTATCAGGTCGCCGCCCATACTTTCACAGCAACAGTCCGCACACATAAGGCCACCGCAGATATGACATGCCGAGCAGCCGCCCGGCTCTGACGTTTCATAGCTGCGCCCGTAGGCGTTGGCCTGGCGGCGCAGCTGCTCGCGCGCGCTGCGGTACTCCATATTGTCGGGGTCTATGCTGCAGGCGCGGTCGAACAGCTGCTGTGCGTCGACGTACCGCCCGCGCCGTATCTCGATGACACCCTGAAGGAAAAACCATTCGGCGTCGCGCTCGTCGGCGGGGATACCCGCGAGCAGCTGCGCCGCGTCGGCGACGTAGCCCTCGTTTATCAGGCGGCGGATTCGCGCGTATATCTCTTTGCCGCCCTCGTAGTCGGAGGAGGTGTAGGAGTAGTCGCCCGTGCCGCCCTGACCGTACGTGCCATACGCGCCGCCCGAACCGTACGCGCCGCCCGAACCGTACGACCCGCCGGAGCTGCCCTCGGCGCGCTCCTTCTGAATCTGGTCGTAGGCGGCGTTTATCTCCTTCATTTTCTCGCTGGCAAGCTCTGCGAGGTCGGAGTCCTTGTATTTGTCGGGGTGATATTTTTTGGCGAGCTCACGGTAGGCGCGCTTGACATCGTCGTCGCTCACATCGCGCGACACACCCAATACCTTGTAGGGATCATTCATCTTTATGCAATCTATCCTCAGCTTTCCGCGTCATTCCGCAGTAAATTATGTTGTTGATGACGCCGCGCAGGCGTCCGTCGTCAATCTCGAGCAGGCCGAAGCCGAGCTCAGCGTCCGCGAGCTCGTGGCGCATGCCGATGCGAACCTCCTCGCGCGCCGCGTCGTCCATACCGTCCGGCCACATGAGGGCAAGCGGGTTGTAGCGACCGCGCTTTACGTCGTCGTCATAGTCGTCGAGCGCGTCGGCCATGTATATCCATTTGCCGACGTGGTAGCCTATATGCCGCGCCACCGCCGCAGTGCTTCCCTCGAGGCCGTGTTCAAGTATCGCCTCGGTTATGCGGCCGAAAACGCCCGCCGGTATGTCAACCGACGCGCACCCTGCCCGCTCGAGCTCACCGAGCTCGCCGAGCCGCTCGATTATCACGCGTTCAAGCTCCGGCAGCTGCTTTGCCGCCGCGCGGTGCATGTGCCGCATGAAGACGAGCCCCGCCCGCGCGCGCAGCCGGCGTCCGCCCGACTCATCGGCAACGTCGTCGCGGCACTTGTGGTAGCTGAGCAGCGCCGAGGCGTAGGCGCAGTAGTCGAGCTGACCGCGCTGCGTCATGATAACGCGGCGGTGGGTCGGATGCACGATACAGCGCCGCCGCTCGGTAACGGCCCGCTCCCCCGTCAGCGCCATGCGGACGAGCGCGAGAAAGGCAAAATCGTAGTTGAGCAACATTCGTGAACGACAGCCGGTGCAGCGCCCGCAGACGCGGCAGAGTCCGCAATAGGCGGCGCGGTAATATTCAAGCTCACAGACCCGCAGCTCGGGCATCCACGCCTTCACATATCCGAACACAGCCATCCTCCGCATAAAAATTATACTCCTTATAATAGTACATTATTTCAATGAAAATTGCAAGTGCATATCGAAAACTTTTTGCTCCTCCGCAATAAAAAAAGCAAAATTTACGCAAACTCTTGACAAATTGTTAGAATGGTTATATACTTGTGGTGATAAGCGCTAGGGCAGTCGCCCAGCGCCCGATATAATTTCATAACATAAAATCAAAGGAGAAAAATCAATGCCCAAAATCACATTCATGGGTGCCGGCAGCGTCGTTTTTGCCAAAAACGTGCTGGGTGACACCATGCTGACCGAGTCCCTGTGGGATTCCGAAATCGCGCTCTACGATATTGACCCCGTCAGACTCGACGAGGCCTACATAATGGTCAACGCGCTCAACCGCAACATAAACCATAAGCGTGCCCGCATCAAGAAGTACTGCGGCGTTGAGAACCGCAAGAAGGCGCTCCGCGGAGCTGACTTCGTGGTCAACGCCATTCAGGTCGGTCTCTACAAGCCCTGCACCGTAACCGACTTCGAGGTGCCTAAGAAATACAACCTCCGCCAGACCATCGCCGACACGCTCGGCATCGGCGGTATTTTCCGCGCTCTGCGCACCATTCCCGTGCTCGACGACTTCGCTCACGACATGGAGAAGGTCTGCCCCGACGCATACTTCCTCAACTACACCAACCCCATGGCCATGCTCGCAGGCTACATGCAGCGCTACACCGGCATCAAGACGGTGGGTCTGTGCCACAGCGTGCAGGTCTGCTCCTCCAAGCTGCTCAAGGAGCTCGGCATGGCGGACACCGTAAAGCGTCCGCTCAAGGAGAAGATTGCCGGTATCAACCACATGGCATGGCTGCTTGAAATCCGCGACGCCGACGGTGTCGATCTCTACCCCGAGATTCGTCGTCGCGCCAACGAGATTCTTGACAATCCTCCCGAGGACTTCAAGGATCTTGTCCGTCTCGAGTACATACGCCGCTTCGGTTACTATGTCACCGAGTCCAGCGAGCACAACGCCGAGTACAACCCCTTCTTCATCAAGTCCAAGTACCCCGAGCTCATCGAGCGCTACCGTATTCCGCTTGACGAGTATCCGCGCCGCTGCATCGCGCACGAGACCAAGTGGGTCAAGCAGCGCGAGGAGCTGCTTGCCGGTGACGTTTCTCACAAGCGCACCCGCGAGTACGCGTCCTACATCATGGAGGCCATCACGACCAACGTGCCCTACCAGATCGGCGGTAACGTAATCAACACCGGCCTTATCACCAACCTGCCGCACAACGCCTGCGTCGAGGTTCCCTGCCTTGTCAACCGTGCGGGCATTCAGCCGACCGTTGTCGGCGACCTGCCCGAGATTTGCGCCGCTATGAACCGCACCAACATCAATGTTCAGCTTATGACCATTGAGGCGGCCGTGACGCGCAAGAAGGAAGCCATCTACCAGGCTGCCATGATGGATCCCCACACGGCATCCGAGCTGAACATCGACGACATCATCTCGCTCTGCGACGATCTCATCGAAGCTCACGGCGACTGGCTGCCGAAGTTCAATTAAAAATATGTTTTTGCGGTTCTCGCCGGTACGTCCGGCGGGGACCGTTTTTTGTGTGGGGGGTGGCGTATTGCATATGCCTGTATGCTGAAGGTGTGCCTTCAAACCCGGTGGTGCGCCGGAATGCTCGGCGAAAAGCGTTTTTTGAAAAAAGTTCTTTGACCTTGGCGGGCACTCGCCATAACGTCGGCGGGACGTGATTTAACTGTACTTTTCTGCCGCGAGCAGAGAAAGAACAAGATAATTATGCCGAAGGCATAATTATCTTCAAAAGAGTCGCCCCAGAGAGGGCTAACCTACGGTTCGCCCCCTCTGGACTCCCCCACTCCCGTCATGCGTGATGGGGACGTGCCCACCCTTGCCGAAGTCGGCATCCGGCGGAAAGACGCCTTTCGGGAAGCTCACTGCGTCCGCGTTCATACTCGCCGTGAGGTGTACCGCAACTCACACTGGGCAGGCTAACCATTGACGCCCCGCCCCGGCGGCCCTCCGTGCGTCCCGGTGGGAGCGTCTGCGGTACAA
>CAKRSS010000043.1 GCA_934401725.1 uncultured Eubacteriales bacterium | reverse complement strand
AGGTTCGGCCCCTTTGGGGCGACTCTTTTGGTACTTTTCTGCTCGCGGCAGAAAAGTACAGTTAAATCACGTCCCGCCGACGTTATGGCGTGCGCCTGCCAAGGCTAAAGAACTTATTCATAAAAAAGCGGCCTCCGCCGAGCACCCCGGCGGAAACCGCAAACTTAAAATTCAATTAAAACCGCACATACGAGCATATGCAATACGCCCACACCCGCGCGGGAAGCGCAAAACCTTATTTTCCCCCGTACTTCCTACGATACTTCTCCTTGCGCACGTCCTCCTCGCTCATGCCGGAGTACTTGGACTCGTCGCTTCTGCGCACAATGACGAATATCAGTATTCCCGTCACGGCGCAGACGGCTACCACGATCAGTACCGCTCCGCTCACCGACAGGCGGCATGGACGGCGCCCGCTGTCAGTCGGAGTAGTCGGAACGGTCGGCGCGGTGTCCGGTGTGAGTACACCGTCGCCCGGCTTGCTGCTGACGGCGGGCTCACCACGACCGTCAGTCGTCGTTGCAGGCGTGTCGCTGACGCCGCTCATGATGTCGTGCGCCGCGCTCGTAAAGGCGTTGCAGAACATCTCGGCGTAGTTGACCTTAACATCGTAGTTCTCGTCATAGTACGAGCAGCGCTCGTAGTTGAGATCGATGTAGTCGAGCAGTATCTCGCAGGCCTCGTCGTCCATGACATACTCGTGCGCGTCGTTGCCCCACATGTACCAGGTGTTGTAGGTGTCGTCCTCGTAGAGAAAATACAGTACAAGCAGGTGTCCCTCGTCGTCAAATAATTCGGCGTACTTTTCGTACATCGCCGCCTCCACCGCGTCATAATCGGGGCTCGCGTTCTCACCGAGGTGGTCGGTGATCCAGAGGTAGGGCTGGACGCCCGTCTGGAGGTAAAAATCCTTCAGCACGTTGATGACAGCGTACTCGTCCGCCGCCGTGCCCAGCGCCGACGGCTGCATCTCGTCGGACAGATATTTGTCAATCGGCTTGCAGTACTGCGCGTCAAGCGGCTTGCGCTCGCGCGTCGACGGCGTTATGTCGGTTATATATAACACACTCGAACTTTCCGGCACGGTGTACGACGGGCGGGACGTTATCCCGCCAATAATCGCGGAGATGACGTAAACAAACAATATGAAAACCATCGCCCCCATGACGATGAAGGGCATCAGACAGCCGCCACCGCCATAATACCGGCGACGCCGTCCCCATCCCCAACCCCATCCGGGACCGGGACCGTGCGAAGGGGGTCCGCCGTGAAAACCGCCGCCGCGGGGACCGCCATGAAAGCCTCCGCCACCGCGGAATCCACCCCCACCGTGGGAGCCGCCTCCGTGAAAACCACCCCCACCGTGGGAGCCGCCCCCTGAATGTCCGCCTCCGCTGTGGCCTCCGCCCATACCCGGCATAACCGTACCTCCTGTAATAGTTCTTAACGCACCATTCGGCGCATTTTTTCTAAGAATATTATACAATACGTTCAGACGATTGTCAATACCATTCCGGAACATTGTTACATTCTGTAAATGTGAATTATACCTGAATTTTCGTGATATTTCCGGTGAAAAATCCGTCTTGGACGTAGACAGACGGGCAACAATTATGTATAATTAAATATTGAACAAATATGTGCAGAGGAAAATTGAATGCTCCAGTTAAAAAACATTGTCAAAAGCTATAAGGTGGGAGACACCACCGTCCCTGCCCTGCGCGGAATCGACCTCAGCTTCCGCGAGCACGAACTTGTGGCCATCCTCGGCCCCTCCGGCTGCGGCAAAACCACGCTGCTCAACATAATCGGCGGCCTCGACAACTACGACAGCGGCGACCTCATCATAAACGGCGTCTCCACCAAGCAGTACCGGGACGCCGATTGGGACACCTACCGCAACCACTCGATAGGCTTTATTTTTCAATCCTACAACCTCATCCCGCACCAGACGGTGCTCGCAAATGTCGAGCTCGCGCTGACGCTGTCGGGCGTGTCCAAGTCCGAGCGGCGTCACCGCGCAACCGAGGCGCTGCGCGCGGTCGGGCTCGGCGACCAGCTCAAAAAGCGCCCGAACCAGATGTCGGGCGGACAGATGCAGCGCGTCGCCGTGGCGCGTGCGCTGGTCAACAACCCCGACATACTGCTCGCCGACGAGCCGACCGGCGCGCTGGACTCCGAGACCAGCGTCCAGCTCATGGAGATCCTCAAGGAAATCTCCAAGACACGGCTCGTCATAATGGTCACGCACAACCCCGAGCTTGCGGCGCGCTACGCGACGCGCACCGTCCGCGTGCTCGACGGCCGCGTCGTCGACGACACCGCGCCTGTGAGTGAGTCCGAACTGCCGCCGCCCGTAGATAAGCCCACCAAGGTCAAGAAGCCCTCGATGTCCTTCTTCACAGCGCTCTCGCTGTCGCTCAACAACCTCATGACAAAAAAGGGCCGCACCTTCCTGACCGCCTTCGCGGGCAGCATCGGCATCGTCGGCATCGCGCTGATACTGTCGCTCTCAAATGGCGTGCAGAACTACATCAACCGCGTGCAGGAGGACACGCTATCCTCCTACCCGATAACAATAAACGCAAAATCCGTCGATATGAGCAGCCTGCTCACCTCCATCACCGGCGTGCACGACGACGCCGCCGCCCTCAACCGCACAGAGGAGGAGCTGGCATCGAACGTCTACTCGAGCGCCGTCATGTACGACCTGCTCAACGCGCTCAGCTCCACCAAGGTCACGGAAAACAACCTGACCGACTTCAAAAAGTACCTCGACGTGGAAACCTCCGCGGGCACACGTCCGCTTGACGGGCTGGCGACGTCGGTGCAGTACAGCTACGACCTCGACCTCAACATTTACGCCAAAACCGAGCAGGGCAAAATCGTCAAAACCGACATAGCGCAGCTGCTCAAGGAGCTGTCCGCGGCGATATACGGTGTCGGCACCTCGTCCTCCGTCATGGACTCGACCACCTCCTTCTACGCAAACTCCGAGGGTTTCAAGGTTTGGGAGGAAATGCTCAGCGACGAGTCGGGAAATGATCTCATAAACCCGCTCCTGCGCGAGCAGTACGACGTCATCTACGGCCACTGGCCGGAAAAATACAACGAGGTTGTGCTCGTTGTCGACAAAAACAACTCCATCACCGACATGGTGCTCTACTGCCTCGGCCTGCTGACGACCGAGGACATAACCGCGGCCTTCCGCGACTCCGCCGACGGCAAGCCGGTCGAGGCCGACATACGCTCGTGGACGTTCGAGGAGATCTGCAACATCACGCTCAAGACTATCCCCAACGCCGACCGTTACAGTTACAACGCCGAGACGGGCGGGTACGTTGACCTGTCCGAGACCGAGGCAGGGCTTTCCTACCTTTACAGCGAGGCGGAGGAGCTTAAAATTGTGGGCATAATCCGCGGCAGCAGCGACGCCGTCTCGACCATGATGAGCGGCTCAATCGGCTACACCTCGGCGCTGACCGAGCACCTGATACACAAGGCCGAGCAGTCCGAAATCGTCAAAAAGCAGCTCGCTGACGCCGACACCGACGTCATACTCAACCTGCCCTTCAAAACCGATGGCGACGAGCTGACCGACGCTGAGATGGCGGACGCCGTCAGACGCCAGCTTGCGGGTGCCGATGCCCAGACACGCGCGGCAGCCTACACCGCGCTGATGTCGATTCCGACGGACGAGTACATCAACGCGGCAGTTGAGGCGAGCATGTCGCAGCTGACGCGCGAGTACATCGAGCAGATGCTGCTTGAGGCCTACGCGGCGCAGATGCCGACGGCCGATATCGAGTCCGTCAAGAGCTACATCACGTCGATGGACGACGAAACTCTGTTCGGCTACGTCCGGCAGATGCTCGCCGAGCAGGTGCGCGAGGAGTACGCCCGGGCCATGTCCGAGAGCCTCGGCAGCATGACGGTCGACCAGCTCGCGACAATGTGGGACAGCGCAACCTTCTCAGAGGCTCAGTACGCCTCGCTTTACGAGGAGTACGTGCCCTCCACCGTCTCCGACTCCAACTACGCCGACAACCTCGCGCTGCTCGGCTACGTTGACATAAACAGCCCGTCCGTTGTCAGCATTTACGCCAACACGTTCGCCGACAAGGAGAAAATCGCCGACGTCATCGACGCCTACAACGACTCGGTCGCCGAGGCCGACAAGATAACTTACGTAGACTATGTCGCACTGCTGATGTCCTCGATCACGACCATTATCAACGCGATTTCGTACATCCTCATGGCGTTCGTTTCCATCTCGCTGCTGGTTTCGTCCATCATGATAGGAATTATCACCTACATTTCGGTACTCGAGCGCACCAAGGAAATCGGCATTCTGCGCGCTATGGGAGCGTCCAAGCGGGACGTCAAGCGCGTATTCAACGCCGAGACCATGATAGAGGGCTTCACCGCAGGCGCAATCGGCATCGGCGTGACGCTGCTGTTGTGCATTCCCATCAACATCATCATCCGGAATCTGACGGACATTCAGAGTCTCGGGGCCTCCCTGCCGCCGGTGGCCGCCATCATTCTCGTGGCCATCAGCGTGATTCTGACCATGATCGCCGGACTCATCCCGTCCGCCCTCGCGGCGAAACGCGACCCGGTGATTGCTCTGAGGACAGAGTGAGGGTTGGGGGAATATAAAATGTTTTTGCGGTTCTCGCAGGGTAGCCTGCGGGGACTGCTTTTTTATTAAGAAAAGTTCTTTGGCCTTGGCGGGCTGCCGCCGTGGCGAACTCCGACGTGTTCGAAGTGTACTTTTCTGTTATGCAACAGAGAAAGAACAATTTGATTATGCCGAAGGCATAATCAAATTCAAAAGAGTGCACCAACGTTTGGACAACCCCCAACTCCCTTGATGCGTGATGGGGACGGACTCACCCTTGCCGAAGTCTGCATCCGGCGGAAAGACGCCTTTTGGGAAGCGCACTGCGTCCGCGTTCATACTCGCCGAGACAAGCACTGGAACTGTTTTCTGGGCAGGCTAACCATTGACGCCCCGCCCCGGCGGCCTTAAGTGCGTCCCGGTGGGAGCGTCTGCGGTACAAATGGCTGTTGGAATGAAAATTGCACAAAGCCAACGCGCGGAACCGCCCGCCATCAACCAAACTACTTTGCCAGCAGAAAACCGATTTAGGCTGAACCCCCAGACAACGTACAACCGGGGACAAAGCCGTGCTCCAAAAAAGGCGCGGTAGAGCGATTCTGACCGAGCCGCGCCGGTGCCGTGCGCCAATGAGGCGGATTCCGCTCCCCTAAGCCATCCCCACGGGAGTGGGGGAGTCCAGAGGGGGCGAACCGTAGGTTAGCCCTCTCTGGGGCGACTCTTTTGGTACTTTTCTGCTCGCGGCAGAAAAGTACAGTTAGAACACGTCCCGCCGACGTCACGGCGAGTGCCGCCAAGGCCAAAGAACTATTATAAATAAAAAAGCAGTCCCCGCAGGTCGTCACCTGCGAGAACCGCAAAAATCAATTCAATTTAACCGCATACAGGCATATGCCAATACGCCTTTACCCTCGCATACGTGCGCGAAACGCCAAAACCGCCCCCAGCCATGCGGCCACCGCCCACGCAATACAGATAAGCAAATGCACCCACACCGTCTCGCCGGAACCGGTTATCAGCGCACGCCCCCCGGCAGTGGCGTGCGAAAACGGCAGAACGTCACAAATCACCCGGAGCGGGTTGCCCTCCGGGATCACCGCGGTGTCAAACCATATGCCCCCCAGCACGCCGCATACCGAAATGATTATCGAACAGCACGGCGGAGCCGAGCGCTCACCGAGCAGCGTCCCGAAAAGTATTCCGACGCCGATAAAAAACAGCGCGACCGGCAAAAGCGACAGGCAGCACAGCAGCGTCCCCGCAAGCGGCAGCGGAGTGCCGTTCGCAGCACCGATTATAGCGCCGCACACAAACGTCACGGCAAACTGCCCGAGCGCCACGACGATAAGCGGCAGCGTGTAGCCGAGGATGAAGTCCATCGCCGTCATGGGTGAGGAGAACAGCCGCGTCAGAAACGCGCCCGAGCGGTCCTTCGACACAGAGAGCGTCGCGAACAGCATGACAAACGAAAGCGCAAACACCGCAATGCCGGCGGACAGATTGTCAATATTGAACAGCGTCATGGATCCGGGCGGTATCATGCTGTTGATGGCAGTCATGAGCGCCATCATGACAAGCGGAAAACCGAGGCAGAATATGTAGCTCAGCGGCTCACGCAAAAGCTCGCGCAGGCAGCGCCCCGCAAATAAAAACGTACGCTTCACGTCACTTCCCCCTCCCTTCCGAAATTGCGATGAACGCCTCCTCGAGGCTGTCGGTTCCGGTCGCCGCGGTAAGCTCCGGCACGGTTCCCATCGCCAGTATCCGGCCGCATGCCATGACCGCCACGCGGTCGCACAGCGCCTCGACCTCCTCGAGATAGTGCGTCGTCAGAACCATGGTAATGCGCCCCTTGAGCGACTTTATGTGACCCCACAGCTCGCGCCGTGCGAGAACGTCAAGTCCGAGCGTCGGCTCGTCGAGAAACAACACCTGCGGCTCTGACACCATCGCCATGGCGATGGACAGCCGCCTCTGCCATCCACCGGACAGCTTTTTCGCCCTCACGCCGGCAATCTCGCCGAGCGCAAAGTCGCCTATCACACGCTCCGCCTGCTCGACGGATCGGCCGCAGATGCCCGCGATGAGCCGCAGATTCTCGCGCACGGTCAGGTTAGGTGCGACGGACGTCTCCTGCGGCGAAACGCTTATCACGCTCTTGACATCCTGCGCCTCGTGCACGATGCTGTGCCCGCAGACGATAGCATCGCCGCCGCTCGGTTGGGTAAGGCAGCACAGCATGCGGATAGTCGTCGTCTTGCCCGCGCCGTTGACGCCGAGCAGGCCGAACAGCTCGCCGCGCCCGACCTCAAGCGAGATATTATCCACCGCGACCTTCGAGCCAAAATTCTTGGAAAGCCCTTTTATTTCAATGTCTTTCATCGTCACTGGTCTCCTCCGAATATAGAATCGTGGATTTTCTCGGCCTGCTCGGGCGGCGGAATGGCGACGCCGCGCTTTTTGTCCGCGAGCAGCAGCAGCGTGTCACCCGGCTCGATACCGAACATGTCGCGTATCTCCTTCGGGATGACGATCTGCCCCTTCTCGCCGACCTTGACCATCGACATGTACTTTCCCTTCGGGAAGCTGGGCATTTTTGCATCCTCCTTGGTATGAAAAGTTATACTTGTGTAACTCGTATGATATTATACCACGAGTAATACACAAAGTCAATAGGCAAATCGGCAAAAAGCGCAAAAAACGTCCCGGTCGGCATGACCGGGACGTTTTTAACGTACTTTGATGCTCCGCCGCACCGTTGGCGGGCTGCGCGGCATACTTATTTACTTGGTTGCGAGACGCGCCGCCTCGTCGCGGTCGGGCGTGACGTAGGCCGTCCAGTTGGTGTGGTAGATGACAAACCCCGGCTTTGCGCCCGGCGTCTTTTTGAGGCTGCGCACGCGCGTGTAGTCGACCGCAACGTTCTGGCCGTCCGACGCGCTCGAATAGAGCGCCGCTATGCGCGCCGCCTGCGTGAAGTCGAGGTCGCCGGGCTCGCGTCCGTCGCACTCGAGAATTACGTGCGAGCCGGGACGCCCTTTGACGTGGAACCAATAGTCGTTTTTGTCGGCGACCTTGTGAGTGATGAAGTCGTTCTGCGTATTGTTTTTGCCGCAGAGCACTCGAAAGCCGCCGTCGGTGACGAACTTGAGGTATTTATGCGTCACGTGCTTTGGCGCGGTATAGCCCTTCATGCGCGAGGCGTAGCCGGACTCGTACAGCTCGGCGCGTATCTCGCCGAGGTCTTCCGTCGTCTCGGCGTGCTCGAGCGAGTCGGACACCGACCTCAGGTACTCGAGCTCCTGCTCGCCGAGCTCGATCTGCCGCGTCAGCTCGACCGTCGCGTGCTTGGATTTATTGTATTTTTTGTACAGCCGCTGCGCGTTATCGACGGGCGAGAGCATGGGGTCGAGCACGACCCGGCAGACCGGAAAGGTTCCGTCCTCGCGCATCTCGGAGTAATCGGTAAGCATAGCCTCGCGGCTGCCCTTTTCGATGGCGTAAAGATTGGCCTTGATGAGGTCGCCCTGGCGCTTGAACTCCTCGCCCTGCGCGCACTCGGCCAGCTCCTGCCGCTGATGCTCCAGTTTACGGCTTATGCGTGCGTTGGCGTTGGCTATCATGCGCAGTATATCCGCCGCGCGCTGTTTGATCTTCTGCTCGCGGTCGCGCTCGCCGTAATAGGCGTCGAGGAGCGCCCCGGCGCTGTCATATCGGCGCAGCGACTCCGCGCCGTACTGATTCAGCGGCAAAAATGCGTACTCGACCGGCCGCCCCGACTCGGTTGCGATGGTCGGCTCGTAGCTGTCCGTCTTTATCATGCGCACGACGACGTCAAGCTCGCGCCAGAGTCGCTCGGCGTCACAATATTTCAGCGGCGTATCGGTATGCCGCGTTGCGCGCCAGACTATCTCACGCGCGACTGCGGCGGAGACGCCCTGATAGGTCGAGCTTATGAATCGGTCGCCGCGCATATCGGCCGGTGCGGCGGCGAAGTGCTCGCAGAAGCCCGACTCGGTCTCCTCGCGCGGGTCGGTTTTATCCTGTGCGGGCGGGAGCTCGTACCGCATGCCCGGCAGCACCTGACGTCGGCTCGACGTGGTGAAGTCGACCTGCCGGTGCGCCGCGATGACCTTCATATCGCCGTCGGTGAATATGAGGTTGCTGTACTTGCCCATGACCTCGGCTATGAGGTATTTCCGGCACTCGAAGCCCATTTCGTCCCGACAGTCGAAGCCCAGACGCACTACCCGCTCGAATCCCAGCTGCTCTATCGACGCCAGCTTTCCGCCGCCCAGCCGCTTACGAAGCAGCAGACAGAACATCGGCGGCACTGCCGGATTCTCCTTTGGCAGCGCGCTGTAGCATATGCGCGGGTTGTTCGAGCCCGCGTTTATCAGTATACGACGACCGCCGAGCGTCGTGCGAAGCTGGATTACGACCTCGTCGCGCTCGGGCTGATATATTTTTTCTATGCGACCGCCCGTCGCCGTTTCACGTATCTCCGCGACCGCGCACGCTAACATTCCTGCATCAAAAGCCATATTGTACCTCGAATATGTGTTCTCGGGGCGCTGCCCCGAACCCTGCTCAGGGAGCTTTTTGAAAAAAGCTCCCTAAGAACCCGCAAAAACTTTCAAAAAAGGGGAGGGCGGATGGGATAGAGTGAGCGAAAAACGATTGCTCTCGGGGCGCTGCCCCGAACCCTGCTTAGGGAGCTTTTTGAAAAAAAGCTCCCTAAGAACCCGCAAAAACTTTCAAAAAAGGCGGGTTAAAGTCTGCGAACGGACGTGATGTACTGTTGGGGCGTTTAAGTGCAGATGTTGCGACATCACGTTATAGATGAGCACCGCCCTGCTTCGCGTGCGGTGCCCATTCGGAACGGTGAAAACGCCGTTTGCAAGGCTCGACCTGTGCGCTGTCATGGAAAGTTAGTCCGCCTGCGGCGGTCAGCGCACGATGGGTCATGCCACACACCGTAGGGGCGACCATCGGTCGCCCGCTTCATTGGTGTAAAGTAACTTCACCCGCGCACGAAAAGCGTTGGCCTAAACCAAGGCTCCCTTGTGTAAAGGGAGCCTTAGTTTTAACCGATGCTTTACCTGTACCAATCAAAGTTATTCTTTCCCGTCAGGGCGGAAACAAAGTCAAAGCGGAGCGCAAATTTGTTATTTCGCGTCCTGCGCACGCCGTAGGGACCGGCGTCCTCGGCGGTCCGGAACGATGGAGAATGATTGCCTTTCCCGTCGCCGATAGATTTACCCTGCCGATTCAAACCGGGCGGTGCTCATCCACAACGTGATGCCGCGTCGCACGCACTTAAGCGCCTAAAACCGCACGTCCTGGCGTCTCACAGGCTTTAACCCTCCCTTTTTTTGAAAGTTTTCGCCCGCCTTTTCCAAAAGGCGGCGCGGGGGCAAGGGCGAAGCTCTTGCCGTTGCGCACGCGCAGCGCTGGTCGCCGCCCGCAGGCGGCGAAACACCCCTCACGCTGGCCGCGCTCCGCAGAGCGCGGAACCCTCTTTACGTTCTAACTTCCCTCTTACTCCCCAAACATCACTTTGTCTACGCAGTCGAGCGAGTCAAAGACGAAGTCGGGCTTCTCGGCTGGGGTGGCGGCGTCGACGTCGGCGGGCTGGGTCTCGCCGGTGAGGACGAGAACGGCAGTCACGCCGTGCTTTTTGCCGATTGCAATGTCAGTGTAGAGACGATCACCGAAAATGCACATTTCGCCGAGACCAAAGCCAGTCGCCTCGCTTATCATGTCGATGGTCTCGCGGTAGGGCTTGCCGAAATATGTCGGAACCTTGCCCGTGGACGCCGTCACAAACGCCGCAATAGCGCCGCTGTCCGGAATAAATCCGTTCTCGGTCGGGCAGTTGAAGTCCGGATGCGTCGAGAGATACTCCGCGCCGCCACGAATAAACCGGCAGGCGTTGTCCATCTTCTTGTAGGTCAGCGTCGTGTCAAAACTGGTCACAACTATGTCCGCCTTGTCCTCGTCGCCGGTCAGAATGTTGATGCCGTTCGCGCGGAAGGAGTCAACCAGCTCGTCCGTGCCGACAAGGTAAACACTCTTGCCCGGACGGTGCCGCTTCAGAAACTCAATGGTCACGTCGCCCGAGGTCATAATCTCGTCGGGCGTCGGCGAGAAGCCCAGCTTGGTCAGCTTCTTGACGTAAAACTCGGTCGTGTGCGAGGCGTTGTTGGTGAAAAACAGCACCCGCTTGCCCGCAGCACGCAGATGATTTATAAAACGAATGGCAAAGTCAAAAACGTTGTAACCGAGATAGATAGTTCCGTCCATATCAAAAATATACAGCTTCTTCTCGGAAAGCAGCGCAGTGTCGGGATTTTTGAAGTCCATAATCTTGTCCTCTTTTGTTATTAGTGTGTTTTGAAACATTATTGCGCGTTAATTATACCATACGATTGATTTTTTTGCAAGAGTGTGCTATACTATAAATCGCAACTATATTCATTGAGGTAAATTTATGAAAAACGTAATCGGAATAGACGTCGGCGGCAGTACCACCAAGATTGTGGGCTTCCGAAAGGATGATAACGGAAAAATAGATATGATCGAGCCGCAGTTTGTCCGCGCGGCCGATCCCATCACCTCGGTCTACGGCGCTTTCGGCCGCTTCACCTCGCAGAACGGCCTCGAGCTCGGCGACATCAGCTGCGTCATGATGACGGGCGTCGGCTCGACCTTCGTCCGTAACCCCATTTATTCGCTCGACTGCCGCTCAGTCTCCGAGTTCTCAAGCGTCGGCCTCGGCGGACTCTACCTCTCGGGACTTGACAACGCTATCGTCGTCAGTATGGGCACCGGCACCGCGCTCATACACGCCTCGCGGCACGACGGCACAACCAACACAAAGTACCTCGGCGGCACGGGCGTCGGCGGCGGCACGCTGATCGGCCTCTCACATAAAATCATCGGCGTCGATACCGTCGAACATATCGAGCAGCTCTGCGAGGGCGGCGACCTCAATAAAATCGACCTGCGCGTCAAGGATATCTCCGACAGCTCGCTCTTCCCGAGCGTCAACCACGAGCTCACCGCCGCCAACTTCGGCAAGCTCAGCGACCTCGCCAATAAGCACGACATCGCCCTCGGCATTGCAAATATGGTCGCCGAAACCATCGCCATGATGGCCATCTTTGCCGCGCGCGGCAACGGCGTCCGCGATATAGTGCTTACCGGCAACCTCTCCTGCGTCGCGCCCGTGCGCAAAATTATTATGGGGCTTTCAGAGGCCTTCGACGTCAACTTCGTTTGCCCGGATAACGCACAGTTCGCCACCGTCATAGGCTCCGCTCTGCTTGGCCTCGCGAACGGATGATGACCTTCTAAAATTCAACATTTTGAAAGCGCAATGAATATTTGCGCTTTTTTTATTTCACAATAGTATACGAATAAAGGCTTCACTGCGTAATTCCGATGGTGCAATTGCGCAGTGATGCCTAAAAAACAAGGAGCGCACATGAAGACATTCGTATACACCATAGCCGACGAGCACGGCATACATGCCCGACCGGCCGGGATACTGGTCAACTGCGCCAAGCAGTTCACCTCCGAAATAAAGGTAAGCAAAAACGACCGCGTGGTGAATGCAAAGCACCTGCTCGCCGTCATGAGTCTGGCGGGAAAACACGGCGAGCAGCTGCGGTTCACCGTCGAGGGCGCGGACGAGGCAAGCGCCGCACGCGAGCTTGAACGCTGCTGCCGCGAGCAGATCGGCTGAGGTGACATAATGGACAACACCCTAAACTCCCGCCTGACCTTCAGCGGGCGCGGTATCGGGCACGGCAGCGCCATAGGCAAGCTGAATTTCTACCGCCGCTCGGAGCGCATCGGCAAGGGTGGCATACGACGCAGTCTGTCGGCCGGTGAGGAAACACAGCGCCTGCGGCGCGCCATTTCCGATGCACGCAAGCAGCTATCCGAGCTGTACGACTCCACCCGGCGGCGCGCCGGCGAGGAGGAGGCCCAGATTTTCGAGATACACCGAATGCTGCTCGAAGACGACGACTTTGTGTCCGTCGCCGAGTCGCTAATTCTTGACGGCTATTCGGCGGCCTACGCCGTGTGCGAGGCGGCGGAGCGGTACAGCGCCGTCTTTGCCTCGATTGAGGACGAATACCTCTCAGCCCGTGCGGCGGATCTGCGCGATGTTGCCGCGCGCGTCGCGTCAATTATCAACGGCGGGAGCTCCGCAAATACAGTCGAGCTCGGTGGGAACGAGAAGTACATCATCGCCGCCTCAGATCTAACCCCGAGCGAGACCGTCCAGCTCGACCGCGACCGCATACTCGGATTTGTCACCTTCGCCGGCTCGCCGAACTCCCACACCGCCATACTTGCCCGCGCGCTCGGCATCCCCGCGCTGATCGGAACCGGCGAAATCAGCGGCGACTGCAACGGCGCCGACGCCATAATCGACGCCGACTCCGGCCTGCTCTACGTCAACCCCGATGCCGCACTGCTCTCGCGCTACCGCGACAAGCAGCGCCGCGACGCCGAGGACGCGCACCGTCAGCAGCTCATGCGCGGGCGTCCCACCGTCACGCGCTCGGGCAGGCGCCTGCGGCTGTACGCCAACATCGGCAACGTCCGCGACGCCGCGCTCGCCGTCCAGAACGACGCCGAGGGCATAGGGCTTCTGCGCTCGGAGTTTCTCTACCTCGAGTCGGACACCTGCCCCGACGAGGAGACAATCTTCACCGCCTACCGCGACATAGTCCGCACCATGGGCGGGCGTCCCGTGATAATCCGCACCCTCGACATAGGCGCAGACAAGCGCGTCCCCTACATCGACGCGGGCAGCGAGGAAAACCCGGCGCTCGGACTTCGCGGCGTCCGGCTGTCACTCTCGCAACATGAGCTGTTCCGTGCACAGCTGCGCGCCGTCTGCCGCGCGTCTGCCTACGGCTCGGTGTCGGTCATGGTGCCCATGATAGCCATGCCGCACGAGGTCGAGCGCTGCCGGGAGATTATCCGCTCGGTGCAGGCCGAGCTCGGGTCCGAGGGCGTGCCTTACGACACCGAAATGCCGCTCGGCATCATGCTCGAGACGCCGTCCGCCGCCGTAATGAGCCGGGAGCTCGCGGGCATGGTGGACTTTTTCTCGGTCGGCACAAACGATCTGATTCAGTACACGCTCGCCGCCGACCGGCAGAATCCCGCCCTCTCCGAGCTGTGCGAGAACGGCCTCGAGCCGGTTCTCCGCCTCATCGCCTCGGCCACCGAAAACGCCCACGCCGCCGGTATCTGGCTCGGCATATGCGGCGAGCTGGCGGCAAACACCGATCTCACCCAGCACTTCATCGACATCGGCGTGGACGAGCTGTCCGTCTCCCCGCCCTACGTTCTGCCGCTGCGCGAACGCATATCAGACTGCAATTAATAAGGAGGAAAATCCATGCTATCATCAAAAAAACTGCTCGCCGTGGCCGACGGTAACGCCGTCCCTCTCGGCAAGGTACCCGACGAGGTCTTCGCCTCCGGAATGCTCGGAAACGGCTACGCGCTCGAGCCCGTTTCGGGCACGATATACAGCCCTGTCTCGGGGCGCGTCGACAGCGTCACCGACACGCGCCACGCCTACGGCATCCACTCGGATGACGGCCTCGACGTGCTCGTCCACATAGGGGTCGACACGGTAAAACTGGGCGGCGAGGGCTTCATCAGCCTCGTCGAGAAGGGCGACACCGTCCGCGCGGGCGACGTCATAGCCAAGGCCGATCTCGCGCTCATCCGCTCACGCGGGCTGTCGCCCATAACGCCGGTGCTCGTGTCAAACGCAGACGAGCTGCGCTCGTTCGACGTAAAGCTCGGCAGCGTGCGCGGCGGGCGCAGCGCCGTCGTCACCTACAGAAAGTGAGGTGAGCCCGAATGGATAAAATAAACACCGACTCCCGCGGCTTCGGCGTGCTCCAGCGCGTCGGACGGGCGTTCATGCTGCCCATCGCGCTGCTGCCTATCGCCGGACTTCTCCTCGGCATCGGCTCCTCGCTGACCAACACCACCATGCTCGAGACCTACAAGCTGATGGCGGCCATGGGCCCCGGCACTATTCCCTACTCCGTCTTCACCGTGCTCTCGGACGTCGGCACGGTCATATTCAACAACCTCGCAATAATCTTCGCCATGGGCGTCGCGCTCGGTATGGCGGAGGCCGAAAAAGGCACCGCGACGCTGTCCGCTGCCATTGCCTTCTTCGTCATGCACCAGACTATCCACTCGCTGCTCGCACTCAGCGGCAGCCTCGAGGAGGGCGTCCTGCTCGAGGGCTCGGTGGCGAACGTCGTCGGCATACAGTCGCTTGAGATGGGCGTGTTCGGCGGTATTATCGTCGGACTCGGCGTTGCGGCGCTGCATAACAGGTTCTATAAAATACGCCTGCCCAACGCTATTTCATTCTTCGGCGGCACGCGGTTCGTGCCCATAATTTCGACCGTCGTATACGTGCTGGTGGGCGTCGTTATGTTCTTTATCTGGCCCTATATCCAGAGCGGAATTTACGCGCTCGGCAATCTCGTGCTGCGCTCGGGCTATGCCGGGACGTTTGTCTACGGCTTTATTGAGCGACTGCTCATTCCCTTCGGGCTGCACCACGTCTTCTACCTGCCCTTCTGGCAGACCGGACTCGGCGGCTCCGCTCTCATTGACGGCAGCCTGATATACGGCGCGCAGAACATCTTCTTCGCCGAGCTGGCATCGCCCAACACCACAGTCTTCTCCGTCGAGGCGACGCGCTTTATGAGCGGTAAGTTCCCCTTCATGATATTCGGACTTCCCGGCGCGGCGCTGGCTATGTACACCTGTGCAAAGCCCGAAAAGCGCCGTGTCGCGGGCGGACTTCTGCTCTCCGCCGCGCTCACCGCCATGCTGACGGGTATCACGGAGCCGCTTGAGTTTACCTTTCTGTTCGTTGCACCGGCGCTTTATATCGTCCACTGCGTGCTGGCGGGACTGTCGTATATGTTCATGCACATCCTGAACGTCGGCGTCGGCATGACGTTCTCGGGCGGCATTATCGACCTCATTCTGTTCGGCGTGCTGCAGGGCAACGCCAAAACCAACTGGCTGATGATACCGCTGGTCGGCGTGTTCTATTTCATCGTCTACTTCCTTGTATTCCGTTGGATGATACGCAAATTCAACTATATCACCCCCGGCCGCGAGAACGACAACGCCGAAACCAAGCTCTATCGCCGCGCCGACTACGACGCACGCCGTCGCGGACAGACCGTGCCTGAGGGCGCGGGCGCTGTCAGCGCCGAGGGCGGCGAGACCGCAGATGTAATGACTGAAGATACGGGGAACGCCGACGGAAACGCCAGCCCCTGCGGCAAGAACCGCCGTTCCCACCGCGGCACGACCGTCGTCGACGCCGCCGGGGCCGAAATTGCGGCCGACAGCGCGGTGCGTTCGGTGTCCGAGCTGATACTCGAGGGGCTCGGAGGCCGCGACAACCTCACCACCCTCGACTGCTGTGCGACACGCCTGCGCATTACGGTCAAGGACGGCTCAGCCATCAGTGAGGATCTTCTGCGTCAGAGCGGCGCCGCCGGAGTTCTCCGCCGCGGCAACAGCATACAGGTCGTCTACGGCCCGCAGGTTTCGGTCATCAAAAGCGAGCTTGAGGACTATATGGGCAAATCCTTCAACTGACGCCATCTCCCGCCTTCGCCAAAACGCAGGGCGGGAGATAATTTTTTTAATTTTTTGATTAAAATCTATTGACAAACCCAAAGAACTGTGATATTATAGTTAGGCGCTCGAGAGAGCGTGGATGCGTCGTTAGCTCAGCTGGATAGAGTGACTGGCTACGAACCAGTAGGTCGGGGGTTCGAGTCCCTTACGACGCGCCAAAGAAGCCGTGCCGGCACTGCGTGCCGACACGGCTTCTTTCGTCCGTCTCCCCGGACTCAAACCCCGCAATTTGCGCCAGCAAATTGT
>CAKRSS010000042.1 GCA_934401725.1 uncultured Eubacteriales bacterium | reverse complement strand
AGCCCCCTCGCCGGACTTCCCGGCGCAAAACTTCATTTTTGCAGAGACGTTTTTGCGAAAAATACTTGACAGTACCTGTCTTCTTCAGCGTCTTTCTTTTCATTCCACGACGCAAGCTCCGCCTGCCCTTCGTCGTTTTCATAATACGCTTGGACATGGGCAACAGGCAGCGGGCGATGCGTTCAATGGCGTAATCCGGGATATCCATGCCACTGTTTTTCCGACCGCTGAATGTTGACATCGATTCGTTTCTTCTCCTTTCCGAGAACCGCCGCTCTCTTTTGAAATGAAAAGCAGACACGCTATCACTCAAGGCTTGTGGTGTCTGCATAGTGTCCTTTGTCTGAAATTGTGCTTTTATTATACCAGCGGCAAGGCTGCACGTCAATACCACGGGAACGGAGCGGCTGACAGCATGATTTCGGCAGCGGCTACCGAAATTGTTCTGTGTTTTGAAAATTGGCAAGGATGGTAGCGCAGCAGCCGCCATGCTTTAGCCAAGGGTAAACGTAACGGCCTTGCCGTCATGCGTGAGCCGGAAGACGCCGTTTGCAGTGAGCTTTGAAATGGTGGTAGAGAGCTTTACGGCGGTCTTTGCACCGTTGGTGACAAAGACGAGCTTCTCCACGCCCTGCGCCCTGAGGGTGCGGACGCTGCTGAGCCCGCCCGTGAGAATGGCAAAGCCTGCGTCCACGGTGACGGTCAGCACGCCGCCCTTTTGCTCTGCCATGTAGGCAAAATCCTTGCCGTCCTTGTCGGTCACGCGGTAGAAGGGCGTGGCCAGCTTGGACTGCTCAGGTCTTTTTAACTGGCTTCCCTCATCCGGTATGGTGTGGGTCTACCCGCCCTGGCGGTTAAGGTTGTTAAGTCGGTGTAAAAGTAAATGTGCACATTCAGTTTGATAAAAAATGCTCTCGGCACTTCCCGGTTCAGGAATTTGCCGAGAGCATTTTTTGTTTCAAGAAGTAGATTTTGCATAACCGTATCAGTCGCTACTCACTTCCCCATCCGATACAGCAGCAAATAATCGTTGCCATTGTACTTAAACGAAAAGCTGTTTTCGCGTGCAGTCCCATCATTCCGAATGACGGCAAACTCCACCTCGATAATACTGTCCCATGTCTTCTCCCAGTAGCTGACCTCCGATGCTCCAGCCCCTCCTACCAACCCGTCCAACTGGAACGTAGACGCGCACTTAACCTTGTACAGCTCTTTGCCATTCCGTTCAGTACGAATGATTTTTACAATACTCAGGCTCTCGCCGTCAATCAGAAAATCGACGACTCCATTATCGTGTTCTGCCGAAAATATGTAATCATACGATTTGTAAACGTCCTCTGCCTTGCGCGCGTGCTCGACATCGCGGCTGTACCCATCAAGCGTAATCGCACACGAGGCGAACATGGCGAGAGCCAAAATCAAAGACAAAACAAGCAGCAGATATTTTCTTTTCATATTGAAACCTCAAAAAAAATTGACTTGTATCACTAAAATTATAACACATGCAGACAATTTTTGCAAGGGGATATGTAAAAAACAGCCGCACCCCGGGTGCGGCTGAAACACTTTTCAGGGAAAGGACAGACTGTACGTCCTCAAATAAATCCATTGTCAGATAAAATCTGCAAAAACATCATTTTCCCACATCCGTCACTGTGCCGATGAACAGCGGGAGTCTTGTGGCGTCGTCGATTATTGCGTAAACGAACGGACGATCAAGCGTAACTTTGTAGACCGTTGGCTGCATGGCACCCTTGCCAACCATCTCAATTGATGTCACAGCACCGGCTTTTGTGCCCTTTTCACCCACTGTAATTTTTGTTTTGTGAAGTACTTTATCTATCCAGATGTTCCCGCCGACGACGTGACCGAGGCGTGAGAAATCGGCATTAAGGGGATCGAAGGCCGTCGTGGCGCCAAGGGATTTCAGCGTATCATTCAGCGTCAGGCTGCATTCGTAGCTGAATTTCGGCAGGCTCGCGTACACGACTCCGTCGCTCTTGGCGTTTTTCAGCGTGGCAAGAAAACTCTCGCCCGTCATTGACGCGACGTAGTCAGCGAGACTTTCATCCGGATTCGGCAGGAGCGCCACAAAGCTATACCCGCCCTTGTAGCGCTTGACAAAGCCGATTGCGCGGCTGTCGTCGAGGTAATAGCTCTCGGTCGAGTTCATAAAATCGGCCGTTCTCGTTTGACCGTCGGCGGTTGTGAAGGTCGCCTTGTGCACATCGCCCTTCTCGTAAATTTCCTGCCATTCGGCGTCGAAAAGCACGGTATTGATAAGGAACATGACGGCGTCATCGTTGATTTCATCAATCATTTTGTCGACAAGGCCGTCTGTGTTCGCGCGAACCCATCGGTTTATATCGTCGACAGTCTGCCTGTCAAAGGCGGATTTGTAGGCCGCCGCGCCGAAATAGTCCGCATTTGTCTGAAGGAAATCGCGCTCGACCGTGAAATTGCGGTCGCGGAACCATATCGAGTTGGCGATGCTCACACGAGTTTTGTCGCTCCCGTTGCGCTCGACGAGGCTTTTGACATAGGTCAGCAGGTACTCGTTCAGCTCGTCAAGCGGCACGTCGCCGCCGAGAAGACGCTCCATTTCGACGCGCGTCTGGCCGTCAGCGCCGTTCGCCGTCATGGTGAGCGCAAGCATAACGGAAAGCGGTGACACCAGCACGCTCTCGCCGCCATTCTGTGTCTGACGGAAGAGCCTTACGGCGAAGTCCGCCGCTGCCGTGGCGAATCTGTCGTCCGGTTCGCGACCGGACACACTGCCCGCCGTGACGCCATCCATTAGGTCAGTCGCGCGAACCTTCAGCGCGCAGCCCGTCAGCGTGCACAGTCCGCCCGCCGCAAGCGACAGGCAAAGAAGCGCCGACAGTAACCTTTTTGCAAGAGTTTTGGTCATAGTAAAAGCCTCCTTGATTGCGTATTTTAATGCAGATATCACATCACACCAGCATATATTCAAAAGCTTAATACAGGGATATTATTTTGTCGTGACACCGTGCGAATTTGCCAAAAGATACTCTGCCATGGCATCGTTGGCCTGGCGCGACTCGGGGATTTCCGGCAGCATCGCAGAGAATGCGTGCGACAGCTTCTTCCCCGCGTCAATGTCAAGGAACTGATGTGGCGCGCCCGCACGCCCGAGCGCCGCGGCGAATTGGCGGCTGTAATGCCGGAGGAAGTCACCCCTTGCCGTTACAATGAAGCTCGGCGTCAGGCTGCCGACAAGCTCGCGGTTCTCGGGGTCTATGTAAGGCGCGAACGCTCCACGCCGCCAACCTTGCCCATAGACCATATTGGGCAGGAACATGCCTATCTGATCGCGCTTTTTAGTGTAGAACATGCCGCTGATGAGTCCTATCGCCCGTATCGGTGGAACTATCTGCGCAACTCCGGCGGCCTCGGCGATGGCTAGGCTGCGCTGCATTGCCGCAAGGTATACACAGAGGTACGCCCCGGCGCTGTCACCGCACAGGCAGAGACGCGAAATGTCGCCGTTATATTTTTCCGCAAGCTCGCCGACTTTATTAATTCCTGCCGTCAGATCGCGGAAAATTTCAAATATGCTGACCTGTGGCACAAGCGGGTACTCAAGGCAAAACACTAGAAATCCGCGCTGGCACATGTCCGCGCAGAACTGCCGGTTGACCTCTTTTTTGCCGAGCAGGAAACCGCCGCCGTGTATATTCACCAGCACCGGGAAGCCCTGCCCTGCGGAAGGCTGATAGATGTCCATGCGGTGGCAAGCGAGCCCATCGCCCATGTAATCGACGTTCTCGGTCAGAATGACGCTCTCGGGCAGCGAATATCCCTGCTCGCGCTTTCGGAGCCAGTTCTCGAGCATTTTTTCCTGCTTCGCGGTCTGCATTTTTATCATTTTTTCAAACATACATTCTCCTCCTCACCCCGGCACTGCGCGCCTGTGCATATATTGTAACATATTTCAATGCGGTTTGCAAGAAAAAAGTGCCCCGGCATGCGGCCGGGGCTGTTTGGGTTAATTTTCGAAGATGATGGTGTAAGAACCGCAATTCTTGTCCCAGCCGGTGCTTTTGTCGATCTCGTTCCACTGCGCCTCGGTGCCTTCATATTTGATGTTGGCAAGGCCGCTGCAATTGTGAAAGACACCGCTGCCTATGCTCGTCACGCTGACGGGAATGGTAATGCTCGCGAGCTTTCTCGATGCGTAGAATGCGTAATCGTCCAATCTCGTTATGCCGTCCGGTATTACGAGCTCGGTTATGCGCCACTGCAATCCGAATGCGCCGTAACCTATGCGAGTGACGCTTCCATCGGATGGAATCGACTTATCACCGTATACAACCAATAGTGTTTTTGTCGGAGCCTCAATGAGGCAGTCGGACGTACTGTAATAGTTTTCGGTTTCGGCGGCCACCTTCATGTTTTTAATGCCGCTACACCCGCTGAATGCGCCGGAGCCTATGCTCGTTACGCTCGCCGGTATAACAACGTTCGCCAGCTTGTCGCACTCAAGAAATGCAAATTCTCCGATACTTGTCACACCGTCGGGAATCTCTATTGTTGTGAGTAACTTGCTTCCGGCAAACGCACGCGCCGCTATGCTTGTAACACTGCCGTCGGTAGGAATAACGCTGCTGTTCAAACCGACAACCAACGTCTTAGTCGCGGTTTCTATAATGCAGTCGTTTGTCATGTGGTAGGTTGCGTTCCTGTCGGACAGGATGATAGTCAACCGCTCTGTCCAGCCGAACGCCTGAGCGCCAATTTCCGTAACGCTGCTCGGAATTTCAACAGTTTTAATGCTGTTGCAATCCTGAAACGCGCGCACTCCGATGCTCGTCACCCCCTCTGGAATCACAACACTCGTCAGGCTGTCACAGTTGTAAAACGCCCTTTCACCAATCCCGACAACTTTCTCCCACTTTTGTGACACCTTCGGTATAACAACATCCGTATCCTCACACGTACCAATCCCGCTTACATAACACGTCCCATCTCCATTACTCGTAAATTTCAGCCCCTCACTATACTTAACATTCAAAATATCTGTCGCCAGATTATCGGTGTTATAGTTGAAATACTTCTGCGCCGCCGCGCCGTATTCGAGCATGGAGCGCAGGAGGGCTTTGAGGTTCTCGTCGTCCGTTCCGGTGACGCCGGGCGTCAGGCCGAGCTTGTTCGAGGCGTATCTCACCGCGCTGTACGGCACGATGCTGCTGTAATAATAGCTCTCGCCCACCTTTGCGTAGCCCTGCGCGTAGACAATATCCGCCATTTCCTTGGCCGAAATGCCGTATTTGTAGGTCACGACATCGCAGTTCAGCGTGTCATCGTGCGCCCACTGCCCGGCCGATTTGCCGCGCACGACCGCCGCGTCGTTGCCCTGCGCGTTCTCGTATGTGTACGAGCCCGCCTTCTGTGTGGTCTTCCAGAAAATCATGCCGTAGTCGTCGGCGTCCTTGTCGACGTTTTGGAGCGACATGTCGAACCAAATGTACACGTTGCTCTCGAGCGAGAGGCTGGCCGAGCGTATGGTCAGCGCCGGAGTATCGGCCGCCGAAACGGCCAAACCAATCACAAGGCAGCCCGCCAGAATCAACGTGATTAACAGTGAAGTTACTACTTTTTTCATCTCAATTTCCTTTCTCAAAAGCTGAAATAATCCTTAGGTAATCTGTCGCCCTCGCCGGACGTGCTTATTACGTCCACCGTCGCGATTAAAACGACCTTCACGCACGGCCGCTCATATCTGTCGCGCGTTTTGTTTTCTTCCATTCTTTGTCCTCCTTTTGTCTGCAATTGACACACTCCAGTGCCATAAAGCTATATACTTTATGGCACATCAAAAAAAGCGTTGTGCGACAACGCTTTTTTTGATTTATCTGCCACAATCGACGCCCGTTTGACACAAGGGCATTCCTGCCATATTTCCTCACGTTGCCTCACCCCTCATTTTGGCGCGATAATGCGGCCAAAAACGCCCGAAATCGCTTGACAAATGCCGAATTAAATGCTATACTGTAAACGTTACACAGGCAAATTTTTGTGCATATTCTTGTGCCATAAAGTATATAGCTTTATGGCACTCGAGAGGATAAAAAAACAGCTTTCACAACATGTGAAAGCTGTTTTTTTATCCTCTAAGCATCGAAATATTCAGTCTCAATGTAAGAATATTCGCGTAATTTTTCTTGACTTTTATTGATTTGTGATGGTATTTTCGAACATTGTCCTATCAATATACCACCACATATACTCCTCCTGACGGTAAGCCAGGAATCCGCATCTGGTCAGCACACGCATCGACGGCAGATTGCCGATCTCGGTCGCGGCGATGACGCGCGTAACCTTGTTGTTCGAGAACGCGTAGCGGCACATGGTGCGGACTGTCTCGGTCATGTAGCCGTTGTGGCAGAAGCCCTCGCCGAGTCCGTAGCCTATCTCGACTGTCCCGGCGCTGTCCGGTGGCGATTTGAAATCTGAGGAACCGACCACCACGCCGTCCTCCCTGCGGACTATCAGCCAGAACGTACGCCAGATAAAATTCTCCGGATCAGCCGCGACGTGCGCGTACTGACACATCAGAATCTTTTTGAAATACCCCTCTATCGGCTCGCCGCGATACCTGACTCCAAGCTTGCGCTCGAGGGCGGGCAGGTCGTATACCAGCATATCAAGCTCCCCTGCCGTCAGCGGGATGAGGTCGAGCCTCGGCGTTCTGAAAAGTATAGCCATTATTTCTTTTTCGCAAGCACCGTACGCACTATCAGCCACACAGTGTCCGCCGCAAGCAGCACACCAGAAATGATGAGAAACAGCATCCCGCGCAGATTGGCAGACAAATTGTGCAGCGCTCCGACGGCATCGTTCGGCACGCCGACCGTCGAGGCGAAAAGCGCTACCGCCGCAAGCAGCGTGCAAAGGCTCAGCGCAATCACGACGATCTGAATTATATTGATAACCTTGTTATTCACAGTTCTCCCCTCCGTATAACTCAAGCTTCGATAATTATACCACAACTGCCACACGCTGTCAACCTCCAGATGAAACAATCAAAAAACAGCGCCGAAAAAAACGGGTTTCCGTTTTTTCCGGCGCTGCATATCGTGTCAATCAGAGTTTGGTCTCGCCCTGCTCTGCCAAGAGTGCGTTATGCTCAGCCTCGGATTGCTGCTTCATCACCGTAAGCTCGGCAAGGAAGGTATCAATATCCTTAAACTCACGGTAAACGGACGCAAATCTCACGTACGCCACCTCGTCGATTTTCTGAAGGCGACTCATAACCATCTCACCAAGCTCGCGTGACGGCACCTCGAGACGCAGCGAGTTCTGAAGCTCGGTCTCAATGTCAGTCACGACATCCTCAGCGTTGACCGGACGCTTCTGGCACGCCTTGAGCAGGCCGCCAAGCAGCTTATTGCGGTCAAACAGTTCCTTTGAACCATCCTTCTTCACAACGATAATCTGAACAGACTCTATCATCTCAAATGTCGTAAAACGCTTCTGACACACAAGGCACTCTCGTCTACGTCTGATGCTGTTGCCGTCAGACACGGGACGGGAATCAATAACCTTACTATCAGGATAACCACAGGCAGGACATTTCATAATTCAAACACCCGCATTCAAAATGCGTTCCTTTCCCAAACTCGAGAAACTGTAATTTCTATACATATATAATACCACAACATCTGCCGTTTGTAAAGGTGTTTTTTCATAAATGACACAATATTTTGACTTAAGGCATCACCGCACAATGTCCGAGCGGCACACTTGCCGGGCATTTTTTGTCATATTTTGCAAGAATTCTTGTATGTAGCCCCACTACAGCCTGCGAATTTTTGTTTCATCTGACAAAAAATCTGACTGCGCAATTGCACCATCGGAATTACGCGGTGAAGCCTTAAATCTCGGCCAAAACCTCCCCTTCGCCCTCGTCAACCGATTCTCTGACGATACAGACCATGCTGCATGGCGTGACCCTTCCGTTCAGTAGTGAGAAAAACAGTCTTGCCGCAGCTTCGCGCTCGCAGCGCACGAAGCATTCTGCCATCTCGCCACCATAGGAAACGCACAGCTGGTAGAATGATTCGCCGTCTTTTTCGACGCGAAACAGTCGATAGCGTGCGCGGCCGTCAAGGACTTTGGCGCTTCCGTCCAGCAGAGGTCTGCGGCCGGGTACAAAGGTGAGTTTTTTCGTGGTGATGCCATAGCAATTGTTCATCAGAGGTGTCTCCTTGTTAATAAAAATTTGTGATGCTGTTATTATATCACAATAAAAAACGGATGCAATTTCAGGCTATGTTTAGCCTAAACAGCTTGTTTTGCATCAGTTATTGTTAATTTTGTTTATTATTGTTTTAAGTTTTGGCCGTTTTCAACTATTTTTCGGCCGTATTTTGAAATGCATGGCCGATAAAATCTTCAAAAAATGATGAATTAAAAAAATTTAAAATTTTTTCTTAATTAATTCATCTTCTCGGACGCGACCGTCTCCTCAAGCGCAAAACAAACAATTTTTGTTCAGTATAAACAAAAAAGCCTCAGTCACAACGTTATGTGACCAAGACTTTTTTATTCAAATTATCCAAACACGGATTTGCTCCATTTTTGCATAACATGTGATATGCGTTATGTGACATCACAATCAGCTCATTTCGTATTCTGCGAGTATTTCCCTCAAGCGAACGACCACCTCATCCCCGCGAAGCCTGTCAACGGCATATTCGTGTCGCAAAAGCTCACCGGGAACATAGGTGTCGTACTTGTCGAAAATCGGCAACTCATTCTCACCCACAAGCTCACGGCAGTCTATATTGTCCCCTGCCCGCTCGCACAAATGACTTATAAACGAATAATCGTCCCCGCGCTCCATGCGGAAGGTCATGTAGCAACACCCCTCAAAATCGAGGCCCGTCACCTTAAACGGCGCGCCGTTGTGCGCGATAAAGCGCCGCAGTGTGCGGAACGAGCGCGTCCCGAGCCATGGAAAGAGACACCATGAGTACCCGCCAAGATGTATCAGCGAATGCTCGAGCATTCCGGTATTGGCAGCGAGGTGGCGCGCCACCTCAAGCCTGTGCACTGCGTTCGGCTTCAGATACGGGTAAACGGTATCCTCCGCCAGAACTCTGCGCATACGCTCGAGAACCTTGGTGTGTATCTCGCCATAATCGCCAGGCCACGAGACCTCCATCTTGCCTTCAACACTCTTCACATATATCAGCTTGCGCTTTATATCCAGCTCCTCGACCTCCCACACGCGCCCTGCCAGTGCAAAGCGGTCGCCAACGGGCGGTGGGGTCGTGATGGTTCCGATCTCGTCTGAACCGCAGCGTACGGTGTAGTCCTCGGAGTCCTTGAACACAGCGTAAAACTTGAAGGAGTTGAGCAGTCTCTCGCCGCTAAGGCCGACGATGAGCCCCTTCTCCTCTGTCATCTCAATGTATCCGTGCTCAAGCATGGATATAATTAATGTTTTGTAGTCCACGCGCGGGACGTGCTTGAACGGCGGCAGTGACAGCACGCGCTCGGCCAGTCTCCGCGGCGTCAGCTCGCCGGACGCCGCGAGCACACTGAGCGTCTGGTGGAACAGCAGACTGAACGGCAGCTGTCTTATGCGCGGCGGCTCGATGAAGCGCTCCTCGATGTAAAGCTGAATTATTGCAATCGCGCGCAAAAGTCCCCACGGAATGAGCTGCGGCAACGGTGTGTTCGGAAGCGAGTCCTCCTCGCGAAAAATCATCATCATCTCGGGCGGCTGTCCGCGTCGTCCGGAGCGGCCGAGGCGCTGAAGAAAGCTCGAAACCGACGTCGGCGCGTCATTCTGGAGGATGCGCTCGAGCCGGCCTATGTCGATGCCGAGCTCCATCGTAACCGTGGCGCAGGTCACGACGTTTATTTCTTCGTCCTTCATTTTAAGCTCGGCCTCCTCGCGTATGGAGGCCGAAAGGTTGCCGTGATGTATAAGGAAAACATCCGGATCGCCGCGCCGCCGAGCTATCTGACGGAATGTCGCGCAGAGATACTCGGTCTCCTCGCGCGAATTCGAAAAGACAAGCGACTTCTTATCCTTGACGCAATCGTACATATACTCATACCCCACGTCAAGCTCGGCCACATACTGCTCCCCACTCGCCTCGCCGGGACACGCAACCTGGTTTTCGTTCTGGTTCTGTATATAGAAGTGCTCGAGCCCCAACCGCCAGCGCAGCTTTTCGGCGCCGAACTCCGGAACATCTGTCATACGCTCACTCCCCGACGACAGCCACGCCGCCGCCAGCGCCGGGTCTCCGACCGTCGCGGACAGACCTATCCGTCTCGGAATGTGGCCGGTCAGCCGCTGTATGCGGGCAAGCTGGCACAGTATCTGATTGCCGCGGTCGGTTCCCGTCAGCGTGTGAATTTCATCGATTATGACGAAACGCAGGTCTCCGAAAATGCGGACTATATCGTTTGAACGGTTGATGAGCATAGCCTCAAGCGACTCGGGCGTGATCTGCAGGATGCCTTGCGGGTTGTCGAGCAGCTTCTTTTTGTGTGACGCCGCCACATCCCCGTGCCAGTGCGTCACAGGAATTCCGCTCTGGTCAAGCAGCTGTTCGATACGAGAGAACTGGTCGTTTATAAGGCTTTTGAGCGGAGCAACATAAAGCACTCCGACGCTCGCCGGAGGCGATTGCATGAGAAGCGTCAGCACCGGGAAGAACGCCGCCTCGGTCTTGCCGCTCGCCGTCGACGACGTGAGCAGAAGGTCGTTGTCGGTTTCGAAAATAGTGTGCGCCGCGGCCACCTGCACACCGCGCAGGCTCTCCCAGCTGTGAGAATAGATATACTCCTGAATGAAATCCGGGAACCTCCCGAATATTTTGTCAGCCTCGGTCATATAGCCTCCTTAGTTCAGAAATCAATATCTTCCGGGTTGAATTTAGCCGTTTCTTCGGATTTGTGATCTTGTTTTTCATCATTTTCAGTCTTGAGTGTAACAGTGCTTCCGACAATATCCGAAAAATGCGCCTGCGGATTCTGCATGAGAATGTTGAGCACAGTCATATAGTCGCGCAGCATCTCACGCGGCGTTATCATTGAATCCGCGCCCGCACGCTCAAGACAAATGTTGAGGAACTGCACCATTTCCTCGTTTATTATACGCGGCGTCCAACCGTAGTTCTGCGCGTGCAGCGCGGTCAGACGGGTGATGAGCGCGAAAAGCTCGTCGTCGCTCAAGCGCCGCAGCCTTATGACCGGCCCCAGAAGATTCTTGTACCCATCAAGTGCAAACCTACTGTCGCACAGCCGACTGCGCAGCGCCTCGTAGCTAAAAAGTCCGCGGCGCGTGTCCTCGAGAAACTGCGGCGTTCCTCCGAGGATTATTTCAAGCCCCGGTGCTCTTCCCTGAAGCGTATCGTTGAACATTGATAGAATCTTTTCATAGTTGTTCTCACGGCTGACACGGTGCGTGATCTTATAAATATTGACGCACTCGTCGATAAACATGACCAGCCCGCGGTATCCCATCCGGCGCACCAGTGCCGCCCACAGCTTGATAAAATCGTACCAGTTTTCGTCCTCAATAATGACGGACACATTTATCCCGAGCTCGCTGCGAGCCTCGGTCTTGGTCGTAAACTCGCCGCGCAGCCAACGCAGGCAGGCGCTTTTGCGCGCCTCATCTCCCAAGGTGTACGCGCGGTAATATGCCGCCACGACACGTGAAAAATCAAAGCCGCCGACCAAAAACTCCATCTCACGCAGCTCGCTCGCCACCGCATCCGACAGCCACCGCTCAAAATCCGTCGACGTCGGGTCGTGGCCCTCGGCACGCAGACGCGACTGAAGCCCATCTATCCACCGCGCTATAAGGCGCGGCAGCGCTCCGCCGTCAGGATTTGACTTTGAGGCGAGATTTTTTATCAGCTCGCGGTAGGTCGCAACGCCCGCCCCGCCGCTACCGTAAAGTCGGCGCTCGGGCGAGAGATCGGCGTCAGCCGTGATGAAATCGCGCTCAAGCGCGTACCCGCGCACGAGCTGCATGAGAAAGCTCTTGCCGCTGCCATAGCGCCCGATAAGAAAGCGCATAGCGCCGCCGCCCTCGTTGACCGCCTCAAGGTCGGACAGAAAAGCTGCAATTTCATCCTTGCGTCCAATCGCGATATACGGAGCCCCCGCACGCGGAACAACGCCCGCTGCAACCGACGCAAGAAGCGAATTCAATATACGTTTAGGTACCACCGGAACCTGATTCTTATCATTCATAAAACAACTCTCCCCTGTATTCGTCGACAATCTCCAAGCCGTTATCCGACTCAAACAATATCACATCGCCGAAATAATCCACTGAAATTTCATTGATTTTATCCATAATGAGATCTGTCATATCGCCGCGGCGCTGTGCAAACTCACGCTGTCCCGCCGTGTCGTGGCAGTCCACCAGACGGACAAATTCCATGTATTCACCGAGTGCCTCGGGTAGCCCGCCACGCGGCGTAGTGACATTCTCAGTGTCATACCCGACATCGCTCCCGACATCATTGTTGACGTTGCTCCCTGCGCCATTATCGGCACTATTATTGGCCACCGTGTCAGGCAGCGCTGCCACTGCCGAATCCGTCGTGGCCGTCATGTCCGTCGTGTCTGCCACATCCGGCGCGTCGGACATCCCCATTATTGTGCCGTCCGGCGCGTCGGACGTCCCCATTATTGTGCCGTCCGCCGTTTCGGCCGTCCCGGCGTCTCCGAACGCCTCAAGCAGCCGCTCCGTCGTCTTCCACGACTCCTTTTCAATGCGCTCCGCAGCCTCAAGTGACAGCCCGGTCGCGGATACGTCGTAAAGCCGCTCATATTCCTGCCTTTGCGGCTGCTGCGACGAGCGCTTGCGCTGCGGCAGTACGCGGTCGAAGTAGGCGTCAATGCCGAGCTTTATCTCCGGGCGCACCTGCCGCGCGCCCAACCGCGATTTGATTCCGAGATAGGTGCGCAGCCTGTTTTCCACATACTTGACCGCATCCGTGACCACCATGCGCAGCTCGTACGTATGCGCAAAGCTGCAATAGTCTACCGCGATCTTTTTGCGGCACTTGTAGGTACACAGCGCACCCGTATACGCCACTCTCACGCGGCTGCAATCGTTCATGCTTGCGAGTACGGTCAGCTTTCCGTTATCATCATAAAAGCCTGAAAAGGCTGCCTCAATGGCTGCGGGTATGTGCTCGTCATATAGCTTTCTGACGTCACCGCGAGCAAACTTGCTCGTTTTATAGTCGTAGTTTGAGCAATATGTGATTAGTGCATCGCAAGGAATACCTTTTTGCTCATCACCGCGCTTGCCACCTGCAACCATGTAAAACTCGCGCAAAGAGCTCGATGCCACCAACTCCTGCGGCATCATCGGCGCAGGTAAGTGCCAGATAAGTGAGAAGTCGCAAATCCATTCAGCCATCAGCCAGTTGAGCCTGCTGTACACGGGATGGTATGCCCTCCACAGCTCGCACAGCTGCTTCTGTCCCCACGCAGGCGACGAATGTCCGCCAGTGTTGATAAGCTCGTTGGCGTACAGCATTATATAGCTGTAATCGACCTCGGGATACTCCCCCTGCCATACCTGCTCGCGCCACCAGAGGTACCAGTCGAGCTGCGGCTTTGTCAGTTGACTGTACTCGGGAACGTACGAAAAGAACGACACCGGGCGGCACGGCTGCCCGCGAAGGCCGCATATACGCTCTGCATGGCTCAGAAACTGCTCATAGTAATTGTACTCGCTCGGTATGTCATATACGCGTACGCGGTGTATAAGCGGGTGTGATGGGGTGTAATCGTCCACAGGCTCCTGTCCGTTGCCAGTACTGGTACTGACGTCGCTTCGGGCGTTTGAAACGGACGAGGCGGCACGGTGCAGTCTGAATTCCTCGCTCGGCGTGCCTTTGCCATCGGTAGCGGAAGCCTGCTTGACGCCGCCGTCCTGCGGCGCTGCAACTTCGATTTCCACTGCGTCAGTAGCGCCTGGAGAGCGGACGGAATCCCGCCGCGTACGTTTCGGCATAAGCTCGGAAATGTCCCAAAAGTCGTCCTGCTCGCGGCGACGCTCATCGGAATTGTGTACCATACTTCCCCCTCCTGCGTGTTTCTTAACAATAAATTATATCACAACATTTTTGCTCTGTCAATCACCTTCACTCGTAATTGCAGTCCGAGTTTGATAGTAAATTCTCAAAGTAAATGCAACAGTGCAATTTAGAATTGCATTTAGTCTGAGAAGGATTTTGTGGTACAATTTAGTCTAAGAAAAGGAGGTCTCGGACAATGAAAAACAACGAAAAGAAAAACAAGCATATGACACTTGATGATCGAATTGAGATTCAGGAATGCTTAAGCAGCTGTCGCATGGTTTCGCGACAGTCCGGAGCACAACATCATCTTCGGCTTTCACAACAAAAAAGACAACCGTTATGTACAATAAAATAGTGGTCGACCGAGAAAACAAAAACAAGGAGCGATAAAATATGAAAACTTTAGGAGAAAGAATAGCTGACCTTCGCAGAGAAAGAGGTATCACGCAGGAAAATCTCGCCGGAATCATCGGCGTTTCTGCACAGGCGATTTCAAAATGGGAAAACAACGCGACCATGCCCGATATTATGCTTCTCCCGATTATAGCAGATACACTTGTAGTGACGATTGATGAGCTTTTCGGAATCAGGCATAAAGCACAGGAAAAGCTGATCAATTACGAAGAGGATATTGCTCTTTCATATCTTCCAAGCGATAAAGAATCATTGAGACTACTCAAAAATGAAGAAACGGCAGAGTTTTTGAAGGTTATCTCCAATAAAAATGGCTGCGAAACTATATAAATAAAAAAGTGCCGGAAGCATAACCCTCTGACACTTTGATAACTCTGATAAACTGTAATTGCCTTCAGCAATTCTGTTACTTACACAGTCTGAAATATCAATTCAGCATTTCAATGACCTTCCCATATTCCTCTGCAAGCTCCGGAAAAAGCTGCTTTGCACTGTCGATATCCCCGCAGCGCAAAAGTTCCGTTATCTCCGATGCCCTTTCATACAGTCTCTCAAATCCCAGATTTACACAAATCCCCTTCAGCGTATGAACCGCACGAAAAGCGTCTGCCGTGTTTCCTGCGGCAAGTGCCGCCTGAAGGTTTGCAAAGCAGTCGTCTTTGGCAAACAGGCGCAGAAAATGCCTCAGCATTTCTTCGTTCCCGCCAAACCTTGCGAGTACCTTTTCGGGACCTGAGCCTACCGCCTCGTATATCAAATTCAATTCATCCATTGTTTTTCGCCTTTCTTTATTTGCTTTGCCACCGTCTCCATCAGCTGACCGATATTCAGCGGCTTCGACAGGACGCCCGTCATTCCGACATCGGTATATTCGCGAATATCCTCTTCAAACAGATTTGCCGTCATGGCAATAATCGGCACCGTTTTTGCGTCGGGTCTGTCAAGCGCGCGAATTCTTCTTGTCTCTTCAAGCCCGTCCATCTCCGGCATCATAACATCCGTGAGGATCATATCGATTTCACCGACCGCCGAAGCGGCAAATTTTCCGACCGCCTGTCTGCCGTCAAACGCCTTAACAACCTTTGCTCCCGCCTCCGTTGCCATATACTCTGCAATTTCCATATTCAGCTCGTTATCCTCAACGATCAGCACGGTGAGTCCCGCAAGAGATGCATTTTCATCTGCCTGCGGCTCTGTCGCTTCGGAAATGTCGGCATAAGGATAAGGAATCATGATTTCAAATCGCGTTCCGCGCCCCTGTTCGCTCTCCACCTGTATGGTTCCTTCCAATCTGTTTACCAGCTTCTGCACAATGGAAAGTCCAAGACCGACGCCGCCAAAGCGACTGATGCTGACTGCACTCTCCTGTGAGAACGGTTCAAACATACTCTTCTGAAACTCCTTGCTCATTCCGATGCCGTTATCTTCACAGACAAAATGTACCTCTGCATAGCCGTCGCGGTTCTGCGCCGGATTTTCGGAAACTGAGAACCGCACGTTCCCGCCTTTTTTGCTGTATCTCAGGGCATTGGTAAGGATATTCATCATGATCTGACGCAGATACAGCGATTCCCCGACCAGCGGCTTATCTTCGCCTGAAAACTGCGGTGGCTCCAATGTCACGCCGTCATAGCTCTTTACTCGCTCGGCGACTATCAGATACAGCTTTTGCACCTCTTTCCGCAGGCGGAACACCTCTGTCGTATGTATAACATCGCTGTTCTTTCCGTCCGTTTTGTTGAGGGTCAGAATATCATTGACCAATTCAAGCAGGTATTCTGCCGCCGTCTTTGCCTTGGTGCGGCAGCTTGCCAGAAGCTCAATATCCGTCGGATTGCGGCTGCCAATCTCCATCATTCCGAGAATAACATTGATAGGTGTGCGTATATCATGGCTCATTCTGCGCAGAAAATCCGTTTTGCTCTGATTTGCCTGCTGTTCGTTTTGTATCGCCGTTTCCAGCCTTGCCTGATATTCCAGCTCTGCTTTCTTTTGCTCGTTTATGCTGCTTCGGGCAAGTATTACGGAATCCACTCTTCCTTCTTTGTCTTTTTCGCGTACAATCAGCTTGTCGTTGAGCCAATCTCCGTTTCTGTTCTGGTATTCATATTCCGCATATTCCGCCTCCGTAAGACGCTCGGTCATAGTTTCGGTATTCAGAAAATCACGATAGCCCTCA
>CAKRSS010000041.1 GCA_934401725.1 uncultured Eubacteriales bacterium | reverse complement strand
CCCCCACCATGCTTCACAGATCAAAGCCCCCGCCGCTTGCAGCGGCGGGGGCTTTGGTTAGTTTTCGTATTTTTCGTCGATGTTGAGGGAGGCGATGGTGGCCTCGTCGAAGTAGTCGAGCGGGTCGACGTAAGTGCCGCCGACGGTCATTTCGAGGTGCAGGTGGGGCTCCTCACCGATCTCGACCATGGCGCTGTTGCCGACGTTCCCGATCAGCTGCCCGGCCTTGACCTTGACCCCGGCGGCGATGCCCTGCGCGGGCGTCTCGCTGAGGTTGCGGTAGATGGTGTAGGTGTCGTCGCCGTGCTTGAGCGAGATGCAGTAGCCCATCTTGACGTCCTCAAATACCTGCGCTACAACGCCGTCGGCAGCGGCGTAGACGGGCGCGCCCGCCTCGGTCGCAATGTCAACGCCGAGGTGAACGCGATAGTCGCGCATAGTGTCCGACCAGACCTGCGCCGTCTCGCTGTGCCGCGCGCTCAGCGCGCCGCTGACCGGCAGCGCAAGCACAAACGGCGAGTCGGCGGACGCCGGGGTGACGGTCGTCGTGGGCTTCTCGGTGGTTGTCGTCGTGCCCTTGTTGTCAAGAGGGGGCTTGGTGGTGGGCGTGTCGGGCTTGGACGGCGTCGTGACCTTGGGGGGAGAAGTTCCGTCTTCGCCGTTCTGGTGCTTGGAACGGTTGGCCGCGACGGTGATTGCGATTATCACCGCCAGCGAGACAAGCAGAGTTACCGCCGTAATGTATACTGCGCGGTTGGGCTTGAGTTTGCGAAAGAAATTTTTCAGCTTTTCCATTTGTTTGCTCCTTTTGCGTCCCTTGGACTTTCTTTTTTCCGAGGGCTTTTCTGTTCTTATTTTTGCCCGGACAGACGCATTTATTCAGTTCAAACAAAAAATAGGAGGCAATTTGGAAAACTGACGCAAAAATTATTTTGCAAACTCGCCGTATGCGTATTTGCAGTCGTAAACGGGGGCGTAGCGGTCGGTTCCACCGACGCTGACGAGCACGTACCGCCCGCCTGACGCCGTCTCGGCGTAGCTGACAAGGCAGAAACGCGCCTCGGGAGTGTACCCCGTCTTGGCCGCGACCAGCTGCGCGTCGCCGAAGCGGTCGGAGGTCATGCGCGAGAAGGCCGTGCTGTAAAGCGTGAGACCGTCGGGGTGTTCGGTCGTCGGGGAGGTGGTGTAGCTGCGCGCCGACATGACGGTGCGGCAGATCTCATTGTCCATGGCGCAGGCCATGATGGCCGCCATCTCGCGTGGGGTGGTGTAGTGGTCGCGGTCGTGCAGCCCGCTCGCGTTGACAAAATGCGTGTTCTGAAGCCCCAGCTCGGCCGCCTTTTCGTTCATGAGCCGCACAAAATTCTTCTCGCTGCCCGCGACGTATATCGCGAGCGTGCCGGTCGCGTCGGCACCCGAGGGGAGCGCCGCGCCGTACATGAGGTCGAGCACCGTCACCCGCTCGCCGGGGCCGAAGCCAGCACAGGAGGCCCCCTCGGCGTAGGCGTCGTTCAGCACCGAGGCGTTGACGTAGACGGCCGCGCTCATGTCCTCGACCGCCTCGGCGGCCACGAGCAAAGTCATGACCTTGGTCATGGACGCCGGGTATATCCGCCGGTCGGCGTCGCGCTGCGCGACGTCAAGCCCGGTGTTGAGGTCGACGAGCAGGGCGTATTCGGCGTCAAGGCGCGAGGAGTCGAACGCCGCCGTCGCGCTGTCGGAGCGGGAGATGTAGCTCTTGGCGTCGGGCTGGGCGGGTACCGCCCCTGAGTCCGATGTTCCGGAGGCGGACGACGAGCCGGAGTGCTCGCCGTCCGCGCGCCGGTTGACGCCCGCTATCAGCATGACGGCTGTCAGCATGGCCACCATGAGGCAGGTCGTACAGACAAGTATTCTGGTGAAAAATGATTCTCTTTGTTCCATTTATGTATTCCTTCACGGATGTTTCGGCCGGGGGCTTTGTTTATGGCATTATTATAGCATTTTTCTCCAACGTTTGCAAGAGGTTTGCCGCTTGCCGCTTGACAGTCGGCGGCATATAGTTTATAATAGGTATTATATATCGCAATTCCGGAGGAGAGCAAAATGGAGCGTAAATTTCTGTCCGGCGTGAGGCGGTTCCCGGCGGCGCTTTGGGCGCGGGGCGACCGTCCGCTTCTTCAGACGGTGCTCGCGCGCGCCTGTGTCGTGCTTGCCGCGCTGTCGCTTTTGTACGGGCTCGTGACGGGCATTTTTTGCGGCTTCGGCGTGTCGGGACTGATAATCTGGCCGTTTGCGTCGGCGCTTCTGATACTGCTCTCGCTGTGGCTCGGCGACAAACCGCCCTTCCGCCGTCTGCGGCGGAAGGGCGCGGTGCGCGTGGCGGTTGCGCTGATATGCGCCGTCGTCGTGATATACTGCGCAGTCGTGCTCGGGCTGATAATTTCCGGCGCTGTCGCGGACGCGCCCGACGGACTTGACTACATAATCGTCCTCGGTGCAAAGGTCAACGGCGAGACGCCGTCGCTGGCGCTGCGCTGCCGCATTGACGCCGCGCACGAATATCTTGAGGCTAATCCCGGTACCGTCGCGATACTTTCGGGCGGCCAGGGCGTCGGAGAGGGAATAAGCGAGGCTGAGGCCATGCGCCGGGAGCTTGTCAGGCGCGGGATTTCGGAGTCGCGGCTGGTGTGCGAGGACAAATCGACCTCGACCGAGGAAAATATCCGCTTCAGCTACGACAAAATGCCCGCGGGACGTCAGCACGTCGGCATCGTGACCAACAATTTTCACGTCTGGCGGGCGCTGCGCGTTGCCGAGCGGACGGGGGAGCACGGGGTCAGCGGCATTTCCGCCGACTATCCGAACCTGCTTATAATCAACTACACGGTGCGCGAGCTGGTCACCGTCACCTTTTATCTTTTGACCGGAAAAATGTAAGGCATCACCGCGCAATGCCCGAGTGGCACACTTGCCGGGCATTTTTCTGTCCTGTTTCACAAAAATTCTTTGCGAATTTTTGTTTCATCTGACGAAAAATCTGACCGCGCAATTGCAACCTCGGAATTACGCGGTGAAGCCGTAAGGAAGTATCACATGAAAGCTCAGAGAGAATATCCGATAGTCACCGTCACGCCCAAAGGCGAGGCCGCCGCGCGTGCGGGGCACCCGTGGGTCTACGGTGAGGAGATTACAGGCACGGTCGGCGAGACGCAAAACGGCGGGCTTGTCGACGTTGTGAGCGGCCGCGGGGCCTATCTCGGGACGGGGCTGTTCAGCGCGGCGAGCAAAATCCGCGTGCGCATACTGTCCCGCAACGGCAACGACCGCTTTGACGATGCGTTCTGGCGTCGTCGTCTGCGCTATGCGGTGGACTACCGCCGAACCGTCATGCGCGAGGATTTTGACGCCTGCCGCCTGGTTTTCGGCGAGGCGGACGGCCTGCCGGGGCTGACTGTTGACCGTTATTCGGACATACTTGTGGCGCAGTTTCTGTCGTTCGGGCTGGACGCGCGGCGGCAGATGCTGATGCGCGCGCTCGCGGACATACTCGAGGAGGGCGGCGACAGCGTGCGCGGCGTGTTTGAGCGGAGCGACGTTTCGCTGCGCGCCAAGGAGGGGCTGGAGTGTCGCACCGGCTGGATTGACATCGGGCGACCCGCGCCCGACTCGCCGCTCGTCGACATACGCGAGAACGGCATACTTTACACCGTCGACGTCGAGAACGGGCAGAAGACCGGCTTTTTCCTCGACCAGAAGTACAACCGCCGCGCCGTTGCGCGGCTCGCACCCGGAATGCGGGTGCTTGACTGCTTCACGCACACGGGGTCGTTTGCGCTCAATGCGGCGGCGGGCGGCGCGGAGCACGTCTGCGCGGTCGATATTTCGCAGACCGCCGTCGACATGGCGGCGCACAACGCCCGCCGCAACGGGCTTGACGGGCGCATGGATTTTGTCTGCACGGACGTATTCGGGCTTTTGACGGGGCTGTGCGACTCGCACGAGCGGCCGTATGATTTTATAATTCTCGACCCGCCCGCCTTCACCAAGAGCCGCAAGACCGTCGACTCGGCGCAGCGCGGGTATTACGAGATCAACCGCCGCGCCATGCGTCTGCTGCCGCGCGGAGGCTATCTCGCGACGGCGTCCTGTTCGCACTTTATGGAGAACGCGCTGTTTGAGAAGATGCTGCGCCGTGCGGCCGCCGACGCGCAGGTAGAGCTGCGACAGGTCGAGGTACGCCAGCAGTCCCCGGATCACCCGGTCCTCTGGAACGTCCCCGAGACGGCGTATTTGAAGTTTTATATTTTTCAGGTAGTGTGATGGGGTGTGAGGTGAGGCGTAATGCATATGCCCATATGCTAATTAAAACGTTTTTTGCGGTTTCCGCCGATAAGCTCGGCGGAAGCCGCTTTTCTTATAAATAGTTCTTTGGCCTTGGCAGGCGCACGCCGTGGAGGCCACCGACGGTGGAGAAGTGTACTCGCCGAGCGTCGGCGGAAAGCGATTTTTTAAAAATAAGTTCTTTAGCCTTGGCGGGCTCTCGCCGTGGAGGCCACCGACGGTGGAGAAGTGTACTCGCCGAACGTCGGCGGGAAGCGATTTTGAAAAATGAGTTCTTTAGCCTTGGCAGGCGCACGCCGTGAAGGCCACCGACGGTGGAGAAGTGTACTTTTCTGCCGCGAGCAGAAAAGTACCAAAAGAGTCGCCCCAGAGAGGGCTAACCTACGGTTCGCCCCCTCTGGACTCCCCCACTCCCGTCATGGATTGGCGGTGGCGGGCAGTGGCCTCATTGCACGCACGGTGCCGGCATCACGCCTTTCGGTGACGCACGCCCTGTCCCCGCTCGGACTCGCCGGAGGGGTTCTGAAGGCGTTTGTTCTAAACTTATAGGGACGTATTTCGAGGTCGACCAGTGCGTGCGTGCGGATGGCAGCTTACAGTGATGAAGATGGGTGTGAAATGCTTGAAGGGGTTAGTTTTTTGCAGAAAAGCGGCTAAAGTTGAGCGCACGCCGAGCCCCGGAAGCCCCATTTTCCGCCCGCCATCAACCAAGCTACTTTGCCTGTGTAAAAACGGTTTAGCGAGTCCCCCGGAAAACGTACAACGGGGGACAGGATGCATTTTAGCAAAGGCGCGGTAGAGCGATTCTGACCGAGGCGCGCCGGTGCCGTGCGCCAATGAGGGTGAGAACGCTCCCTTAAGCCATCCCCACGGGAGTGGGGGGATCCCCAAGGGGGGCGAACCGTAGGTTCGCCCCCCTTGGGTGCGTTCTCTTGAATTTGATTATGCCGAAGGCATAATCAAATTGTTCTTTCTCTGCCGCATAGCAGAAAAGTACACTTCGAACACGTCGGAGGCCGGCCACGGCGGCAGTCTGCCAAGGCTAAAACTAACTTTTCAGCATACAGGCATATGCAATACGCCCCCCTCCCACAAAAAAGCGGCTCCCGCAGGTCACCCCTGCGGAAACCGCAAACCTAAGCCTCAATTAACTACGTCCCCGCGCAGCGCGACTTCCTCACTTCCCCAGCTTGTCAAGCCCCGCCATGACTGCATCTAGGCGGGCCGGGATGATGCGGCTGAGCGTCCGAAACACCGTCGCGGTGTTGTTGGACTTGCTCTTGACGATGGTGCGCAGCTGCTGGTGAACCGAGTTCAGCGACTTGGTGTAAAGCACACCGGCGTCAATGTACACGTTCTCGTATATCAGGTCGAGCATCTTGCAGGCCTCGGGGTCGTTCAGATACTTGCTCTTGAGCGCCACCTCGTAGTAGGCAGGGACGACCTCGCGGTTACTTTCCGATGCGAAAACCTCGAGAAATACGCCGACAAGCTCGAGCCGGTCGTCCGGCACCGTCGACGGAACCGCCATGCAGGTGAACTGATCGTGGACATAGGTCTCGTAGCCGTCCTGCGACTCGTCGAGCTTGGGAACAGGCACTATGCCGTAGACATCGCTCATGTTGCGCAGCGTCTGCGACTCGACCGCAAGCAGCCTCAGCGTACACATGCCCGCGCGGCCGTCGGCAAAGTGACCGGCAATGCTTTCCTGGTCGGCCGCGTCCGAAACGGCAGGGTATATGTAGGAGCCGCCGCACTTGTAGTAAAGATCGAGCACCTTGTCCATGGCGGAGGTCACGCGCTCGACGTTCAGCGAGTAAACATAGCGGTTGTCGTTGTCCTTGGTGAGAATATCCAGCTTGCAGGCCGACCAGTAGGGGTCGACGTAGGCCATGGGGCCCGAGAGAAAGCCGTAGCAATCGTCGGCGTCCTGCTCTCCGTTGCCGTTGAGGTCGTTGTACATCCTTGACGCAACAGCAGCCTGATATTCGAGCGTCCACTTGCCAGAGCTTACGACGTCATAAAGGTTCTCCACGCCGAACTGCGCAAGCATGCTTTGGGAGAACACTGTGACAAACATGTACCTGTAAAATGAAATCCCGACGGCACCGGCGCAGACGTACTGGTGATTGCCGAAGGAAGCCGCCTTGTTGAAGCCCTGCGACCAGTAGGGTCGGTCGAGGTCGAGGTATTCGAGATCGTAAAGATCGTGGAACAGCCCCTCGGAGGAGTACATTATGGTTGAATAGCAGCTGTTCGCGATAACGTCGAAGTCGTCCGTCTGCGCGCCGACGAGGTTGCGCAGCTTTTCGGTGACAACGTAATTGCCGCCCGCCAGCTTGGTGTTGCTGATCTTGACGCCGAGACGATCCTCGGTTGTGAGATTGCGGTCAAAGATTGCGTCGTTGATGGTGTCGCCGATTATGTCCTCGACGCCCATCTCGTCACTCACGCCGGGGTTGTCGCGGCTGAGTATGCGGACGGGCGCGCCTTTGAAATCAATATCTTTCGGGTGCCCCGGCGCGCTCGTCTCGGACGTCGCGGACGTGTTTTGCGTCGTGTTTCCGGCGGTGGTGCCCGCGGTGTCGTCACCGCTCGTGGAGCAGGAGACGGCAATGCAGACCAGAGTGAGCAGTGCAAGCAGCAGGGACATAACACGGATTGCGTTTTTCATAGCTGTATTCCTTTCTCAGTTTGGTATCCGACTTCATTTTACCATGCCGCGCAGTCAGTGTCAATGTTTTTGTCAAAATTTCCTGTTCTCCCTCCACGCACAAAAATCATCACAAAAACCTCCCCGCGCACTTGACAAATACCAGACACTGGTTTATACTAAACCCGGGAGGTGCGCGAGGCTCGCGCGCCGGTAAAATGAATATTCATAAGGAGAAAAACAATGATTGCACAGACACCCCCTATGGGTTGGAACACCTGGAATACCTTCGGAAACGATATAAACGACGAGCTCATCCGCCAGACCGCGGACGCTATGATCGAGCTCGGCTACCGCGACGCCGGATACGAGTACGTCGTCATCGACGACTGCTGGTCGCTCAAGGAGCGCGACTACACCACCGGCCGTCTGGTGCCCGATCCCGTCAAATTCCCGCACGGAATGAAGGCGCTGGCCGACTACATACACTCAAAGGGACTCAAGTTCGGCATGTACTCCTGCGCCGGTGTGCGCACCTGCGCAGGCTACCCCTCCAGCTTCGACCACGAATACGAGGACGCGCGCACCTTCGCCGAGTGGGGCGTCGACCTGCTCAAATACGACTTCTGTAACTTCCCAAACTACGCCAATAACAAAAACCGCTACCTCACCATGAGCATGGCGCTACGCTCCACCGGCCGAGACATAATTTTCTCGGGCTGCAACTGGGGTCGCGGCGAGCCCTGGAACTGGATGCGCTCCATCGGTGCGCACATGTACCGTTCCACCCACGATATAAACGACTCCTACGCCTCCATGGCCGACATTCTGACCTCGCAGCTGCCCAACCTCAACGCAAACGCCGCGGGCTGCTTCAACGACCTCGACATGCTGACCGTCGGCATGAACGGCCGCGGAAACGTCGGCCTTGAGAACTGCACCACGCCCGACGAGTACGTGACCGAGTTCGTCTTCTGGTGCATGGCAAGCTCGCCGCTTATGATGGGCGGCGATATCCGCTCGCTCGACGACCGCAGCCGCGAGCTGCTTCAGAACCGCGGGCTCATCCGCATAAATCAGGATCCCGAGTGCCGTCCTGCCTACCAGGTCAACGGCGCGACGAAGGATTTCCCCATTATAATAAAGCTGCTGTCCGGCGGCGAGTTCGCGCTGGCCTTCTTCAATCTCAAGGACGCCGACCGTCGGCTTGAGCTGCCATTCGCCGATCTCGGAGTGCCCTACTCCTCGGGCGTGGGCGTCGACCTGACCGACGTCATGAGCGGCGAGCACATCGGCATCCGTCGCGACGACATGCGCCTCATCGTTCCGGCGCACGGCGTACGCGTCTTCCGCGCCAAGCTCATCACATTATGACAAACAACTGCCACACCTGCGGACGGCCGCTTCATCCCGACGAGGAGGGGCTGTCGATAAAGCTGTTGGGGCACAATATCACCGAATATTTCTGCATAGACTGCCTTGCCGCGCGCATGGGAGCGACGCCTGACCGGCTTCGCACCATGATGGAGCGCTTCCGTGCGGCGGGATGTCAGTTATTCACTCCGGCCGAATGCCTGAAAGGACAAAACAATGCTGATAACTGTTGATTGCGGCACGACGAACATGCGCTGCCGTCTGTTTGATGGAGAGCAGCTGCTATGCGAGGTCAAGCGCACCGCCGGGTGCCGCAACACCGCCTTCACCGGCTCGGACACGTTTCTGCGCGAGGCTTTGCGCGACTCACTGCGCGAGCTGCTTGACAAGGCGGGCGTCGACGAGAGCCGCGTTGAGGCCGTCGTGTGCTCGGGGACGCTGGCGTCGGACGTCGGCATCTTCCCCATCCCGCACGCGGTAGCGCCGGTCGGCATAAAAGAGACCGTGACCGCCGCGCGCATGACGCACATGCCCGATGTGACGCCGCTGCCCATACTTTTCATCCCCGGCATCAAGACGCTCCCGGCTCCGGGCGAGACGGACGTCATGAAAATCATCGACGTGCTCGAGTCCATGAGCGGCGAGGACTGCGAGACCTACGGCATAATGTCGCTGCTCGGGCTTACGGGCGATTTTGTCATCACGCTGCCGGGCTCGCACAACAAGGTCATGGAGGTCGACGGAAAAGGTCGCATAACCTCCATCCGCACCGGCATCTGCGGCGAGTTTATCGCGGCGATCTCGGGGCACACCATGCTGCGCAGCGCGCTGCCGCAGCCTGTTATCCGCAAAATCATTCCAGAGTACCTCTACCGCGGCTTTGACTACGCGGTCGGGCACGGTGTTTCCCCATCGCTTGTCAAAGCGCGGACGGGGCGGCTGTTTGCGGGCTGGGACGAGGACACGGCGGCCAATTTCTTCGTCGGCGCGCTGCTGAAGGACGACATAATGTCGGTATTCGGCGTCTGCGGGACGGAGCGTCGGCTGGTGGTCGGCGGAGGCAATCCACTGCGGCACGTATTCGCGCTGCTTCTTGAGCACGCAGGCGTACCTCACCCCATCGAAATCTCGGACGAGGTCGCGCACCTCGCCCCGAGCCGCGGAGCTATGGCGGTGTATGAGATGTTTAAGGCAAAGTGATTTGGAATAAGTTTTAATTGATTTAAGGCACCACAGCGTAATACCGATGGTGCAATTGCGCGGTGATGCCTTAAGGTCCCGCGGGGCAACGTTTGCCCTGCGGGGCTTCTTTTTTGTATGAAAGTTTCTGCGCTGAAGGGGTTTGTCGGGATGCTCGACGGAGGCCGCTTTTTTGTATAAAGAGTTCTTTTGCCTTGGCAGGCGGCTCGCCATTACGTCTGCGGGACGTGATTTAACTGTACTTCTCTGCTCGCGGCAGAAAAGTACACTTCTCCACCGTCGGTGGCCTTCACGGCGAGAACCATCCAAGACCAAAGAACTTATTCATCAAAAAGCGGCTCCCGCAGGCCACCCCCTGCGGAAACCGCAAAGATCCATTTAATCAATCAGTACAGCCGCACCATCACACGTAGCTGAACAGCAACCTCTTCGAGTGATGATCCAGCTCGTCAAAGCACGGAATCTCGTAGCGGTTGTCGTTCGAATCGCGGATGAGGACGCGCGAGGTGCCGTACAGCATCTTGATGTCGCTGTGACGGTTGCGTATGCGGAAGCCTATCTCGCCGCGGTCGGTCATGACGCGAAAGGTCAGCGAGCCGAACTTGTCCTCGACGCTCAGCACCTGCGTGATGTGCGGAATCATGTAGTACTCCGCAAAGCACTTCTCGAGCGCCTCTCGCGAGGCGTCGTCGAGCTCGGACAGCTCCCTGACCATCGCAATCTCCTTCTCCTTCTTGTCAAGCAGCGTGACGTAATGCTCCGTGTCCGTCAGCGGGAACAGCCGGCGCGGCTCGAGATCCTCGAAGACCCGCCCGTCGTTCATGACGAGCCTCACAAGATAGAGATCCGTGCGCTCAATGTGCCCGGTGGTCTTGTCAACATATATGCGTGCCATCAGTCAAATCTCTCCTTTTCCTTGTCCTGCGCGACCTTGTCGGACATGGTCTGAATCTGAACCAGCCGGTAGTACTTGCCCTTCATAGCCATCAGCTCCTCGGGCGTGCCGCACTCAATTATCTCGCCGTTGTCGACAACAACGATTTTGTTCGCCTTGGACAGCGTCGAGAGACGGTGCGCTATCATAATGGTCGTCCGGCCGCTGATAAGACGCTCAATCGCCTCCTGAATGAGGTGCTCGGTCTCGGAGTCGACGGACGCCGTCGCTTCGTCAAATACCAGTATCGAGGGGTTCTTGAGCACGGCGCGCGCGATGGATATGCGCTGCCGCTCACCGCCCGACAGTCCGACGCCGCGCTCGCCGAGAACCGAGTCGTAGCCGTCCGGCTGGCGGACGATAAACTCGTGCGCGTTGGCAATGTCGGCCGCGCGGATGACATCGTCAACCGTGTACTTCTTGTCGCCGTAGGCGATGTTGTTGAATATGGTGTCGTGGAACATCATGGGCTCCTGCTGAACAAAGCCTATGCTCGAGCGGAAGAACTCCATGTCGATCTTGCGTATATTCACGCCGTCAAGCAGAATCTTGCCCTCGTAGTGGTCGTAGTAGCGCAAAAACAGGTTGACAAGCGTCGATTTTCCCGAGCCCGTCGTGCCGACGATACCGACTATGTCGCCGGGCTCGATTTTGAGGTTTATGTTTTTGAGCACCTTCTTGGTGCGGTCGAACGAGAATGAAACGTTGCGGAACTCAATAGCTCCCTTGACCTCGGGCAGTGTGTGTCCCTTGCCGAAGTCGTGCTCGGGCTCGGCGTCGAGTATGTCGAAAATTCGCTCGGCCGAGGACAGCGCGTTCTGGTATGAGTCGTTGAGGTTGGCGAAGAAGTTGACCGGCTCATAGAACATCGAGGCGTAGGAAATGAAGGAAACCAGCAGACCGACCGACAGCGTTCCCGACGCCGTCGTCGCGCCGATAGCGGCCATACCGCCGAGCATCCAGATAACCACCGAGCCGAAGCTGACAAAGCAGTTGACGACGGCGGGGTAAATGTTGAGTATCTTGCCCGCCCTGATGTCGGTCTCGTACCACTCCTCGTTCTTTTGCTCGAACATCTCGGTCGCGTTCTGCTCGTTGGTGAACGACTTGATGACGCGGATACCGGGGATGGTGTCGGTCAGCACCGAGGAGACGGCCGCCCAGCGCCGCCAGATGCGGCGATAAAACGGCGCGATTTTCTTGGAGAATATACGCGCGCCGATGGCGACAAATGGCACGGGAATAAGCGAATATATCGCCAGCCGCCAGTTCATGACCAGCATTATGACGATAATACCCACCATCTTGAAGAACTGCACCACGACCTCCTGCGTGATACGCAGCATGAAGGACTGGAGTGTGGCGCTGTCGCCCGCGATGCGGTTTATGACAGAGCCGGTGGAGGTCTTGTCGTAGAAGCGCATGGGCAGGTGCTGGGCGTGCTCGTACACGTCGTCGCGCAGCGATTTGACTATGCGGTCGCCCGCCTTACGCAGGTAGTAGCCGCGCACCGCGCCGAGGCCGTAGCGGACTATGTAGATCAACGCCAGCATAATTCCGATCAGGATAAGGCTGTCTTCAACATTGAAATTCCACCTGTCAAAAAGCTTGATGGGCGTTGAGGCCACGTTGCCGTCTTTCAGAATATCATCGACCAATGTACGCGTGAGAAAGGGGGGAACAAGCGCGAGAGCGGTGGTGATTACGGATATAATGACCGAGAAAACAAGCACCGAAATCTCGGGCTTCATGTACTTTGCGAGCCGCGCGATGATTTTGCGCTTGCTCTCGCAGTTGATGCACTTGACGCCGGGCGCGGACAGCGTGCGCCCGCATTTAGGACAGATGGACAGCTGCTTTTCGTACGTTGCCTCGATGCTGCCGAGCGCCTCGTCGAGCGGCGTGCCGTCGCGGATCGCCTTAACGAAGTAAACGGCGGCGTCACAAAGCGCTGCTACCGCAAAAGTGAAGCGGTAAACATCTTTTGTTTCGCCACCGTCAAGCTTGACACGCATAACGCCGTTGCCGTACATTCGTTTGTTATATATTTCCTTAACGTCGGAAATACGATAAGAACAGCTTCGTTCGTCCGAATCAAAGCTGTAGGTGAAGAAGCTCTCGGCGCAGACAGCCAGAGCCACATGCGAATAATGTGCCTTGTCGGAAATATCGCCGACAATGGTAAATAAAACGGGTCCGTCCGCGCCTGCGGCGGCGTTCAGTCGTTCTGTCAGCTCGGGCTTAAGCTGCCGGTTGATCAGAGTATCCATACCGTCCTCCGTATTTCGGATGATTTTTTGCGGGGATAAAAGTTACGTTATTGTATCATAAACCGGCGCATAAGTCAACCGCAAAAAGTGGTCGCATTGCTGGTTCTGACGTCAATACGACGCGGTTTGTTGTCTATTTTGACGATACGTCCCGACTCCACTTGACAAAGCCCGCGTGGGGCTGTAAAATAATCTTTTGTTGAAGAAATTAAGTCCGGAGTATTGAACATGCGGTGCACAAGCGTTGGAAACAAAAGTGAATACGGTTTTTGTGACGGACTGCGGGACAGCGTGCCGATAGGGCTCGGCTATCTCTCGGTGTCGTTCGGATTCGGGGTGTCGGCGGTGGCGTCGGGAATCCCGGCGCTGGTCGCGGTGCTCATATCGCTGACAAACCTGACCTCGGCAGGTCAGGTAGCGGGGGTCGCCGTAATGGCGGCGGGCGGCGGCCTTCTTGAGATGGCGCTGACCCAGTTGACCATCAACCTGCGCTACTCGCTCATGAGCATATCGCTGACCCAGCGGCTGGACAGCACCATGAACACATTGCGCCGCGCCGTCGTCGGCTTCGGCGTGACAGACGAGATATTCGCCGTCGCCGTCTCAAAGCCAGGCGTCGTCGGCCCTAAATATATGTACGGACTTATCGGCTTCCCCTACGTCTGCTGGTCACTCGGGACGCTGCTCGGCGCCGTGGCGGGCAATATTCTGCCCGCGTCGGTCAAAAATGCGCTCGGAATCGCCATTTTCGGCATGTTTGTGGCCATTGTGATACCCAGCGTGCGCCGCGAGCGCGGGACGGCGGTCGCCGCGGCGGTGGCGGCGGTGCTCTCCTGTATTATCGCGTTTGTACCGGCGCTCGGGTTTATCACCTCGGGTTTCAGCATTATAATCTGTGCCGTCGTAGCCTCGGCCGTGGCGGCGCTGCTGTTTCCCGTCGCGGACGATAAGGACAATCCGAACCATCCGGATAATCCCGCCGCCGACGCGCCCTCAGACGCCGACGGCGCGCCCACAGACATGGAGGTGAGCAAATGACAGACACGCTCAGAATATGCGCCTGCCTCGCCGTCATGGCGGGCGTGACCTACGTCGTCCGCGCCGTACCGCTGGTGGCGTTCCGGCGCAAAATACGCTCGCCCTTTCTGCGCAGCATGATGTACTATCTGCCCTACGCCGTGCTGTCCGCAATGGTGCTGCCGTCCGTTTTCAGCTCGACCGGCAGCGTGCTGACGGCGGCCGTCGGCTTCGGAGTTGCGGTGCTGCTGGCCTTTTTCGACCGCTCGCTGCTCATTGTCGCGCTCGGCGCGTCCGGCGCGGCGTTCCTCACGGGACTTGTCGTGCAGTGGCTCGGCTGAGGCGGGACATACAGGATTTGCCGCGGACGCTCTGCGTCCGCGGCATTTTTTTCGCAAACAACGAAAATAATTGTTGACAAACACCAATATTATTGTTATAATGGACAGACATATTGAGGGAGTAGTTAGCGTGCGAACGGTCGGCCGGGCGCATGCGGCAAGTCAACATACTGGTCTTTAGCCTGGTTTGCCTTAATAAACAAGACTCATGTATGGCAGCTTGCCATGCGTGTGTCTTTTATTTTTTACAAAGGACGGTTCTATCATGGGAATTATCGAAGTTCTCGGCCTCGGAGTTGCGCTTTCGATGGACGCTTTTGCAGTATCTGTCTGCAAGGGCCTCGGTATGAAAAAAATCAACTACAAGCAGGCGCTCGTAATCGCGGCGTTTTTCGGCGGATTTCAGGCGCTGATGCCGCTTATCGGTTGGCTGCTCGGCAGCCGGTTCCAGCACCTCATCGAGAAGTACGACCACTGGATTGCCTTCGTTTTGCTGCTGTTCATCGGCGGCAAGATGATAATCGATGTAATCCGCGGCGGCGATGACGACGAGTGCGCGGAATCCGAGCGGTTCGACATCAAGGAGCTTTTTGTCATGGCCGTTGCCACAAGCATTGACGCGCTGGCCACCGGTATCGTCATCGCCATGGAGCCCGGCACCAACATCTGGTCCTCCATTGCCATCATCGGCTGCACGACCTTCGTCATCTGCATCGCGGGCGTTATCATCGGCAACAAATTCGGCACAAAATTCAAGGATAAGGCCGCCGTTGCGGGCGGCATAATCCTTATTCTTATCGGCATCAAGATCCTGCTTGAGCACCTCGGAGTCATTAATTTCTGATAAATGAAAGGACATCGGACATGGAAAAAGTAAGATTTGCAGTAGTCGGCCTCGGAACGCGCGGCTTCGGACTCATGACGCGCGCGGTCATGCCGGTCGACGGCGTTGAGATTGTCGGCCTTTGCGAGCTTCTGCCCGACAGACTCGAGCGCGCACGCACAGCGGTCGCGGAAGCGGGCGGCGCACCCGTCTGCGGCGACGACTATCGTCAGGTTCTGACTGAGTCGCACCCAGACGCCGCGTTGATTTCGACCGGCTGGGAGTGCCATATCGAGATGGCCGTCTGGTGCATGGAGCACGGCATCGTGCCGGCAGTCGAGGTCGGCGGCGCTTACAGCGAGGAGGAGTGCTGGAGGCTTGTCGACACCCACGAGCGCACCGGGACCCGCATCATGCTCATGGAAAACTGCTGCTTCAACAAGGGCGAGCTGCTCGCCACCGCCATGGCGCGCGCCGGACTTTTCGGCGAGATCGTCCACTGTGCGGGCGCCTACGCGCACGACCTGCGCAAGGAAATACTCGGCAGTGAGGAGCGGCATCACTACCGTCTCGGCTACTATCTCGAGCACAACTGTGAGAACTACCCGACGCACGAGCTCGGTCCGATTGCCCGTCTGATAGGCATAAACCGCGGAAACCGCATGGTGTCGCTGGTTTCGGTGTCGTCCAAGGCGCGCGGCTTTGCCGACTACGTTGAGAGGCACCTCGACACCATCAACCCGCACCGCGTCGGCGAGGTGATAAAGCAGGGCGACATTGTCACGACGCTTATCACCTGCGAGAATGGCGAGACCATCACGCTGCGTCTTGACACCTCACTGCCGCGCTTTTACAACCGTGAGTTCACTGTCCGCGGCACGCGCGGAATGTACGAAATGGGCAACAACATGGTCTATTTCGACGGCATGGAGGAGTGGTTTGACACGCTGCGCAACTACACGACCTACCAGAACAACGCGGTTGAGTACGAGGAAAAGTACCTGCCCGAGGCGTGGCGTCGCATGACCGAGGAGGGGCTAAAATCTGGTCACGGCGGCATGGACGGCGTCGAGTTCCGCGCGTTTTTCGAGGCGCTCCGCGCAGGCGGCGAGATGCCCATCGACGTCTATGACATGGCGGCCTGGATGAGCATAACCTACCTCAGCGAGCAGTCGGTCCTGAGAGGCGGAGCGCCGCAGCAAATCCCCGACTTCACCCGCGGAAAGTACAAAACCCGCCCCCTGCGGGATGTGCTGTGATGTAGTTGATTTATAAATAAATGTATTGAACCCCGCTGACGGAGATTTTGACGTCAGCGGGGTTTTGGTGCGGGAGTGGGCGTATTGCATATGCCCGTGCGCTGATTAAAGCAATTTTGCGGTTCTCGCAGGTGACGCCTGCGGGAGCCGCTTTTTATAAATAGTTCTTGGGCCTTGGCAGGCGCACGCCGTGGAGGCCACCGACGGTGGAGAAGTGTACTCGCCGAACGTCGGCGGGAAGCGATTTTTGGAAAATAAGTTCTTTAGCCTTGGCGGGCTGCCGCCGTGGACGGTCTCCGACGATATCGAAGTGTACTTTTCTGTTATGCAACAGAAAAGTACCAAAAGAATGCACCAAAGGGGACGAACCTACGGTTCGCCCCCTCTGGACTCCCCCACTCCCTTGATGGATTGGCGGTGGAGGGCGTCACCCTCATTGCACGCATGGTTCCGGCATCACGCCTTCAGGGGACGCACGCCCTGTCCCCGCTCGGACTCGCCGTGAAGGCTGTGGAAAGCGTTTGCTCTAAACTTATAGGAACGTCTTTTGGGGTCGGCCAGTGCGTGCGTGCGGATGGCAGCTTATAGGGGTGAGGCCGGGTGCAAAATGCTTGAAAAAGTTAGTTTTAGGCAGAAAAGCGGTTAAAATTGAACGTTCGTCGAGCCCCGAAAGCTCAATTTTCCCGCCCGCCATCAACAAACTACTTTGCCAGCAGAAAACCGATTTAAGCTGAACC
>CAKRSS010000040.1 GCA_934401725.1 uncultured Eubacteriales bacterium | reverse complement strand
TTCAGATCGCGTTCCACCAGAGCTTCAAACAGAAATCCAAAGGTTTCAAGGTCGCCGATCAGTTTATCCGGAGTGGCTTTCAGCAAGGCGCAGGCGAGCGCGGGATCGCAGAAATGTCTTTTCTCGGCTTGCTTCACGCGAACGGAAGAACGGATATTTGCGGAAAAAGGAAGTTGGTTGTCAAGCAGAAAAAGACGGTTGAAAACATCCAGATACGTGGCTATCGTGTCCATATCGATTGCTTCATCATCAAATTCGCGGATATCGTTCAGCAGTTTTTTCTTGGTAGCCGTTGTGCTTTCGTTGCGGGCAAGGGAGCGCAGAAGAAGACGCATTTTTGCCACATCATATTTTTTGCCGTCAATGCTCTGTGAATCATCGTCAAGTATGGCATCAAGGTAGGATTGCGGCAACAGAGAAGCATTTTCCGGTGCAACATTCAGATTTCCGGGCCACCCTCCGCGCACCGTATAATACGCAAGGTCACGCAGACTGACCTCGCCTGTCATTGCCGGGGTAATCTTGCCGTTGCATACCTCTTCCAATGAAACAGTGCCACTGGATTCACCGGACTCATAAAGAGACATTGTGCGCATGCGCAATCTTCCGATTCTGCCGGCACCGCTGTGAAGAACTCCTTTGCGTTTTGGTGTGGAGGAGCCGGTCAGAATAAACTGCCCCTTTTCCGCCCGACCGTCAACCGTGTACCGAACCGCATCCCAGATTGAGGGAACCTCCTGCCACTCGTCAAGCAGACGCGGCGTTTCGCCTTCCAGAACAATGGACGGAGATATTTCCGCCAATGCACGGTTCTGAAAATTGTTTGCAGGATCACCGATTAAGAACTCACTTTTGCTGTGAAATGAAGAAGTCCATGTTTTCCCGCACCACTTGGGACCTTCGATACACACCGCGCCGAAGGTGGACAAATATCTGCAAACTGCGCTGTCGATAACACGTGGTTTGTATTTCGATGGTTCAGCGATTTTTTTCATAACAAAATACCTCCGGATTGTTTTTCACATATATTATAACCCATTCCTTGATATTTTGCAAGTCTATTCCGCGAGATTTTGAAATTTCATTCGGTATAATTTTGAATATTCATTCCGTGAGATTTTGAATTACAGCAATGAAAATGCCACGCTTATTATAGCACGTTGACCTCAAAAGTCAGCAAAAGTTGAAATCATAAACTTCTTTATTTCAAAAAATCGTGTTTTATTGAAATAAGCCGGCGAATCGCGCCTTGTTAATTTCAAAATTCCACGGCAAATGATAACAATTCATGTCTTTGCAAATATCTCATTGACAGCGGGCGGGTTCTGTGATACAATGTTATCAGTAATATATCAAAGGAGTGATTATCAATATGGTTGAAAGATTCCGCATTGCCGCGTACACGCGAATCTCCGTTGACCTGGAGCTTGACCGCGATAACACGAGTATCGAAAACCAGAAGGCGATCATTGACGAATACTGCCGTCTGCACTTTCCGACAAGCACGGTCGATTACTTCGAGGATCGTGACAAATCGGGCTACACCTTCGAGCAACGCCCCGATTACATGCGTATGCGCGAAAAGCTCATGCAGCGCGAATACGATATACTTATCATCAAGGATCTGAGCCGTTTCTCGCGAAGAACCGGCAAGGGACTTGCCGAATTTGAGGATCTCGCCGAGCGCGATATCCGCATCATTGCCATCGGCGACGGGGTGGACTACTACCAAGATCACATCGACGACTGGATGAAGATCAAGCTCTACTTCTTCGTCAACGAAATGCCCGTCACCGACACCAGCCGCAAGGTGTCCGATGTCATTGCCTCACGGCAGTCAAAGGGCGAGTGGATATGTTCGGTTCCGTTCGGCTATGTGATTACAAACTCCAAAAAGATGACCTTTGAAATTGACGAGCCGTCTGCCGAGGTAGTGCGGCGCATATTCAACTATTATATCGACGGCTGGGGCTACAAAAAGATTGCAAACCATCTGACAGACGAGCATATCCCCACACCGCGAATGCGGGAAAAAGCCCGCAAGGAAGCGCAGGGCGATGAATATAAAGGAAAGGTCAAAGAATCCTGGAGCATCGTGACCGTCTCCGAAATTCTCTGCAATGATTTCTATATCGGCACACTGCGCCAGCACAAATTCAAGCGGAAAAAGATAAACGGAAACGATGTTCCGCTTGACGAAAGCCAGCATATCGTATTCGAAAACCACCACGAGCCGATTGTCGACTACCGCACCTTTGCCGTTGCGCAGGAGTTGCTGAAGCAGCGCGCAACCACCCACTACCGCGGTCAGAAAAAGTACGCCAACAACTACTCCGGCTACCTCTTCTGCGGCGACTGCGGCTCGCCTATGTTCTCGCGCAGCCGTCCCGACCTTGCCGACGCCTATATCTGCGGAACATATCACACGCGCGGCAAAGCCGGATGCACGACACATCACATCCGCGTGGATGTGCTTGACCGTGAGCTGAAACGGTACATCGCCAAGGTCTGCGAAAACTCCGAAAAAATGATAAAACAACTGGAATCCGAAATCAGCTTCGAACCGAATGCGGTGAAGGACAGCGCCAAAGCTGCGGATGAGCTTTCAAAGCTCATCGAGCAGGAGAAGGATTCACTCAAAATCCTGATGCGGCAAAAATCCCGCGACCTCGCCCGCGCAAAAGGAAACGAGGATGTCATCATGGAAACCTACGACGCGCTGATCGAGGAAAGCGCCAACCGGATTCACGGGCTGGAAAATCAGATTGCCATGACAGCAGATACGAGAAATACCATCATCAGAGCCAACCGCCATGCAAAAACGGTGCTGGACATCTTCCACGATATCCTGAGCAAAGAGAAGCTGGACAAGCGCGACATCGGGCTGATTGTTGACCGCATCATCGTATATGAAAACCGCATCGAGATAAAGCTGAGAAATGATGTGGACGCGCTCCTGCGGTGCGACGGTGAAGCGCAAGCGGAGGAAATCGCAAATTTTAACGGGGACACGGAGAATATCGAAAGAACCGCAGAAAAATACAATTCTGTGGTGGTTCAGTCGGCAAAAAACCAAGCCGATAAGGTTTTTCGTGTCAATGTTATCAGTGGCGGCGACCCGCTCGAAATTTACACCGACCGTGAAGGTGAAGTCATATTCAAGAAGTACTCGCCCATCGGCGAGCTGGCGGCGTTTGCGGGGCAGTACGCCGAGACGCTGCACAAAACATGCTCGCTTGCGGTCGTCATCTGCGACCGCGATGCCGTCATCGCCTGCTCGGGCGTGCCGCGCAAGGAGTACGTCGACAAGACGCTGTCCGACGAGCTCGAGGCCATCATCGAGGGCAGAGCGCTGTATATGTGGCGCGAGGGCGGTCAGCGGCTGCCCGTCATCGCCGACAGCGAAAACCACTATATCAGCTGCGCCATGCCCATCATAAGCGAGGGCGACATCATCGGCTGTGTGGCGTCTGTCGCCGAGGCTGACGGCGAGCGTCCGCGCGACATTCTCGGCTCGGAGGTCGAGTCCAAGCTGATACAGACAGCCGCAGGGTTTCTCGGCAAGCAGCTCGAAAGCTGAAGCTCCGCCGCGCAATTCGTGGATTGCGCGGTGGAGCAAAACAAGAGCAGTGAGGGCAACTTCACTGCTCTTTTGATTTGCCCTACTGGCGTCCCTTGACAAGTGAGTGCGAAAATGATATAATAACGCCGCGGCTTGACTGCAAAGTAATTGAAAAGGAAATTAAAGACATGAAAAAAATGCTTGCCGTTATCCTGCTGACGCTCGTCATGATGCTGACCATGACCGCCTGCAACAACAACGACACCCCCACCCCGTCAAACACCACTCCGGCGGAAACTACCCCCATCGTGACCACACCCACTGAGACTACGCCCACCGAAACTACACCCGCCGAGACCACGCCCGCCGAGACTACCGCGGTCTCCGTCGTCTCCGCGCTTGAGAGCGCAAAGGCGGCCGATCTCTACACCTCTCTCTGCGGCTCAAACAACAATAAAACCTTCGTCCAGCACAACGAGGTCACAGTCGTTATGACGTCCAACAATCAGGTGCTCAGTGAGACGACAAACACCAACGACACAATCGTCAGCGGCCAGAATTACAGCCTCGAGACGGAAGGAATTAAAATGATAATGCACGACGGCACTCTTTACGTGGACGTCATGGGTGAGAAAGTCAAAACAACGCTGACAGTCGAGCAGGCCTCCAACGTTCTCGGCCAGATGGGCGTGAACGCGCCCACGTCGCCCTCCGAGGTCGGCAAAATCAGCGGCGAAAAGCTCTCCGACGGCACCACAAAGCTGCACGTTGAGTTCGGCGAGGGTATGCTCGATCTCGTAAGGCTGACATTCGAGTCCCAGTTTGCGGCGTCAGGCGTCAAGGCCAACGTCACAAAGCTGGACTGCGGCATTGAAATAACGCTTGACAGTGAGGACAAAATGACAGTCATGGTCACAAACATGACCGGCGAGCTTGACGTCGAGGGCACTGTGATGACAATGTCGTCCATATCAACCTCCACCATGGACTACACGACGACAAAAACCGTCACCGCCCCGGCGGACGCCGACAGCTACACGCTCGTCAAGTACGAGGACATGTTCGGCGGATAATATAAGGCTTACAACCAAACCAAAACGCGCTGCGGGAGCTCCCGCGGCGCGTTTTTTCACTTGCAAATTTACTTGTTTTCCGGCGGCCGGGCATCAGCTTTCAGCTGATTGTCAGCCATCCGCTTTTTTCTTTTGAACACGCTCGGAGGTATCTGCGACAGCATAACCGCGCACAGCATGAGCGCGCAGCCGACGTACTCGCGCGCCGTCATAGTCTCGTGCAGCACAATCGCGCCCGAAATCGCCCCGAAAACCGACTCGAGACTCAGCAGCAGCGACACCATGGTCGGGTCGCTCGCCTTCTGCGCGATAATCTGGAGTGTGTAGGCCACGCCGCTCGACAGCACGCCGACGTACAGTATCTGCGGCAAGCAGCCCGCGAGCGCGCTGAGGTCGGGCTTCTCGAATATCAGCATACATATGCCCGACTCGACCGCCATGACCGCAAACTGCACCAGCGACAGCGCGATGCCGTCAACCTTCGGCGCAAAGTGGTCTATGGTAAGTATGTGGCAGGCGAAGCAGAAGGCGCAGATTATAACGTAAATATCGCTTCCCTGCACCGAAAAGCCGCTGCCCACGCACAGAAGGTACATTCCGGCGACCGCGATGGCCACACTTGCCGCCGTTGACGCCGACACGCGGCGTCCGAAAATCAGCCCGAAGACCGGCACAAGCACAATGTACAGCGCCGTAATAAAGCTGGCCTTGCCCGCGTCTGTTCCGTTAAGACCCGCCTGCTGGAGGTTGGTGGCGATGCAGAGTAGCGTTCCGCAGCAGACGCCGCCGATTATCAGCGCGCGCGCACCACCCGCCGGCCTCTCGTAGCCGCCGACCCGGCGGCGTATGAGCGTCGCCGCGAGCAGAATGACGCCGAGCGCCAAAACCGCCACGACCGACCGCGCCGCGGTAAATGTAAACGGACCGACATAGCCCGCGCCTATGCTTTGCGCCGTGAATGCGAGTCCCCATATCACCGCCGCCACAATCGGCGCGACGACGCCCCGCACGTATTTGCCCTTCATATAAAAAAGCCTCCGCTCGAAATTACGATGCGATAATTATATCATCGCGCCGCTCCGCTGTCAATCGACAAACCTGCCGAAAATAATCACGTGGCGGGGCGTTTTTGCGTAAAAATGTCACTTTGCTATTGCACCGCATCGGCGATTGTGCTATAATTGAGGCAATAAATTATTGAAGGGAGTCAATCTACTATGATAAAAGTTGCAATTCTCGGTTACGGCGGCATTGCCCGTTCTCACCGCAAGGGATATGAGACGCTCGCCGAGCGCGGAGAGCCCGTCAGGCTGGTAGCGCTCTGCGACATCAACCCCAAGCAGTTTGAAAAGCTCATCACCATCAACCAGGGCGGCGAGGATTCTGCACCCGTCATGCCCTACCATACATACACCGACCTCGACGAGATGCTGTCGGTCGAGCAGCCCGACGTTGTCGACGTCTGCCTGCCGACGTATCTGCACTGCCAGTACGTCACGATGCTGCTGCACCGCGGCTACAACGTCCAGAGCGAGAAGCCCATGGGTCTTACCGGCGAGCAGTGCGACGAGATACTCCGCGCCTGGCGCGAGAGCGGCAAGCAGCTGATGATAGGCATGTGCCTGCGCTTCGAGCCGCAGTACCTCGTGCTCAAGGACATCATCGACAGCGGCAGGTACGGCAAGGTTCGCGCCGCGTATTTCTGCCGTTCGAGCGGAATGCCCAGCTGGGGCTTCGAGGGCTGGTATCGCGACGAAAAACGCTCCGGCGGCGTCGCGCTCGACCTGCACATTCACGACGTCGACATGGTTCGCTTCCTGTTCGGCGAGCCGGAGGGCGTCCAGGCGCACACGACCGACGGCGGCATTCCCCATATTTCGGTCAACACCACCTTCCTCTACCCCGACAAGTTCGTCAACGCTACGGCTGAGTGGGGCATGGCGCGCACATGGAAGTTCCGCGCCGAGTACCGTGTCTGCCTCGAGACGGCTTCCGTCGTGCTTGAGGGTGGCAAGGTGACGGTCTACCCGAGCGAGGGCGAGCCCTTCAACCCAGAGTACGCCCCCGCAAACCGCATGGCGGAGGAATCGCTCTACCTCGCGCGCCTCGTCATGGGCGAGATTGAGAACACCAAGAACACCCCCGAGGACGCGGCGGCGACCGTCCGCATGATCGAGGCCATCTACGAGAGCGCCGTCAAGAACGGCGAGACGGTCAAGTGGTCGAAATAACGCAATCGGGATAACACACAATTACCCCCAAACAAGTAAAGGAGGAAAACAACATGGCAAAATTTCAGAATTTTTTAGGTGAGCTCGGCTTCGAGGTCAGCGGAAACAGCTCAGGCGGCACCGCATACGGAACATACGACGGGTTTGAGGTCAACGCCTCGCTGTCTATGAACAATGTCGCTCCCGTAGTGCTTCACTTTTCATTTTACGCCGATGACGCGCAAAAGGACGAGATTGTCGCGCGCGTAAAGCGGCTGAACCTCAAGGGACAGGCGTTCTGCGATGCAACAGGCTACGGTCTGGTTCTCGGACTGCGCGACACGTGGGCCATCGGGCGGATACTCGGTCGGCTTGGTACCGTTCTGCCGCAGATAACCGAAATTCTCAAAAACAACGGCGCGCTCGGCGTCGGCTACTGCCCCGTGTGCGGCACACAGTCGGAAAACCGCCGCATTTTCGACATTGACGGAATGTCCATCAGCCTCGATCCCGACTGCGCGCTCAAGATAAACGCCCAGATTGAGAACGAGAACGAGGAGTTCAAAAACGCTCCCGGCAACTACGGCCGCGGCTTTCTCGGCGCGCTTGTCGGCGCGCTCGGCGGCGCTGCCGTGGCAGCGATACTGTTTTACATCGGGTATGTGTCGTCGCTGTCGGCGTTTCTTGCGGTAATACTCGGCGCGGCACTGTACGCAAAGTTCGGCGGCAAGCGGGACAAGGTCATGGTCATCATCGTGGCGGCGACGTCCGTCATCACCATGCTTGCCACTGTGTTCGGCTATTATTTAGTCATGGCCGGCATGGGTGCGGCGGAAGCCGGTGTCGACATCAGCGCGCTTGAGGCGTTCTCACTTCTCATGCAGGACGCTGACTGGGCTCGCGCGTTCTGGTCTGACTTCGTTATGATGCTGCTGTTCTCCGCTATCGGCGTGGTGTTCCAGGCAATTGCGCTCTCGAAGAGCGTCAAGCGTCCCACTGGGATAAACTGAATTTTACTCCCCCGAGCAAATCGGGGGAGTTTTATTGTTCGCCGCGCCGGCTCTTGACTAATTACGCACGTTATTATATAATTAGAACACTACCACGCAACACACAAATGGCACGTTGATGCCTTAAGGCTTCACCGCGTAATTCCGATGGTGCAATTGCGCAGTCAGATTTTTCGTCAGATGAAACAAAAATCCGCAGGCTGTAGCGGCGCTACAGTCAAGAATTTTTGTGAAATATGACGAAAAAGATGCAAGCAGGTGTGCCACTCGGGCATTGCGCGGTGATGCCTTAATATTCCGGAGGTTTAACAATGAAAAAATATGCTGATTTTGCCGTGTCGCAGACGCTCGAGCTGCTTTCCATCGACAGTCCGAGCGGCTACACTGCCGCGGCGGCCGAATGGGTATGCGGCGCATTCCGCGTGCTCGGCTTTGAGGCTCATCTGACGAAAAAGGGCGGCGTTATCGCCGACCTCGGCGGTGTCGACACCGAAAACGCCCTGCTTCTCGAGGCGCACACCGACACGCTGGGCGCTATGGTCGCCGAAATCAAGGGCAACGGCCGTCTGCGCGTGACGCCGCTGGGCGGTATGCGCGCCGAAAACGGCGAGGCGGAGAATGTTCGCGTCCACACGCGCGACGGCAAGGTATACGAGGGCACGCTTCAGCTGTGCAACGCCTCGGTGCACGTCAACCGCGACTACGGCTCGACCAACCGCACCTTCGACACGACCGAGGTCGTACTCGACAGCGACGTAAGCTCGGCGACCGACACCCGCGCGCTGGGTATTCGCGTCGGCGACATAGTCTGCTTCGACCCGCGCTCCCGCGTGACCGACACGGGCTACATCAAGAGCCGTTTTCTCGACGACAAGCTGTCAGTAGGCATACTGTTGGGGCTCGCGAAATACCTGCGAGACAACGCCGTCACGCCCGCCCGCCGGGTCTACGCCCACGTTACCGTTTACGAGGAGGTCGGGCACGGCGGTTCTGCGTCGGTTCCCGCGGGTGTAACCGAGGCGATAAGCGTCGACATGGGGTGCGTCGGCAGCGGAGTCGAGTGCTCCGAGCGGCAGGTTTCCATCTGCGCGAAGGACTCCGGCGGGCCGTACAGCTACGAGGTTGTTTCCGCTCTGATTGCCGCAGCCGAGGCCGAGGGCGCGGACTACGCCGTCGACGTCTATCCCTTCTACGGCTCCGACGTCGAGGCCACCCTGCGCGCCGGTTACGACATTCGTCACGGTCTCATCGGCGCCGGCGTCTACGCCAGCCACGGCTACGAACGCAGCCACGTCGACGGCGTCCTCAACACCCTCAAGGTGCTCAAGGGGTATTTGAAAGTGTGATTGCTCTCGGGGCGCTGCCCCGAACCCCGCCAAGGGAGCTTTTTGAAAAAAGCCCCCTTGGAACCCGCAAAAACTTTCAAAAAAGAGGAAGCGGCTGGGATGAAGGCAGCGAAAACCGCTCGCTCTCGGGGCCAGCCCCGAACCCCGCTCGGGCGGCTTTTGAAAAAGCCCCCGAGACCCAGCAAAACCTTCAAAAAGGGACAGTGGAACGGAATAAAGCAAGCGGAAACCGATTGTTCTCGGGGCGCTGCCCCGAACCCCGCTCGGGCGGCTTTTGAAAAAGCCCCCGAGAAAAGGCCCCACGGGGCCCGCAAAACTTTCAAAAAAAGACGGGTTAAGGTATTGCGAGACGCCTAAACGTTTGGTTTTGGGCGTTTAAGCGCGAGCGGTGCGGTATCACGTTATAGTTCAGCACCGCCCTGCTTCGCGTCCGGTGCGCTGCCGCAGACAGAATCCCCCGCCTTCGGCGGCCAGTGCGCGGTATGGCTCGCCATACGCCGTAGGGGCGACCATCGGTCGCCCGCCGCTTCAGTGCAAAGCAACTTCACCCTAACAAGCAAAACGTTGGTTCAAGCCAAGGCTCCCTTGTGTAAAGGGAGCCTTTTATTTGACCGATGCTCTGTCTACACCAGTGACGTCGTTTTACACCAACATTAGCGGGCGACCGATGGTCGCCCCTACGGCGTACGGTGTGACTTGTGCCACGTGCCCCATTCCAAATGGGCACCGGACGCGAAGCAACGAAAGCCATTTTTCGGCCGCCGCAGGCGGGGTATTCTGTCTGCGGCAGCGCACCGGACGCGAAGCAGGGCGGTGCTCATCTATAACGTGATACCGTACCGCTCGCGCTTAAGCGCCTAAAACCGTGCGTCACGTCCGTCCACAGATTTTAACTCGCCCAAATTTGTGAAAGTTTCGCCCGCCTTTTCAAAGGCGGCACGGATCCAACGCCGTGTGGCGTTGGCCGCGCGCCGCAGCGCGCGGAATCCCCTTGCGCTGGCTCCCGCAGACGTCACATCCATACAAACACACAGTCCCCCGGCTTGCGCCGGGGGACTTATGTTTATTTGGATTTCCAGACTGCGTAGAAGGTGACCAGATCGCGGTCGGTGGACGAGGTCTTGGCGACCTTGCAGCCGTCGGAGTAGACCTTCAGCGTGTAGCCTGCGGTCGACTCGCCGACGGGTATCCACTTGTCGGCACCGGTCGTGTTGTTGGTGTATATCCAGCTGTTATCCGACATGCGGTAAGCGTGCCAGCCGCTGAACGTATAGCCGCTGCGGGTGAACGCGTTGGCGCGGATCGCGGTGGACGTTCCGTACACAACCTTGGTGTCAGCCATCGTCCCGCTGCCGCCGTTGGCGTCGTAGTGGATGTAGTAGCTCTTCGTGCCGGTCGAATTGGGACGCCACTGCGCGTAGCAGGTCACAATGTCACCGTTCACGCCCGTCAGCGCGGAAACCTTACGGCCGTCCTCGTAAACGGCGAGACGCGCCGTCGCCGGCTGCGAGCCCTTCGCGTACCACTTCGCGCTGCCGTCAGCCGTGAAGTACAGCCACTTGCCGTCCGACTTGCGGGTCAGATTCCAGCCTATGAAGGTGTACCCGCTGCGGGCAAAGCCGTTCTTGCGGAGCTTTACAGAAATGCCCCGGATGTGATAGGTCGTCGCAGTGCTGCCGGTGGCGCCGGAGCCGTTCGCGTTGTATTTTACAGTGTAAATTATGCTGTCAGCGTTAACCATCGACGCAGGCGCGGAGGACTTGCGCTTGAAACTGTCTATGCGCCATACACCCTCCTTGGCGGATGACGTTGCGTTGGTGTTGAAGTACAGCCGCAAATCGCCGCTCGTGCCCTGACTTGTGCGGAAGCCGCACGACTCAATCTCAAACAGCTTCTGCGACGTGTCGGATATGCGCAGCGTCTCAACCGACGGGAACAGCACATCCGAGCAGTCCTTGTTCGCGTCGAGCTTGGCGGCCGTCACGTAATCCGCGACGTTGTAGATGAGTATCGCGTTGTCATTAGTCCCGCTGAAAATGGGGACGTATATCGTCTTCTGGTCCGAGCTGTAGCCGAAGCCCTGGTTTATCCACTCGTCAATGCCGTCGACAGTGGATATTTTGTTGGACTTGGACACAAACACCGCGTTGCGCGTGTCAATGGTGAACGCGCGGTAGCAGGTCACGTTTGTGGGGCTCGACTTGGAACCTCCCTTCGCACCGTCGGGAATGCGGCAGGTGTAGAAGCTCATTCCGGACTTGACGAGGAAGTAGAAGTACCCGCCGGCATGGCGAACACCGCGAACGCCGCCGCCCATAAAGGACGTACCGTTCGTCTTCTTGAACTGGAAGTAGCCGGTGAAGTACAGCTTGGTGCCGTCAATTTTGAGTCTGGCAAGGCTGGGGTAGCCCTCGGTGCAGGTGATGACGTAGAGGTAGTTCACCGTTTTGCCGTTCTCGGTTCTCGAGACGACGGTGAGCTCGTTGGCGTGTCCGAGCGAGTTGCAGGAGGACGGGCTCGTGGCATTCAGACTCGCGTAATAGGACATGACAACCTGCGCGCCCGTGTTCGCGTTGGTGCGAACTATGGCGGTGGCCGTGTTGTCGCCCTTGATTTTCGCCGTATAGACGTAGGTTGTGCCCACGTTCATGCCCTGCATTGCGGTGCATGTTTTGTTATACAGCGTTTTGTTCGTCACTTTGGCGAAGATGGAACCGGCGGAGGTGTGCGTGGTGTAGCCGGAAGCCGAATACGCAAGCGACGAGTTGCGGTTTTGGACACCGAGGTCCAAACCAAGTGTGGCGGGATCAGCGGCGAGACCGGAAAAATCGTCCTCCTCCTCAGGCAGGTAGGCGTCTTCCAGTCCGTCCGGCAGCCCGCGGGCGGAGCTCTGGGGGATGAGTGCCGTCAGAATCGGTGCAAACAGGCCGAACATGACAGCGAGTGCGAGGCACAGGGTGGCTTTCAGGGTCTTTTTCATCTTTCGGGTTCTCCCTTCAATGGTGATATGAGGCGAAAGCGTCTGCCTTTCAGCGGATCAGAATGCGATCCAATAATATTATACATAAAGTCGGCGCAGGTGTCAACACTTTTTGTGCAAGCGGCATAATATTTCAGAGTACAAAAAAGGGAGAGTTTCTTCCGAAACTCTCTCAAATAGTGAAAAAAACACAAATTATTCGGTGAGGAGGGGTTACCACTCAGCGGGAGGGGCGTAGTTGGGGTTGGGAGCAGAATAGCTAATTCTTATCTCAAAATTAACACTTTTACACACCACGTCATCGCTAATAAATTCTCTCATTGATAATTGATAGTCTTTTACAGTCTTATCTTCAGAACATTCACGCGAAATCGCACGATATGCTAATATCGCAACAGCTCTTACACAGGATTCCATATCCCTTTGAGTGCTTATGGGTTGGAGATTTTGATGAGCAAAACAAATTCCGCCTTCGCTTAATGTACTCACGTTCCATTTGGTGTAAACACCGTTGCAAAGGCTGGCATCCGGATAAAAAGCTGCATGGATCATGCCCGAAAACTCGATTTGTCTAATCCTTACATTGGCGCTGGAATATAATTCTATCTTACCTTTCAAAAAATCCTGTAAGACATCCTGTGCGATTTTGATAACGATAGGCCTCTCCATATATTTTTGAGTCAAGCTATCCGCTTCTGGAACAGGCCTGCCCTCATCGCATAGTTTTTCTGCCATAGCAATCTTTTCTCGAATTTTCTTTTTCTCTGCCCCCTGTTTCACTGCCTTATTAACGTTATAAACTACGATAACAATCACCACAACCGCGATAATCAGTAACGCAATCATATCCAATCTCCTTTCAAAGCCCCCATTTTCCCGCATAAAAGCTCTTTTCGAACATATTATAACACCATCCGGTGTTTTTGTCAACACCCCTTGGTGTTTTTTCTTATAATATTCGTATATCGCTATTCAGAGGTAAAAGCTATGATTTACAAACGGATAAGAGATTTGCGGGAGGACTGCGACAAGACGCAGGCGGAGGTCGCGGCGGATATAGGACTGTACACTACGACCTACCAGCGATACGAGCGCGGCGAGCGCGAAATACCGCTCGATATTGCGATAAGTCTTGCGAAGTATTACAACGTCTCGCTTGACTATATCGCAGGGCTTATCTCGACGCCGCGTAAACTGGGTTAAGGCTTCACCGCGCCGCTCGCGGCGACGCACACACTACAAAACCAAAAAGAGAGCCTCTCGCGAAGCTCTCTTTTCTTTTTATTTTCCGCAATCAGTTGCCGAAATATCTCTTGAGCATACCGTCAAAGCCGCGGCCGTGTCTTGCTTCGTCCTTGGCCATCTCGTGGACAGTGTCGTGGATGGCGTCGTAGCCCAGCTCCTTGGCGCGCTTTGCAAGCTCGAACTTGCCCATCGTAGCGCCGCACTCTGCCTCGGAACGCAGCTCGAGGTTCTTCTTGGTCGAGGGAGTCACAACCTCGCCGAGCAGCTCGGCGAACTTTGCGGCGTGCTCCGCTTCCTCAAGCGCCGCCTGAAGGTAGAAAGCGCCGATCTCGGGGTAGCCCTCGCGTATCGCCTGGCGGCTCATGGCGATGTACATGCCGACCTCGGTGCACTCGCCTTCAAAGTTTGCCTTGAGGCCGTTATACACCTCATCGTCTATCTTGCCCTTGGCGCCGACGCCGATGACATGCTCGCAAACATACTCGCGCTCGTCGTCCTTGACTTCCTTGAACTTGGAGCCGGGAACGCCACACTGGGGGCACTTTTCAGGCGCGCTGTCGCCTATGTGAACATAACCGCAAACGGGGCATACAAACTTTTTCATGATTTTTTCTCCTTAAAATATTATGAATTATTATTATTTTTATTGCACTCACGGCACTTGCCGTAAAAAATGAACGAATGGGATTCTATGCGCACTCCGTATTTGTCCTCGAGCAGGTGGTCGACACCGTCGAGCTCGTCGCCGCCGATGTCGTCAAGCCGGTGACAGGAGGTGCAGAAGAAGTGATTGTGATCGAACGTCTGAGCGTCATAATGAACGGTTCCGTCGCCGACGTCAAGCCGTATCGCCTCGCCGCACTCGCAGAGAACGCCGAGATTGCGGTAGACCGTGGCAAGACTCATCTTTGGATAGTCCTTTTTCAGCTCTGCATACAGCCACTCCGCGCTCGGGTGACAGGTCACACCGCGCAGAAGCTCGAGCAGGGCTTCTCTTTGTCTCGAATGTTTGAGGGTTTGGTTCATTAAGGGCTCCTTGATAATAAGAATTGTTATCACTATCGATATTATATCACACGTCTTGTGTTTTGTCAATAGCTGAATTAAAATTTTTTTGATTTTTTACGAAATCGGCTCAAAGTCGGCCGCGCCGTGCTTGCACAGCGGGCAGATGAAGTCCTCCGGCAGCTCGTCGCCCTCGTAGACATACCCGCACACCTTGCAGACGAACCCGTGCTTGCCCTCGGTCTCGGGGCGCGGCTTTACATGCTTTTGGTAGTAGGTGTATGTCATCGTCTCGCGGTCGGACAGCACCTGCGCCTCGGTTATGTCGCAGATGAACATGCCGTGCGTGTCGAGGTCGACGTACTGCGCCACCTTGAGCGAAATATAGGCGTTGACGTAGTTGGGCAGCACCGCCAGGCCGTTTGCGGAGCGCAGCGGCGTGATGGACTCGAATTTGTCGGTATTGCGTCCGCTTCTGAAGCCGAAATTCTCGAAAATTCTGAACGGCGCGTCGACGCTGAGGCAGTTGACGTTCATGATGCCGGTCTGGCGAATGACGTGGTGCGAGTAATTCTGCTTGTTTATCACGACAGCGACGCGGTTGGGCGTGTTCGTGACCTGCGTGACGGTGTTGACGACAAGTCCGTTGTCGCGGCGGCCGTCGTTCGAGGTGACGACGTAGAGGCCGTAGCCGATGTTGAACAGCGAGGTCATGTCGTTTTTGTTGACGCGGTCGGCGTTGGCGGTGACGTAACCGGCGCACAGCTCGTCGGCGAGCGCGTCCAGCTGCGCCATGCTCTGCTCACCCAGCGCCGACAGAATGGTGACGGTGTTTGACGCGAAGCTCACCCCCTCGCACCCGGCGAGCAGTTCGCTCATGACCTTGGCGGCGCGCGGCGCCCAGGAGCCGTTCTCAATCAGCGCGACGGTGCGGTTTTTGAAGCCGCGCTCGGTCAGGTGCGAGATGAATTCGCGCATGAAGGGGAAAATGTCGGCGTTATAGGTCGTGGTGGCGAGCACCAGCTTGTCGTAGCGGAAGGCGGCGGCGACAGCCTCCGACATGTCGCAGCGCGCGAGATCGTAGACGCTGACGTTGGGGCAACCGCCCGCGCGCAGCTTGTCGGCGAGCAGCAGCGCGGCCCTGCCGGTGTTGCCGTAAACCGAGGTATAGGCGACGACCACGCCGTTATCCTCCGGCTCGTAGGAAGACCATTTGTCGTACAGACGGACATACTGACCGATATTCTGGTCGAGCACGGGACCGTGGAGCGGGCAGATGGTTTTTATGTCGAGCGCGGCGGCCTTTTTGAGCAGCGCCTGCACCTGCTTGCCGTATTTGCCGACGATGCCGATGTAGTAGCGGCGAGCCTCGTCCGTCCAGTCCTCGGCGACGTCGAGCGCGCCGAACTTTCCGAAGGCGTCGGCCGAGAACAGCACGCCCTCGCTCTCCTCGTAGCTGACCATGACCTCCGGCCAGTGCACCATGGGCGCGGCGACGAAGTGAAGTGTGTGCTTGCCGAGCGGCAGCGTCGCGCCCTCACGGACGACGAGGCGGTTGTCGGCAAAGTCGCTGCCGAAGAACTGCGCCATCATGCGGAAAGCCTTGTCGTTGGAGACAACGGTCACGGAGGGGTAGGTTTTGACAAAGCTCGCGATGTTGGCGGAGTGGTCGGGCTCCATGTGATGTATGACGAGGTAATCGGGCTGACGTCCGGCGAGGACGCGGTCGAGGTTATCGAGCCACTCGTGGGTGAAATGCGCGTCGACGGTATCCATGACGGCGATTTTATCGTCGAGGATGACGTAGGAATTATAGGACATGCCGTTTCCGACCTTATACTGTCCCTCGAACAGGTCGACGTTATGGTCATTGACGCCGACGTAAGCGATATTTTTAGGCAATGGCATAGGGGGGCTCCTTTTTTATTATGATAATGATTATTACTATTGGTATTATACATGATGAGTGGAGATTTGTCAAGGGGGTTTTGAAATTATTTTTTGCGGGGACGGAGGATTTTAAGCGGGGGAGGAATGTTTTTTTGAGGAAAGAGGGGCTTTGTCGAGGGGGAGGCGTATTGCATATGCCTGTGTTCTGAAAAAGTTCTTTGGCCTTGGAAAGACACGCCGGGACGTCTGGCGGAAAACGATTTTTTGAAAAATAAGTTCTTTGGCCCCACAAGGGCTGCCGCCGTGGCCGGCCTCCGACGTGTTCGAAGTGTACTTTTCTGCTATGCGGCAGAAAAGTACCAAAGAGAACGCACCCAAGCGGGGGCGAACCTACGGTTCGCCCCCCTTGGGGATCCCCCCACTCCCGTGGGGATGGCTTAGGGGCGCGGAATCACCCTCATTGGCGCTCGCATCCGGCGCGGCTCGGTCAAAATCGCTCTACCGCGCCTTTGTTTTAGTACGGCTTTGTCCCCGGTTTTACTCGTTCGGGGGACTTGCTAAACCGCTTTTTCACTGGCAAAGTACTCGCGCTACGCGCAGGATTGCTGGATAGCCGTCACTAACGTTTTCTGCCCTAATTAGCCTTCATGAGCGGCGAAGCCGCAATATGATGGCGCGGGTAGTGCGGCGTGAGCTATCGGTTCTATCGAACCTCATCCGAACGGTGAAGCGCTCTCCGAAAACTTCATTCCAACAGCCATTTGTACCGCAGACGCTCC